>NZ_CATNVE010000006.1:0-232842 GCF_951230145.1 Dysgonomonas sp. Marseille-Q5470 | reverse complement strand
TTAAAGAAACTGAAAAAATGTTAGCAAGAGAAGCTAACTTATAAGCATTTTACGTTCTTTGAAAATCCTTCCTAAGTGGTATACTTTTCAAATCCATTCCGGTATACTTTTCATTTATTATATACAATTCTTTTATCTTTGTATTCGTATTGTTATATGATTACAATGCAAATATCAATATTAAAATTGATATATCAATGATACTATCAACAATTATCATTGACATTAACTTTAATTAACTATCTACATGTTCAAACTAAAGGAGCTAAGGGCTGACAAGAAGCTTACACAAAAAGAAATGGCACAAATACTGGAATGTGGTCAACCTAATATTGTTGCTATTGAAAAGGAAGGAAAAGACTTGACGGATTATCAATTAGGTATATTGAATGAATTATATGGAGTGGATTATGTAAATTCATTCAATATAAAAGAAGATCGTGTCAATGAAAAATCGCGAGAGGAAACCCGACCTCGCATTCCATTAAATGCTGCTGCCGGATCTATTTCGGTTGCCCTGGACGGAGTTACAAATGAAGATTCGGAACAATTACCTTTCGTTTCAGCTTTTTCTAACTACAACTACACAATTCTTGTTAAAGGGGATAGTATGGAGCCTGAATTTATGTCAGGAGATGAATTGGCCTGTTTGCAATTAACTAACGGAAAAGCTAGGTTTATTCAATGGGGAAGATATCATGTCCTTGATACCGCTCAAGGTGTAGTTGTAAAGCGCATATATGACAACGGAGAATATATTCTTTGCAAATCAGAAAATAAGGAACTGTACCCAGATTTTCAGATTCTAAAAGAGGATATCTATAATATAGGGTTAGTTATCGGAATGCTTAGGAGATATTAAATAAAATAAACAGAGGTCTACATGTGGACTGGTGAAGATCAAAAAGAATTAGACGATCTTAGAGAATATAATCGAAAAGAAGGCGAAATATTGTCTAAATGTTGTGACACAAATAATAGGGGTATTGCATTTGAAAAAGAAGGAAGGATAGAAGAAGCATTAAAGGTATATGAGGAAAATATATCCTTAAGGCAGCCTGCCCTCCATGCTTACTGGAGACTCATTAAACTATACAGGAAAATGAAGGATTATAAAAATGAGTTACGTGTCATAAAGATAGCTATTGATGTATTCATGAAAGAAAATGAGAGACGTGCTAATTTAGTTCTAGATGAACATCCAGAATGGGAAGATATAATTATGCAGGCAATGGAAACAAACGAAGAGGTTAGGCTTGATGATGGGCGATATGTTTTAAATCAATATAATGTCATAGAGTTCATCGATAGAGAGGTAAAAGTAAAATATTTGATAGAAAATAAAACTCAGAAATCATGCTAACATTATCATTTGGAAAATCCACCTCTCCCAAATTCCGCGATGCTGTAAAGCTTGCAGAGAAATTTACGTCATGTGTAAAAACGGACAATAGAACTTCTGTGTCATTGCCGGTTAAAGAAGTCTTTGAAAAGTGGGAATATTTTAATCAGTTGTTCTGGACCGTTGTAGATTGGAAAGAAACGACACTAATGTATGAAGATATGACTTATCATTCCCATACAGACAAGACTCGTATATTTTATGCACTTCAGAATGCTCATTGGAAGTGGATGAATTACATTGAAGATAGAGTATCGAAACTATATAATACTACTGTGGAAGAACTAGATTTGTCAAAAATAAACACTAAAAACATCGATGATGCAACGGCAGATCTTCTGATAGACCTTTATAGTATAAAAAAGCAATAGTTTTATAATGCGTTCCAAAATACGTTCCATGCATAAAAACAAAATAGGTGCAAATTTCTGATTTACACCTATTTAAAGCAATCAAAATTAACATTATGTGCGCATGAAGGGACTCGAACCCCCACGACCGTAGGTCACTGCCACCTGAAGACAGCGCGGCTACCATTACGCCACATGCGCATTTTTTCGAGCGAAAAACGGGGCTCGAACCCGCGACCCCAACCTTGGGAAGGTTGTGCTCTACCAACTGAGCTACTTTCGCAATCGGTGTTGTAAAATTAGTATATTTTCTGAACTCTGACCAAAAATAAGAATACTATTTTACGCCTTCATTCTTATTTTTTATAAGGCCGAAAACGTCCCGTGCTACTCTTCTTCCCGAGCTTCTAAAATAGACTTTAGATGTTCCCATCCACCACCATTATATACATTCGTAAATCCAGCCTCTTCCAACTCAGCTTTGGCTTTAGCACTTCGTCTGCCACTTCGGCAGATCACAATTACTTTCTCATAATGTTTTAAACTCTCGATAGAATCACCGAGTATCTGTAAGGGAATATTTATAGACGATTCGATATGCCCTTCATCGTACTCTTCTACCGTACGCACATCAACAATCACAGTACCTTTACGTGCAGCCAATGATCTTAATGTATCTGTATCGGCTATCTGCGCATCAATAGAAAGAGATACCAGACTAAGAGTAATTGTAAATAAAAAATAAGATAGTTTCATTTTCCAATTGAAATTGTGAATATTATTTAGATTCCAAAAAAAGCAAAGTGATTATCTATGGTCAAACTTCTTAGAAATATAATTACCTGTATATTGGATTATAAACACTAATATTACGAGCAACGCTAAAACTATATTCATTATTTCCAGATTATAGCCAACATAGCCATATTGGTAACCAATTTGTCCCAAGCCTCGGGCTCCCACAGCACCACCCATAGCAGAATAACCGACAAGCATTATTAACGTTATAGATACACAATTAACAATTGACGGTAATGCTTCTGGTAATAAAACCTTTTTCACAATCTGAAGTGGAGTTGCACCCATCGATCGGGAAGCCTCTATCAAACCACTCGGCACATCGATAAGGCTATTTTCTATCATTCGGGCAACAAAAGGAGCAGCACCAATACTCAATGGAACAAGTGCGGCTAAAACCCCTATTGATGTACCTACCAATGCACGAGTGAAAGGAATCATCCATACAATAAGAATAATAAAAGGAATGGCTCTAAAAATATTTATGAATGTTGATAGGATATTATGCAATATCATATTTTCTTTTATCTGCCCTTTACGTGTTATATACAGCCAAACCCCAAGCGGTAACCCCAGCAAAAAACTAAAAAAGCCTGACACAAGGGTCATGACGATTGTTTCACCTGTACCTTTTAACAATAAATCGATCATCTCACTAGACATATCCTAAAGTACTTACATTTATATTCTTACTCTTTAAATACCCAACAGCTAATATTTCATTTTCGGGCAAGCCGTGTAATTCTATCAACATAACCCCAAACTTAACACCTTTTATATGATCTATTTGAGCACATACAATATTACTATTGACCTCATACAACTTCGCAATATCCGATAGCACTGCATTTGCTTCAGACTGTCCCGATATCTCCAATCGAATGAGCATATGTTTATTATCCATGAATTGCTCTGTCAGCCGATCTGAATAATTAGAAGGAATATGCAGTCTTATAGAAGAATCTATAAAGTATTTGGTCAATTCATTTTTAGGATGTGAAAAGATCTCAGTGATCAGCCCTTGCTCTATCAACTCTCCGTTGTTGAGGACAGCGACTTCATCACAAATCGTTTTTACAACTTCCATTTCATGTGTGATCAACAATATTGTAATATTCATCTTCTTATTAATATCTTTCAACAACGAAAGAATAGAATAAGTAGTTGCCGGATCTAATGCACTGGTTGCTTCGTCACACAAAAGTATTTGAGGATTATTAGCCAAAGCGCGCGCAATAGCAACACGCTGTTTCTGTCCACCCGAAAGTTTTGCAGGATAATCATTAGCTTTGTTTTCTAGGCCCACAAGAGCCAACAACTCCAAAACCCGTTGTCTAATTAATTCCTTAGGTGTTTTATTCAGCTTTAGGGGAAATGCTATATTTTCAAATACTGTGGCGGAGGATAGCAAATTGAAGTGTTGAAATATCATACCGATCTTCCTTCGGGTAGCAATAAGCTCTGAAGGTGACAAAGTCAGCATATCCTGTCCATCAATATATATTTCACCTGAAGTGGGACGTTCTAATAAGTTTACACAGCGGATCAACGTACTTTTGCCTGCACCCGACTCTCCTATTATACCAAATATCTTACCTTTAGGGACAGTAAGGGATATATTCGACAGAGCAGTAGAAGACGCATTTTTTCCCTGAAAAACCTTTGTTACATTCTTTATGTCAATCATCTAAATATATAGATTGTTTCTTTTAATTATTTTGCCAAAAGTACACAATCCAGGCTATTTTATAAAATTATATTTTCAATATTCTCCTTTGTTCTTTACAAAACACAAAATTAACGATATCGCTTATACAGTAAATACCTCATTTATGGTATTTATGATTAAATGGAAGCCTTATAGTTTTGCAGAGGCTATACAGGTCATAAGTTTTTTATTATAATTAGATTCTTTACTTTTGTACTAAGCAATTGGTAAAAACAATGCCGTATTTGTTGTATTGCAAGAAACTCTGTGTTACTCTTTTTACTCTGTGTTAAAAGAAATGGATAAGAGTAAATGCGACAATAATTCCTTTTTATAACTTAGATAAAATTTGCAGGTTATTATTTTATCATTAAAGACAAATAATACGAACTTGCTCATTATTTAATAATTTAGAAAATATAATATCAGTATGAAGAAAATAAATGGATTGATTACTATATGTGCATCCCTTATACTACTCACATCTTGCGGAAACAAAAAAAATAACGACCCAAATCATATTAAGATAGGGGTATCTTCAGGCCCTGAATACGCAATAGCCGAAACGGCTAAAAAAGTAGCGAAAGAAAAATACGGACTAGAAGTAGAATTAGTACAATTCAGTGATTATGTAATGCCGAACACAGCATTAGATCAAGGAGATATAGAAGCCAATGTATTCCAAACAAAGCCTTTTTTAGAAGAACAAACTACGAACCGTGGATATAAATTTGTCATCGTAGGTAATACGTTTGTATATCCAATGGCAGCATATTCAAAAAAAATAAAAAGTTTGGAAGAGTTGAAAGATGGAAGTGTAGTAGTGATCCCGAATGATGCATCAAACAATAGCAGAGCATTGCTATTATTACAAAAGGCGGGATTGATAAAACTGAAAGATGGAGCAACCTCTCCACGACTAGTTGATATAATAGAAAACCCTAAAAATCTGGAGATATTAGAACTAGAAGCGCCACAACTACCTAGAGTCTTAGATGACGCAAAAGTGTCTTTATCTATCATCAACAATAATTTTGCAGGACAAGTAGGGCTTTTACTTAAAGACGCTGTTTTTGCAGAAGATAAGGAGTCTCCTTATGTCAATCTGATTGTGACCCGAGAAGAAAATAAAGATAGTGACAAAATCAAAAAGTTTGTAGAATCGTATCAATCAGAAGAGGTGGAAAAAGTTGCGGCTGATGTGTTTAAAGGCGGAGCCGTAAAAGGTTGGTAATTCAGTATATCAAAAAGCAGAATTTACGTACTTTCAATAATAATAAAACAGGGTTAGAATTTCTAACCCTGTTTTATTATATTGAAGATAAAAAATAGCTATAAACAAAAAAAACTATCCAAATTGGATAGTCTTTTTGAGCCTCTTGTCGGATTCGAACCAACGACCCCGAGATTACAAATCACGTGCTCTGGCCAACTGAGCTAAAGAGGCAGATGGGTAAGCTTACTATATCGCGTCGCTACAACCGACGGCCCTTGCTGCGATCAAACCCTGGGGGATTAATCGGGAGCTGACCGTATAGGACTTACCCGCGACAAAAGTAGATAAATTTTTCATATTCACAAAATATGATTTCAATTTTTTCCTTTGATTTCCTTTTACTACATTTGTATGAAACTCTTTTGTAGAAAGAAAATACTAGATATCAAAGCGTTAACAAATTTGATTTTTCGATAAAAATATTATAAAAAAATAAATAGAGAATATGACAGTAGTAGATCGTTTCTTGAAGTATGTGAAATTTGACACAGAATCAAGCACTGAAACAGGTACAACACCAAGTACTCCCGGACAAATGGTTCTAGCCCGTGAACTCGAAAAAGAGTTGCATGAAATGGGTTTAGAAGATATATCTTTGGATGAGAAAGGCTATATTATGGCAACTCTTCCTGCTAATACAGATAAAGAAGTGCCAACCATAGGGTTCGTTGCGCACATGGATACCAGCCCCGATTTAACGGGTAAAGATGTAAATCCACAGATTGTAAAAAATTATGACGGAAAAGATATTATATTAAATAAAGAGCTTAATATAGTTTTATCTCCTAACGATTTTCCTGAGATGCAAGACTATGTAGGTCAGGATTTGATAGTAACTGATGGTAAAACACTATTAGGTGCGGATGACAAAGCAGGCATAGCAGAAATATTGACTGCAATCAAATACTTGAAAGATCATCCGGAAATCAAGCATGGAAAAATCCGAATAGGATTTACTCCTGATGAAGAAATTGGTGCAGGAGCTGACTATTTTGATGTTGAAAAATTTGGCTGCGAATGGGCTTATACGATGGATGGTGGACCTATTGGCGAACTAGAATACGAAAATTTTAATGCTGCCGGCGTAAAAATTAATATACAGGGACGAAGCGTACATCCCGGATATGCGAAAGACAAGATGGTTAATGCATTGGTAGTAGCCAACAAACTAGTCTCTCTCCTACCCTCAAATGAACGCCCCGAGCATACTACCGGATATGAAGGTTTCTTTCATTTGACTAATATATCGGGAACAGTAGATGCTGCAACCGTAGGTTATATAATACGTGACCACGATCGTGAAATATTCGAGAAGCGTAAACAAATAATGTTAGACACTATCGTTTTCATCAATAAACTATACCCCGATAGTACTACTGTAGAAATAAAAGACCAATATTATAATATGCGCGAGAAGGTTGAACCGGTAAAGCATGTGGTTGATTTGGCTTTTGAAGCAATGACTGCTGTAGGCGTTACCCCTATTGTAAAACCTATCCGGGGAGGAACAGACGGTGCACGTCTATCATTTATGGGGTTGCCTTGTCCGAATATCTTTGCAGGTGGGCATAACTTCCACGGACGTTACGAATTTGTACCTATCCAATCGATGGAAAAAGCTGTACAGGTGATCGTTAAAATTGCAGCATTGGTAACGAGTAAATAAATCGCTGTTTATATAGATAAGTGTATTCATTTTTTAATGTGAATAAAATTATCTATATTATATGGAAATACACTATAAATAATAAAAAGTAACAAGTAAAACCTATATTATTATGTGTTACTTTTGTTACTTTTTAGTAATATTGAACACTAATAACGAAATATATAATAAGTAATGAAAAAAACTCCATTTACAGACATCCACATTGCTCTTGGCGCTAAGATGCATGAATTTGCGGGCTATAACATGCCGATCGAATATTCAGGTATTATAGATGAACATATGACCGTCTGCAAAGGCGTGGGAGTATTTGATGTATCTCATATGGGCGAGATATGGGTAAAAGGATCAAGAGCTCTTCCTTTTTTACAGAGAATGTTAAGCAATGACGTTGCCACTCTTGAAATAGGTAAAGCCCAGTATACTGCCATCATTAACGATCAGGGTGGAATAGTAGATGATATAATCATATATCATTACGAACCCGAGAAATACATGTTAGTAGTAAATGCATCGAACATAGAGAAAGACTGGAAATGGTTGACAGATCATAATGAAGAATTGGCTGATCTTGAAAACTCATCAGATACGATAGCCCAATTAGCCATACAGGGACCTAAAGCTTTGGCGACACTTCAAAAGCTAACCAAGATAGATCTAACAATGATTCCTTATTATTCTTTTGTTATTGGTAGTCTTAAGGGATCGGGGCTGGAGAGCGTAATTATATCCAATACAGGATATACCGGAGCAGGAGGTTTTGAGTTATACTTTTACCCTGAATACGGAGAAGATATATGGAATGCTATTTTTGAGGCAGGAGAAGAGTTTGGCATTAAACCGATAGGACTGGGTGCTCGCGATACACTTCGCCTCGAGATGGGATTTTGCCTCTATGGAAACGATCTGGATGATACAACTACTCCTATCGAAGCCGGATTAGGTTGGATTACCAAATTTACAGAAGGAAAGAATTTCACTGCTCGCGAAATACTTGAAAAACAAAAGCAGGAAGGCGTAAATCGTAAACTATGTGGATTCAAGATGCTTGAAAAAGGGATTCCACGTCACGGCTACGATATCGTAAACGAAAATAATGAAAAAATAGGAACAGTCACTTCGGGTACAATGTCGCCAACTTCAAAAATAGGAGTAGGATTAGGTTATGTAAAACCGGAATATGCTAAGCTGGGAGCTCCTATTTTTATTAAAGTACGAGAAAAGAATTTGAAAGCAGAAGTAGTAAAACCGCCATTCAGGAAATTGGACTAATCCAATAACACTTTTTCTTCGCATGATGCAGCAGCAAGAGATAAAGACAGAGGCAAAGGAAGATTTAAACAATCTCTTTGTTTTATACGTTTGTATTTATAATGTATACTCGAGCAACATCTAAGAATACAAAATATGAGATTGGATGGCAGAAGGACTAGTGACAACGTAGATGACCGTCGAGGAAAAAGGGCTTCGGGTAAAATTTCTTTAGGCATTGGCGGAACAATCATAATTGCTTTCATTATTGGGCTTGCTGGCGGTAACCCTATGGAATTTATGACTCAGCAAGCAACCGATATAATATCGCCGGAGAAAATCTATGTGTCATCTGCCCAAGAGGAATCCGCTGCTACTTTTGCAAAAACAATATTGGCCGGTACAGAAGATGTATGGGCTGACATATTTGATCAGAATGGACTAAAATATATAGTTCCCGAAGTAGGTTATCACGTACAATACTTGATCGGTACGTTGCAAAAAGGACAACAGTTTACCGAAAAAGAAAGTAACGAGCTTAATGTTAGGCTTGAACTACAAGCCGAATTTTATGCCGGAGTATGGGCCTGTCACGATAATGAAAACTTCAATTCGCTTGAAGACGGTGATATAGAAGAAGGACTGAATGCAGCCTCGCAGATTGGATACCATGACTTGCAAATGCAATCGCAAGGATACACGGTTCCCGACACCTCCAATCACGGAACATCTGCTCAACGTATACGTTGGTTGAAGAAAGAACTCCAAACAGGGAATATACAAGAAGGAAACACCTTTAATATCCCCTATAAACAGTTATAACAGAGAAACGAGGATTAAGCGTAGTAATTAGTTTCTTTTTTATAATTATAAACATGAAGTAAGCCTAAAATTTGCCCTAAATAGACAGAAAGTCTTATACTTCATTGTTATACTTTTACAAAAAACAAATATAAATCAGTAACATATGAGAAAAGCTAAATAAAGTTTTGATCATACTATATTCCACGTTATTTGATTGATATTTTAAATTTACAAAACCAGTTTTGGATAAAATATATAGTGGCAAAACAGTTGAGACCACTAAACCATTATACCCTTATTGGTGTTGTTATAAGCATCTTTTTTTGATAGTATTTATAAATATAGTTTCCTCTTTTTAATACACTATATACAATGGATATAAAGTATAGACAATATTCCAAAGATGAATTGATACAGCGCATAAAAGATCTGGAATATGACAATTTTGCATTACAGAAAGAATTAATAAACAAATATGTAGGGAATGTATCCTATAGTAATACGGAAGAGACCAATGTTAATCTGTTGCATGATAGAGAAAGAGCCTTTGAAATATTACTAAAAACCTGTGATTCGCTTTTTTTATTCCGCTACGACGGAACCTGTGTAGATTGCATTATAAAATCAAATCACTGGTTTCTAAAATCGGAACAAATTGTAGGGCAAAATATTTTTGATATACTCCCCGAAGAAACGGCATTAAATTTTAAAGCCCATTTTGATGATGTTGTAACAAATGGAGGAACTTCAAGCCTTAACTATGATCTTCCTTTAAAAAGAAACACCATATATTTCAAATGTATCATACAACTTTATGAAAAGGAGTTTGTACTTTGTCAATATCGTGATATAACTCAGCGTAGCCAGATGAAAAAGAGGTTGGATAACGCCAACCGAAAGCTAAAAGAAACGCAAAAAATAGCAAAAATAGGACATTGGAAATATAACCCTCAAGTAGGAATGTTGTATTATTCCGGATTTGGAAATATATTCTCTATAGTTGAAGAGGAAGCGATTATATCTATTGATGAATATTCTTCTAAAATACATCCGGCCGACAAAGAAGCATTTATAGATTATCTGAACGGCAGGATTTACAACGGTAAATACCTGGACTATAGACGAGTTTATACGAAAGACAATTACTCGATTGTATCTTATATAAGAACACAAATAACCAGTGTATACGAATATAAAGGCGAAACAATCATAGAAAGGTACGTACAGAATATAGACGATGTTATAAAAAATCGTTGGGAATATGAAACAGTAAACTTCATGAATAATGTGACAAGCGATCATGTTTTTGGAGTCTTTATGGAAGATGGCCAACTAATATTTGCCAATCAACAATTTTTACTTCACAATAATATATCAAAAGATAGAGATATTTCCGATTATAAAATATCAGATCTCAAACAGCTCAGCACAGAGCAATGGGAGCTTATTCTAAAAAATCTGGAATCGAATGAAAGCTATAAGTATAACATAATTTACACAGATAGTGAGACTGAAAAGACTTCTTACTTTGACTGTATCTCGTATTTGGCGAGAGATACTTTCGGCACAAAATTTATATGGAGTTACTGGTCAAATACCACAAAACAGAAATACGCTGAGATTGAAAGTAAAAACACACGTAATCTCATGAATATGGTTTTAGATAATATGCCTATTTCTGTATTCATTAAAAACCCTTTGAACGACTATAGATATATATATTGGAATAAGATATCAACACAATTTTACCTCGTTCAAAATGATGATTTTTCCGATAAAACGGACTTTGATATTTTCCCCAAAGAATTAGCGGAGAGATATCGAGCTGAAGATATAGCAGCATTTGAAACCGGAGTTCCTCAAAGAGTATTTCAAGAATTTGTAGATAATGATGGAAATATCCGATATGTTGATATACTCAAAATACGATTAAACAGCGAAACGGATAATTCTTCTTTGGTAATAGGTTTAGGTTGGGATATTACAGAACTCAAAAAAATAGAAAAAGAGCTTACAACAGCAAAGTTGAAGGCAGAGCAGTTAGACAAACTCAAATCTGCATTTCTATCTAATATGAGTCATGAAATACGCACACCTTTGAATGCAATATTAGGATTCTCTCGCATTATAGCAGAAACTGATGATCAGGAAAAACGAAACTATTATTTTAATTTCGTTGAGTCCAATAGTGGTCGGTTATTAGCCTTAGTGAATGAAATTTTAGACTTTTCGAAAATAGAATCTGGCATTGTAGAATTTGAACCCGAAGACTTTGATTTTGGCATGTTATGTCTGGAGATATATGAAACATACGCATCTCAATGCCATCCCGAAACAGAACTGATCTATAATAATATAGGAACAGAGTTATGGATACGATCCGATAGAAACAGAATACACCAAGTTCTATCAAACCTTATTATTAATGCTCAAAAATTCACGAAGAAAGGATATATAAAGTATGGATTTGAGGTAATAGACAATAAGATCAAAGTTTATGTAAATGATACCGGAATCGGAATAATAGAGGATCAATTAGATAAAATATTCGAACGATTTATGCAAGTTGACAGCAATGCTATTGGAACCGGATTGGGCTTAGCTATTTGTCGTTCTATAGTAGAGCGTCTTGGTGGAGAGATATCGGTTAAATCAGAATTAGAAAAAGGATCTTGCTTCACTTTTACATTGCCATATGAACCTACAAAAAACGGGGAAGCAGAAAAAAATAATACCGATAATTCGGTCAAGAACTATTCTTTCGATCAGAATTGCACGATCTTAGTTGCCGACGATGATGATAATAGTTATCAACTGATAGATGCAATGATAGGAGAAGAGTATGCTTTGCTACAAGGGCTAGATGGAGTGGAGGCTGTGAGAATGTTTGAAGAATATAATCCTGATATGATCCTGATGGACTTGAATATGCCAACGCTTAATGGATTTGAAGCAACAAAAATTATCCGTCAAGTTTCTCCTGACATTATCATTATTGCAATTAGTGCTAAAGCTTATGAAAAAGACATAAAAAAAGCAATTGATTCAGGTTGTAATGAGTTCTTAGCAAAGCCAATCTGCAAAGATAAATTAATAGAAACTATTCATAAATATATTATTTAAAAATCTGAATTTAATGGGAAAAGTTGCTGCAATAAAATTAGTAAACTTTTATATTGTTATTTTTAGTCTACTCATTGCAGGCACTACAATTGTAGGTGTCCTCTCCCCATTCTTTGACCCTAGAGATTATAGTATTATTCCTTTTATAGGACTAATATTACCTGTAATTTTAATCCTCAATGTACTAAACTGCTTATACTTACTCATTACTAAAAGATTTATCATCGCATCTATTATTGCTATCACCTTCTGTATAGGTTTTCTAGGTGCCGGCTACAAACTTCCTAACTCTTCCCCAAAAGTAGATCTAGAAGGAAAGAATATACGGGTAATGACATTTAATATAAGTGAAAATAAGGCTAAGAATGATAGTTATGGCAATCTACATCAAATAGTAGAGTTTGTAAAAACAGAAAATGTAGACATTTTTTGTATCCAAGAATATCCTAATAATAAGGAAATAGGAGACTCTCTGAGAAAATGTCTTAGCTTTTTACCTTATTATACCTTCTCCGAAAATGGAAGTGATTATTTAAAAGTAGCAATTTTTTCACGCTATCCAATACAAAACATAAAGCCTATATTATTCAACAATAGCAATAACAGCGCCATTGCAACAGACTTGCTGGTTGAAGACAAAACGATACGATTAATCAGTGCCCATCTACAGACGACAAACTTCAATCAGAAAAGAATAGGTTCGATATGGAACACTCCAAACTCATTGCATAAGACGATAAGTAAAATGAATGTAAACCAAAGAATACGGGCATCTCAGGCTAATCTTATCAGAGAAGAAATTTGCTCGAGTACAATGCCTATTATATTTTGTGGAGATATGAATGATACCCCAACCTCATATGCATACAAGACCATCAAAAAAGATCTACAAGATGGATTTAAAGAATGTGGAAACGGCATTGGGCATACTTATAAAGGTTTATTAAATATGCTACGGATTGATTATATCTTATATTCAAAAGAAATTACAGGAATAAAATATGATTCACCGAAAAAAGCTTATAGCGATCATAATCCCGTTATCATGGATTTAGTATTAAACTATTAATTGTTTATTTCTTTGGGAAGAGAAAAGAAAAATGTAGACCCCACTCCTTCTTTCGATTCAAACCATAGTCTGCCATTATTCTTCTGAACAAATTCCAATGTCAACAGCAGTCCCAAACCGGAACCTTCTTCCTGAGCTGTTCCATAACTTGTATAATGAGTGCCGACATTAAGTAGTTTTTGCTGATTTGCCTCACTTATACCACATCCGTTATCAGATACAGATACAATATACTCATCATCAGTTTCTTTTATTTCTACTTTAATTATTCCTCCTTCATAACTAAACTTAATGGCATTGCTGATTAAGTTCCGCGTACAACTTTTCAACATATCTATATCTGAAAAAATATTCGCAGATTTAACCTCTGTATTAAATTCTATTTTGATATTCTTAATACTGGCAACATTCATAAAAACATCCGTAGTACCTTTCACAATAGGAACAAGGTCTACACTTTGAGGAATAGCCAATTGCTTACCGATCTGCAATTTAGTCCATTTCAACAAATTATCTAGAAGGGAAAATATATCTTCGGTTGTTTTATTTGCAAGCTTCAAAAGCTCATATATTGCCGGATCGACTTTATCTTTATCAACATCATGCATTATTGAATTCATTATCATCATCATCGATGCCATTGGCGAACGTAGGTCATGTGCTATTACCGAATACATCTTGTCCCTATCCAGAATCGTCTTCTTTAGCACATGGGTTCGTTTTACAATTATACGTTTAGCGGCAAGTAATGAGAGTTGATGAATTATACGGGCCATTAATTCTTCCTTATTAAAAGGCTTTGTTATATAATCACTCCCACCTAATCTAAATCCCTTGACAATACTGTCAACATCATTCATCGCAGTTAAAAATATGACAGGAATCTCTCTATATAATGAGTATTTTTTCACCTCTCTTATCACTTCAAAACCATCCATATTAGGCATATTGATATCCAAAAGGATAAGATCAGGCGCGTCATTCCGAATTATTTCAATGGCTGCTTGTCCCTCATTTGCTGTAACAACGTTGAATCCCTCCTTATCCAATAACACTTGAAGGAGTAATACATTCGTCATCACATCATCTACCACTAATATTGTATAATCGGAATGATTTATTTTCATTTTAAATAATTAGGTGTTAGTTTTAATAAAAATTTTTTATTGGATATTAGATACAACAAACAAGTGCCTATGAAGTTCACGAAACGGGACATTTTTAAAAGAAAAAGGCATGTTCACATAAGATAGACATTGAAGACATTACAAACTGAATTATTCAAGAAAATCATAATGTGTTAATTTTTTCTATTAATGAACTTGAGCGTATTTATTTTTGTTATAGCTATGACCTTAAGATATTTCAATAATATTTTTTGGAAATAAATGACTAATAATAAAGAAAATATATATACTTTTACTCAGTTTTTTATAAAACCATTTATACTATATATAGTTTATATTGAGGACAATCAGAAAACCCCATTTTTATTTAATTATGAAAATCAAATTTGCGTATACAGCATTGCTGTTCATAGCTTTACTAACTAGTTGCAGTGAACAAGATTATTATGACCCTAATTCTCAGGTAATACCTGATGAATTATCAGACTTAACCGTTCCTTCCGGTTTTGACTGGACTACAAGTTCCAATATTAGTCTCAATTTGGATGTGGATGACCAATTCAATGGTTCATATTATTACAAATTACAAGTTTTTAATCAGAACCCTATCATTTCACCAAATGCATCACTATTGGCAGAAGGCCTAGCTAAGAAAAATGAACCATTTAAAGCTAAGGTTACATATGCTAAGTCTGATAGTATCTTGTATGTCCAAGAAACTGACCCAACAGGAAAAAGATCAGTAAGAGCGATCTATACCTCTAACGCATTAAAGTCAGCAAGCGTAGCAACACTGAAATCAGGATCAACTAAAAGTTTAGACATAAATTATACTGCGCCAACAAGAACATATACAACACCATCTAATGCAACCGTTATATCCGGATCATCATATAGCATCAGCTACTCAAGCAATCAATATGTGATACCGGCAGGGCAAACATTTGAAGGGCAAATAAACAATAGCTCCTGGTACGATGCATACGTATATGTGGAAGGAACATGGAAAAACACTTCAACTAATACAGAATTGAATAATTTAAAAATAATTATTCAAGATGGAGGAAAATATATTCCAACACAAACTTCTTCAAACATAAAAGCAAATGGTTCGGCTAAAATTGTTGTAGCTACAACAGGGCAATTCAATCCTGATAAGAAAGAAGTTAATGTGGATATGAATAATGAAAATGGACAAATAGTAAACAACAGTACTGTATTCAACATCAATAACATTTCGAATATAAGAAGTTTGTTTAATTATGGTACAATGTCTGCATCAGGTACATTATCTGCAAATACGAGTAACGTACAGGTTATAAATGAAAGCTCCTTGACTGCTCAGAACTTGTCTATTAACAACAATGCGAATTTTATCAATAAAGGTCAATTTACTGTTAATGGCAATACATTCTTACAAAACTCTATTATCAATAACAATGCTGCATTTACAACTCAAAATATAACTGTTAATGATGCTACAATTGAAAATGGATGTAAATTTATCATTAATGATAAAGGAACTTTCCAGGGCACAACATTAAATACAGCTGCTGAAACATTGTTAAAATGTAACATTTTAGACCTTCAGGGTAATAATAAAATAAATCTTGGATCTTATGCTATAATGAACGTTACCAATGAACTTAAATTCAGTAACTCAGGAACTAGTATCAATGGTCCTACTTCTGGCAATAAAGCCTTAGTAAAATTAGAGAAATTTTCAATCACAGAATGGAGACACCCGGCATTTACCGGTTATTTAGAGATAGAGTCATCAAACTATCCTGCAAACTCAGGATCAACAGGGTATGACGTTCCTTCAGACACTAAATATGTTAACTTTGTAAGAAAAGGAGAGTCTACTGTTAACATTGAAGCAACAAGCTGCAACGAGGGTGGAAATCTGATTCAAAGAGGAGGTCCCGTTATTATAACATATCCACTAAGCACTACATTAGGAACAACTTATACTTATGCTTTTGAAGATAATTACCCAAGTATTGGTGATTATGACATGAATGACTTTGTTCTGGATATAAATTTAGGATATACATTATCGGCCGCTAATAAAGTTTCAAAAATAGACATTCAAAGTAAAGTAAGAGCTGTTGGTGCTACAAAAAGACTTGCTGCAGCTATTCAGCTAGACGGCGTATTGAAAGGTAATATTAAAAGTATAACAAATTCAAATACAAGCTTCAGTGGTGACGTTTTCTCTATGAGTAATGGTTTGGAAAACGATCAGGATTATGCAGTTATTCCGCTTACAGATAATGCTCATGCATTGTTTGGAGCTAATACTTCTCAGATAATAAATACTAAAGCAGGGGAAACTCATTTTCCGGCTAAAGCTATCACAATCAGTATATCATTCAACGAGCCTATAGATATTTCTAATGTTTCTTTGATCGATATACTAAACGTATTCATTGTCAACGGTGGCTACAATACATCTAATAGGAAGGAAATTCACTTAAGGAATTTTGCAGCAACAAAAAAATCGACAGATGTATCTTCTGGAAGAAACTATAGTACATCTGACTTAGTATATGGCATAAGAGTTCCACTATCTTTGAAATATCCATTAGAGTGGGTTCGAATTATCGATGCATATCCTCAATTTAAATCATGGGTATCTTCAAATGGGCAAAATTATCCTAATTGGTATGAAACTTACGAAACAAATAAAGTATATTTATTAGAACAATAGAAAATAATACGAATATCTCAAATTATTTTATTAAATTGAGATATTCGTGAATTTTGGAACAAACTATTTCTATTTTCATATTTATTTGTTTATCCGAAGAATCCCTGATAAAAAAAGGAAATAATGCAAAGAATATTAATTATTGATGATAAAGAAGCTATAGCTAAAGTTATAGCTAACTATTTTAGAGAGGACTATGAATGTATTTATTTTGAGAATCCATTAAAAGCAATTCAATGGTTAGAGCAAAATTCGATACCGGATTTGATTATCCTGGATTTGAGAATGCCTTTCATGACCGGTGAAGAGTTTTTGGCATATATCAAAAAAAATGAGCTCTTTAAATCTATCCCCGTGGTTATCCTTTCTAGTGAAGATAACAGTATCAATCGAATTCGATTATTAGAAAATGGAGCGGAAGATTTTATATTGAAACCCTTTAACCCGATGGAGTTAAAAGTTAGACTAAAAAAAATCCTTAAATGACTTTTATTATATATATAGGTAGTAATAAAGAATATATCAATCATTTTCAAGAGTTATTACAAGAAAATATAGTTATAGTCAAAAATAAAGAAGAGGCTGGTATTATATTGAAAGAATTACCCTCAAATAAAATCCAGCCTCTTTTATATGAAAAAATTAATCCTGATGTAGATAAGGTTAATATTGCATACCTGAAAAAGAAATTCAAAAATCTATATATAATTCTCGTTACAAAAAAAATAGGAAAAGAAGAAACTAGTATATATATAGAGGCAGGAGCAAATAATACTATTTCTCCGTATGCTGATTCAGATGTATTTAAAGCAATCACTAATTTTATATCTAAAAATGAAATTCTAAATAAAAAAGAAAGAAAAGAAAAGAATAAGGTTGATGAAGTATTTACAATACCTAAAGGTAAACGTATATTTGATATAATTATTTCACTATCAGCTCTTATCGTTCTATCTCCATTCTTGATTTTAATAATGGTCTTAATCAAGCTTGAAAGTAGAGGACCTATTTTATATAAGTCTAAAAGAGTTGGGAGCAACTTCTACATTTTCAATTTCTTGAAATTCCGATCTATGTATATAGATGCAGAGGAGCGCCTCTCTAGTTATCTATCAATGAATCAGTACACCAAAGAATCGAAAGAAAAAACATTGGAAGTAAGCACAACAAACTCTGATATTATCAATGATGATACGGTACTAGTTTCAGACGATTACGAAATATCAGAACATGAATATCTAAATAAGAAAAAAGAGAAAAAAGATACAACCTTTTTTAAAATAGCACACGACCCCAGAGTCACAAAAATGGGTAGATTTATGAGAAAATATAGTATCGATGAAATCCCCCAATTGATAAATATATTAAAAGGAGATATGTCAATAGTAGGTAATAGACCTTTACCTCTTTATGAAGCAGAACTATTGACCGGAGATGAATATATTGAACGCTTTATAGCTCCGGCAGGATTAACCGGGCTATGGCAAGTAGAAAGGCGCGGAGGAGAGGGCAAGATGTCAGCAGAAGAAAGAAAACAGCTGGATATATATTATGCTCACAATTACTCCATATGGCTTGATTGCAAAATTATTTTTAAAACATTTTTCTCATTTATACAAAAAGAAGATGCTTAACATCTATTAAGTATTTGCAAGTTTTTACATTTATGAAACTAAAACTAGTCATCATTACATTTTTCCTATTCTCTTGTAGTATCTCTCTGCTAGCTCAAGATATAACAGAGTTAAAACCTAAAGATTATCTAGACTTTCAGTTACCTCCGATATCTGTTCTATACGAAAACGCTAAAGCTAGCCCTATTCTCAGCTATTATGAGAAAAAAAAGCAGGGATATAAAAGTTTGATAGATTCCGAGAAAAAAAGATGGTTGAGTTTCATCAAATTAGTTACCAACTATCAATATGGGGTAGTAGGTAACAATACAACTTTTTCAGATACAAACACCCCAATATTTTATCAATATTCAGGAAATAAACAGAGTTGGTACAACTTTGGAGCTTCAGTATCTATACCATTAGATGACATTTTTGATAGAAAGAATAGGGTAAAAAAACAAAGGTTGGATATGGAAGCGACTGAGTTTGAACAAGAGAAATGGTATGATGAACAAAAAATCCGTATAGCAGCAATGTATAGTCTCGCAATGAAAGACTTAGCATTAATAAAAATTAAATCAGAAGCCTTACTCTTTGCAGAGGCTCAGTTAAATCTAAGCGAAACAGACTTTATTAATGGTAATATCACTATCCAAGAACTGGGGAAACAAAAATCTGTGTATACAACAGCTGTATCCGACTATGAAGAGACTAAAGCAAGTTTAAACTCCTCTCTACTTCAGCTTGAGATATTGGCAAAAACTCAAATTATATCTAAATAAAATAATATGCAACAAATAAGGTGTATATATACGTTTATCAATAAAATAAAATGGTGGTTATTGATTGTACCGTTGCTAATATCAGGTTTAGTTATCTTATCTACAAGACATCTTAACCTCGAATATACTGTAGAAACTACAGTTTTCACTGGTGTTGTCTCCAGCTATGGATTAGATCCCGAACAGCCGACGTCCCAAAACTGGAATATATTAAATAACACTTTGGAAAATATTATAAATATTGTAACCTCTAAAGAGACATTGAAAGATGTTGCACTCCGGCTATATGTGCAAGATATGATATATGGTGATTCGGAAAAAGATAATATTTACATCAAAGCATCCAATTACAGGAAACTCTTAAATATAACACCGAAAGAAGTTCAGGCTCTTATAGATAAGAAATCAGAGGAGAAAACACTCGAGAATATTCTGGCTTATGAAAAGTCCGATCCTAAGAATTTTATATATGGATTATTAAATTGGCATCATCCACACTATAGCTATGAGGCCTTAAGCAAAATCTCTGTAAAGAAACTAGGCAATAGTGATATGCTAGAAATAACATATACAGCTAATGATCCGGGCATAGCATACAATACTTTGGTAATACTCAATCAATCATATGAAAAAAAGTATCAAGATATCCAGTTCGGAACAACCAATAATGTCATTCATCACCTTGAGAAAGAGCTAGCTCAAGTGAGTTCAGAGCTTAGAAATGGAGAAGATTCTTTAACAAACTATAATATTGAAAATCGCGTTATCAACTACGACGAACAAACAAAACAGGTAGCAGCATACGATAAGGATGTCCAATTGATATATCAGGATGCATTGCTTAGATATAGTAGTTCTAAGGCATTAATTACTCATCTAGAAAGTAAGATATCGGAAAACTTAGCATCAATAAAAAACAACTCTGAGTTTATTTCCAAACTCAATACTATATCTCAATTACGCAGTAAAATTGCCGAGATAGAACCATTCTACAAAGACTCTCTAGTTAGTCCCGCAAATCAAAGACAAATTAATAGGTACAAAGCCGATCTTAAGACTGCAGAGGGTGATCTTCATGTAATTATGAATACATTGAGTAATCAAAAATATACCAAGGATGGTTACCCGACATCCAATTTCGTATCCCAATGGCTTGATGAAGTATTAAAAAATGAAAAAGCTTCCGCAGAACTTGCTGTTTTAGATAGAAGACGAGCCGAATTGGATCAGGAATACCTTCACTTCTCGCCAATAGGTTCTACAATAAAACGGAAAGAAAGAAGTATTGACTTTCTTGAACGTTCTTATTTATCAATTTTATCAAGCCTTAATACGGCCCGATTAAGATTAAAAAGCTTAGAAATGAACTCCGCTTCATTGAAAGTACTCAATGAGCCTACATTTCCACTATTATCAAAACCTACAAAAAGAAAAGCTATAGTTTTAGGTTCTTATGTAGCTAGTGTTATATTTATAATCAGTTTATTCTTATTAAAAGAATTATTTGATAGAAGGTTATTAGATAAAATGCGAACTGAACACATTACTTTAGGTAAAGTTTTAGGAGTATTTCCAGAAGAAGGTAAATTGGGTAAAAGAATTTTTAGAAAATCTTATGAAGAAACCTGTATACTACTATTAGGCAATAACTTATTAAATTACTTTGCATCTGAAAAACCTAGTATAATAAACTTCTTCAGTATTTCAAATGGAGTTCAAAAAACATATATAGCAAATGCTTTATCGGATTATTGGAAAAGCATAGGTTTATCTGTAAAAAATATTGATTGGACGAAAGATTTCTCGAACTCTTCAAAAAGCTATCTGTTGATCAACAAATTATCAGATATCAATATAGATATAATTAACAATGATGTTGTGATTGTTGAATATCCTTCAATAAAAGAGAATCCAATACCTAAAAACTTATTACAAACCGCTTCTTTTAATTTGATATTACTCGACGCAAAAAAACAATGGAAAGGTAGCGATCAGTTAATTTTTGATGAGATAACAAGACTTTCAAAAGATGTTCCGATTATGATTCTATTAACAAATGTAAGCCATGCTGTAGTAGAAAATATAACAGGAATAAAACCGCTAAAAAAGGATATCGAAGCCAATAATTAATACATTAGCCAGAAATGAGCAAACCCTCAGACATATATTCCAAATTTTATGATAAATATTTTTATCTAGGGCTCTTTCTTGGACTACTGATTATATTAGGAACAACTATATATACACGGAACTTTATTAGCGGGATATTATTCGCCTGTATACCAACAACATGCCTTATCTTATTCTGTTTTTTCAAATTTCCTCAATCGCTTCTGATGATTCTATTCATAGTTAATTACATAATTATGGGTATCAGCCGGTACGGACCAAGTATTCCCGGAGGAATGGTAATAGATGCTTTATTGGCATTCATATTATTTATTCTATTTTTCCGTACGGTATTCTTTTCTGTCGATTATTGGAAAAGATTTAATAATCCATTGACATATATCTCTCTTTTTTGGCTTATTTATTGTATTATGGAAATCTTGAATCCATATACAACGATTGAGCTTTGGATGACTTCTGTCAGGGGACTGGGATTTTATTTATTCTTATTTATAGTTGTTACCACGGCTTTATTCAAACGCTATAAAGATCTGAAAAAGGTGCTCCTTCTATGGGGAATACTTACAATTTTTGCTGTATTAAAAGCTATCATTCAAAAATTTATAGGATTTGATTCGGCTGAAAACCATTGGCTGTATGTTGAAGACGGAGCTAGAACACATGTTATTTATTCGGGTATTCGATATTTTTCATTTTTCACTGATGCTGCTAACTTTGGTTGTAGCATGGCTTTATCCATGGTTGTATTCTCGATAAGTGCATTATATATCAAAAGTAAAAAGGTTAAAGTGTTTTTCTTTATTGTAGCTATTTTGGCTGGTTATGGTATGCTTATATCGGGAACTAGAACAGTTTTAGCGATATTATTTGTGGGATATGCAACCTTTATTCTAATATCAAAGCTCGAAAAAGTTATTATTGGAGGCACATTTCTTATATTATCCTTATTTATTTTCCTAAATTTCACCAATATTGGGCAAAGTAACGCAGATATACGTCGTATGAGAACTGCTTTTCATGGAGCCGAAGATGCGTCTTTCAATGTAAGGATTGAAAATCAGAAAAAGATGCGGGAGTTCATGCCTAACCATCCTTTTGGAATTGGTATAGGAAAAGCGAAACACACGGATTCAAACGATCACATGTATGGATTAGCTACAGATTCTTCCCTTATTTATGTATGGATAGAAACAGGTATTGTTGGCCTCATTCTTTTTATTTCTATTTTTCTATTTGTACTAGCAAGAGGAATATATGATATATTGTTTCGTATCAAGAATAAAGAACTTAAAGGCATAATGAGTGCTCTAATAGCAGGTCTATCAGGGATTTTAATTGCATCTTATGGAAATGAGGTTCTACAACAGTTTCCTACCGGACCGATTTTATATATGTGTATGGCATTCATCATGATGGGACGGTATTTTGATAAAGAGATCGAAAATAAAGAAGCCGAAAATAACAAGTTGTCCTCTAAGAATGAATATACCTCTATCTAATTAAGGTTTAGCATAAGGATATGAATGATGTATATATATCTATAGTAAGCGTTAACTACAATGGGATGAATGATACATGCCATATGATAGATAGCTTAATGCAAAATTTGTCAGACGTATCCTATGAAATCATTATAGTGGATAATGCTTCTCTAAAAGATGAAATTACTGAGATACAAGCAAAATATAGGAACATACATTGTATAAGCAGTAATTCAAACTTAGGTTTTGCAGGAGGCAATAATTTAGGTATAATCGAGGCTAAAGGAAAATATGTCTTATTATTGAATAATGATACATATATTAAAGATGATTCATTATTAAGTCTCGCAGAATTTTTAGATTCAAACGCAACAGTAGGAGCAGTTTCTCCTAAAATAAAATTTGCAGACTCCAATACTATTCAGTTTGCAGGCTATACAGATTTATCTCAAGTCACATTGAGAAATAGCCTTATAGGTTTTGGTGAGCCTGATCTTGGGCAATACGATACACCAGCCAAATCTCCATTCCTGCATGGAGCTGCGATGATGCTTAGGCGAGATATTATAAAAAAAGTAGGTCTAATGCCGGAAATATATTTTTTGTATTACGAAGAGTTAGACTGGTGCGAACAAATAAAAAAAAATGGATTTGAATTGTGGTATAATCCTCAAGCTGTAGTATTTCATAAAGAAAGTCGGAGCGTAGGACAAAATAGTCCTTTGCGATGTTATTATATGACACGCAACAGATTACTGTATGCATGGAGGAACAGAAGAGGAATAATTCGATTAGTGGCTATACTATATCAATTTCTTATCGCTAATCCTAAAGGTATATTTACCTACACATTGAATGGACGTCTCGATCTAGTTAGAGCTTCTATAAGGGGAATGATTAATTTTACTAATATGAAAAAAACTTTATGATCCTCATTAATATAGTTGATTCAATATTATTTGTATTGATGTTATTTTCTGTTTTGTATCTTCTTATTTTTGCAATAGCTTCGCTAAATAAGAAAAAGATACAATACCCTGAAACAGACAATAAACTCAAATATGTTATTCTTTTTCCGGCGTACAAAGAAGATAAGGTTATAGTATCATCCGTAAAATCCTTCCTTGCGCAAGATTATCCTAAAAGTTATTTCGATGTTGTTGTTATTTCGGATCAGCTAAAAGATGAAACAAACGAAGAACTTTCACAATTACCTATTAAGCTGCTTATTGCAAATTACGAAGACAGTACAAAAGCAAAAGCTTTAATTTTTGCTCTTGACAATTTAAGTAAAGATAATTATGATGTTGTAGCAATAATAGATGCGGACAATACGGTAAGTGCTAATTTTTTGAATGAAATAAATAAAGTATTTTTCTTTGGTATAAGAGCCCTACAGGTTCACCGCATAGCAAAAAATCCGGAGACAGACATGGCTATCTTAGATGCCGCGAGCGAAGAGATAAACAATTCTTTTTTCAGGAGCGGGCATATACGGTTAGGCTTATCGTCTGCTCTTAGTGGATCAGGAATGGCATTCGAATACAAATGGTTTAAAAAGAATATTAAAAACATATCTTCTGTAGGAGAAGACAAAGAATTGGAGCTACAATTATTACGACAGGGTATATATATTGATTATCTGGAAGATGTATTTGTATATGATCAGAAAGTACAGAATCAACAAGTCTTTTATAATCAACGACGACGATGGATGGCTTCTCAATACGAAAATTTGGCAAAAGGAATAAAATATATTTCAGAAGCATTGAGTACAGGAAATATCGATTTATTTAATAAACTTATACAATGGGCTATGCTCCCTCGATTGATTTTATTGGGATTAATATTCGTTCTTGCAGTTCTATTTTTGTTTATTAATATATTTTGGTCTATAAAATGGTGGATATTGCTAATGTTTATGTGCTTATCTCTAGCCATTGCTATCCCGGATGAAATGGTTAATGAGCGTTTGATTAAAATACTCAGAAAATTGCCTAAGCTTTTTATTTTAATGGTTATTAATCTATTCAGAATGAAAGGCGCAAAAAAGAAATTTATACACACAGAACATTGACATTAAGAATAGTAAATGAAGATTGCGATTGAAGCACAACGTATATTTCGAAAGAAGAAACATGGAATGGATATTGTCATTCTAGAAGCTTTGAAGGAAATACAAAGACAAGATACCTCTAATGAGTATTATATATTCGTTGCACCGGGACCAGACAAGTGTTTAGAAAAAACCTCAAATTTTCATATAATAGAAGTAAAATGTCCGTCCTATATATTATGGGAGCAAATAGGACTGCCTCGTGCTATATCTAAAATAAAACCCGATGTGCTGCACTGTACAAGTAATACTGCACCTCTGTTTGTAAATGTACCGTTGATAGTAACATTACATGATATAATATTTTTAGAAAAGAAACAAAGTTCGAATAAGTCTCTATACCAAAATTTAGGACGCATATATAGAAAACTTGTTGTACCTCGAATATTATCTAAAAGCAAGAAAATCATCACCGTATCAGATTTTGAACGCGAAAACATTTGTAAAAAAACAAATACGCCATCATCTAAGGTAGTCACTATTCACAATGGATATAATAAGCGATTTCATTATATACCAAACTATCATAATGTTACAAACAAATATATAGAAGATGACAACTATATTTTATTCTTTGGGAACACAGATCCTAAAAAAAACACTTCGCGAACAATAAAAGCTTATGCTCTATATCTCGAGAAATCCGATTATAAAAGACCTTTATTGATTTTAGATATTAATAAATCTATTATTGAAGAAATTCTCAAGAAGGAAAATATAGAGCACATAAAACCTTTTGTACACTGTCCAGGGTATATAAATAATTCAGATCTACCATATATATACAATGGAGCATTTGTTTTCATTTACCCATCATTGAGAGAAAGTTTTGGACTACCAATACTCGAGTCGATGGGCTGCGAAACCCCTGTTATTGTATCCAATACATCGGCTATCCCCGAAGTAGCAGGTGAGGGAGCTTTATACACAGATCCATATAACGAACAAGATATTGCTAATAAGCTGCTACTTATAGAAAATGATAAAGAAATGTATCAAAAATTAGTTGAATACGGAAGAGTAAGAGTTAATTCGTTTTCGTGGGAAAATACAGCTAGAGAATTATTAAATGAATATAAATCATAAAAATGAATATATCTCTTTTAAAAGAAAAATTAAAAAAAAATAGAACGATCAAGAGTTTTATTATAAAATTAATATCTCCATCATTGAATCCCAGACCTCGATTATGGGTTCGTTTATTAGTAAACCCTTGGGTTCACAAAAAAGGTAAGGGGTGTAAAATAAGACAAAGGAGGTCTAGAATAGATGTATTCCCTTGGAATAAATTCAATCTAGGCGACAATGTGTTAATCGAAGACTTCACAACGATTAATAATGGAGCTGGAGATGTAATAATAGGTAATAACTCGCGTATAGGAATTGGTTCTGTAATCATTGGACCTGTAACTCTTGGAAATAAAGTCGGATTGGGACAACATGTTTTTATTGCCGGATTTAATCATGGATATGCCGATGCCTCTATAGACTCTAATGAACAAGATTTAGTTAAGAGTACAGTAATTATCGAAGACGAATCTCATATCGGTTCAAATTCTGTAATATTAGCTGGAGTTCATATTGGTACACGTGCACAAATCGGAGCAGGAAGCGTTGTAACAAAAGATATACCGTCATACTGTGTAGCCGTAGGAAATCCCGCACGAGTTATAAAAAAATTTGATTTTCAAAAAAAAGAATGGGTAAGGATGTAATTAAGCCAAAAGTAAGTGTTATCATACCTGTTTATAATACAGGAAAATATGTAGAAGAATCGGTTCGTTCAATTATAAATCAGACGCTACCTGAATTAGAAATTATAATTATTAATGATGGATCTACGGATAACAGTTTGCAAGTAATAACTCTATTGCAAGACATTGACAAGCGTATATTTATTCATTCTCAAGAGAATCAAGGGCTGTCATCTGCTCGAAATCAAGGACTAAATTATGCCAATGGAGAATACATCTATTTTATGGATAGTGATGATATACTGGATACAAACGCATTAAAAGTCTGTTATGAAAGATGTGTATCAGAACAACTTGATTTCGTTTTTTTTGATGCAATAACATTTACAGATAGCAATATACAAGCACCAATATCTTATAATAGAAAAGAGAAGATTACAAGTGAAATTAAAACGGGATTACAAAGTTTAAACACATTGCTCGAGACTTCAGGCTATAGATCTTCGGTCTGTCTTCTATTTATAAAGCATAATTATATAACTTCTTTATCCTTAAATTTCCTACCAGGAATAATACATGAGGATCAACTATTTACAGCAAAGTTATACACTCAGGCACAAAGAGTAGCGTATATCCCTGAAGCATTCTTTCACAGACGATTTCGCCCCGATTCAATTATGACTAAACAATATACGATCTTTAATGTTAGGAACTATTTTATAGTCGTAGATGAACTTATAAAATTTGCATCCGGGCAAAATGAAATTATAAAAAAAACAATAAATAAAACTATTCTGTCCTTTTTTGATCCTGCTATATATATGGCCAATATATTTAGATGGTACGAACGCTTTAGTATTGCCAAGACTTGCTTTCTTCACTATCGTAAATATATATCAGTTAAGTCATGGCTCGTCCTTCTTTTTCCTTGGCTAATAAAATTAAAATCATATACAAAATAATAATTAATCCAAGTGTCATTAAAAAAAGATTTATTTACAGGTGTCACATATAATGCAATATCTAAATACAGTGGTATTATTGTATCATTAATTGTTTCTGCTGTATTAGCTAGACTTATTACCCCTCAAGATTTTGGTCTAATAGCGATAGCTATGGTTATCATTACTTTTTTTAGTGTTTTTAGCGATTTAGGATTAGCGCCTGCAATAATCCAGAATAAAAGTTTAACTAAAGAAAATTTATCCGATATCTTCTCCTTTACTGTTTGGTTGGGGATAATTATTTCTCTTGGGTTCTTTTTTTCATCGTGGGCTATAGCGTCTTATTATGAAAAAAACGATCTTATCAACATATGTCAGATATTGTCTGTAAATTTATTCTTTGTTACAGTTAATATTGTTCCGAGCGCATTACTGTACAGAAATAAGGAATTTAAATTCATTGCCTTTCGAACATTTGTAGTTCAATTTCTAGGTGGATTTATATCTATAATTGCGGCCTTAAATGGAGCTGGATTATATGCTTTGCTTATTAATCCGATCTTTTCAAGTGCAACTCTATTTATTGTTAACATATTGCGTTATCCTCAAAAGATGAAGATTATATTTAATATTTCTTCATTGAAGATTATACTTTCTTACTCCTCTTATCAGTTTCTGTTCAATCTAATAAATTACTTTAGTAGGAATCTTGACAAATTACTTATCGGGAAATATATGGGAATGTCTTTGCTCGGATATTATGAAAAATCATATCGTCTAATGATGTTACCATTACAAAATATAACCTATGCCATAACACCTGTTATGCATCCTATTTTTTCAGACTTTCAGAATGACCTTAAAAAATTATCATTCTCTTATCTCAAAGTTGTCCGTCTTTTAGCTTTCATTGGGTTTCCTTTGTCTATACTACTTTGGTTCACAGCAAGAGAGGCTGTATTAATAGTATTTGGCGATCAATGGATAAACTCTATACCTGTATTTCAGATTCTATCCTTATCTGTCGGAATACAAATTATATTATCTACATCCGGTGCTATTTTTCAAGCAGCTAATGCAACAAAATTATTATTCATAAGTGGACTGTTATCTTCTATATTAAATGTTTCAGGAATATTAATCGGAATATTTATATTTAATTCGCTTATTGCAGTTGCATGGTGCATCACAATTACATTTACTATGAATTTTATTCAATGTTACTATATCATGTACCGATACACTTTAAAGACAAGTATTATTAATTTTGTGAAACAATTCATATCTCCAATAATTCTTAGTATCATTCTATTTTCAATTCTACTATTTATATCTCAGTTAATAACAATATCAAACATATTTATAAGTGCTTTGTTTAAAAGTTTAATATTTATGCTTATATACAGCCTTTATATACAGCTAACAAAAGAAATTGATATTTGTGGTAAATTAAAAAATAAAATGAGATGAAACTATTATACCTGATTTTTCATGGGTTTGAGGCATATAACGGCATCAGTAAAAAAATACACTATCAGGTTAGTGCTTTGAAAAAGTGTGATGTAGAGACACGTCTATGCTATATTCATATTGAGAATGATGGTTATCAGAGACGAATGATAGATGATCAGGTTCTTGAAAATATTGGGCATGGAATTAAAGCCAAAATAAAGAAAAGAGTTGACTATTCTGCGATATTAAATTATATAGAAAAGAACAACATCAACTTGATTTATATTAGATCATATCACAATGCAAATCCGTTTTTAATTTCCTTTGTTAAGCAAGCGGCTAAAGTAGGGGTGAAAACATTACTCGAAATCCCTACCTATCCATACGACAACGAATACATCAACAGTTCTTTGCCGACTCGCCTACAGCTACTTACAGATAAACTCTTTCGCCGCAAACTAGCTCATAATATATTCAGAATTGTGACATTTTCAAACGAAACAAATATATTTGGAGCAAAAACAATTAATATATCGAATGGTATAGACTTCGATGCTATAAAAATAAAAGAGCCGACAAATAGTAATCCGAATATAATTACTCTGATAAGCGTAGCTGAAATTCATGTTTGGCATGGATTCGACCGTTTACTAAAAGGATTAACCGAATATTATAAAGTGAAACAAGATGTCGAAGTTCGGTATGAAATTGTTGGGTACGGAGATGAACGAGAAATCTCGAAATTGAAAAATTACATAATCCAGAATAAATTGGAGAACTATGTCACCTTTCACGGTCCACAATATGGAGATAGCTTAGATAGCTTGTTTAATCAAGCATCAATAGGAATTGCCAGCCTGGGACGTCATCGAAGTGGAATCACCAATATAAAGACTCTAAAAAACCGAGAATACGCAGCAAGAGGCATTCCATTTATCTACTCCGAAGTAGACAATGATTTTGAAGAAAAACCTTATATTATGAAAGTAAGTGCTGACGAATCACCAATAAATATCCTTGACGTGATTGCATTTTATGAAAAAGTAAAAACAATACCTGCTATAGAAATACGCAACTCTATCAATAATCTTTCATGGAAGAATCAGATGGAAAAGGTTATTTTAGCTTGTAAATAAACGATTTGAATTGTTGTTTCTATGATTTTAATTATTGTATTCTGCCTATTTGCATTCATTATTTTCTATACTTACTTAGGGTATGGCATCTTAATTTGGTTTCTGGTAAAAATCAAAGAAATTTTTAAACCCCGAAGCAAAAATAAGTTGCAAGAAGTAGAGTTACTCGATGTTACCTTACTGATCGCAGCTTATAATGAAGAAAACGTTGTGGTCGAAAAAATGGCCAATATAGAGTCTTTAAATTATCCAGAGGAAAAGCTCCATGTTGTCTGGGTTACTGATGGTAGTACAGACAGTACAGTAGAAATGCTAAAGTCGTATCCTAATATAAAAATCTTACATGAATCTGAACGTGAAGGCAAAACTGCAGCCTTAAACAGAAGCATGTCTTACATAGATACTCCTATTGTTATATTTACAGATGCAAATGCTATACTAAACACTCAAAGTATAAATGAGATAGTATCACTATTTGCAGACAGTAAAGTCGGTTGTGTAACAGGAGAAAAAAGGGTAAATATAGAATCAAAGGATAACGCATCGTCTAGTGGCGAAGGATTTTATTGGCGCTACGAATCTGTATTAAAAAGCTTAGACTCTCGTTTATACTCTGTAGTTGGTGCTGCGGGTGAGTTATTTGCCATAAGACGTGATTTGTTTGAATATATTCCAAAAGATACAATTCTTGATGATTTCGTCTTGTCTCTAAGAATAGCACAAAAAGGTTATCGCATAGCATATTGTTCCGAAGCATATGCTATGGAATATAGCTCCGATTCGATGATAGAAGAAGAAAAAAGAAAAGTAAGAATTGCAGCAGGAGGACTACAAGCTGTATGGAGATTATGTCCATTACTTAATATTTTCAGATACGGGCTACTAAGCTTTCAGTATATATCCCATCGCGTGTTGAGATGGACCATAACACCTTTGGCTCTTTTTGCTCTATTACCTCTTAATGTATTACTTTGTATACAAACCTACCCTACTTGTACATTGCCTGCTATATTATTAATATTACAAGTTATTTTCTACTTATTAGGTTTTGTAGGATATACACTTGCTAAAAAGGAGATAAAAAATAAAGTGCTGTTTATTCCATATTATTTTCTTTTTATGAACTTAAATGTCATAAAGGCATATTCTTATTTAAAGAAAAGAAGTAATAGCGGAATATGGGAGAAAGTTAAAAGAAAATCTACTCAAAATAGTTAAATTGGAAAAATCAAGATACCAAGAAAGAACCGAATTATAGAGGCTCACTACATTTATTACAACTACCTTTTATTAATATCTCACATTCGTCAGATTTAAATCCTTCCAGTAAGTTATACTTTTTTAAAGATATATTATCGAGACAAGTTATTGAATGACAACTTTTACAATAAAAATGAGCATGATCTTTTTTATTGCCTGAAAGATGAATATCATTCAGTACATATTTTGTTATGTTATCAACTGTAATTTTATGTATGATTTCAGTTTCCAATAATGTTTGAACAGTGCGATAAAAAGTTATACGATCGTAAAGATCTCCCATCTCCATCTTTATATCACCCTCGGTTAAAGAAATACTCCTCTTTTGCAAAATATTAATCAGCATAACTCGCTGAGCTGTTTTCTTTAAACCCTTATTTCTGAGTATATCTATTGCATTCATAATATCAATATTTATAGGTAAACAAAAGTACCACAAAATCACAGACCACACAAATTGATTATATATTAATATTGAAACAATGTTGCATTTAAATAAAATTTATATCTTTGCTGTCTCCTAGTCAAAATTCATATTCGGTGTGAGGCAATATAAAGTAAATAAAATTATCTTGGCGTGGCTATTAGCGGCTATCTTCATAACCCCGCTTATAGTTAAGGGTATTCATATTTATAAATATGAGTGCTACGAAGAACATTGTTCACATGCTAACGATAAACATAAACATAAACCTCAACATAATAGTAATACATGTCAGGTTTGTAAACTCACGTTATCTTTATTTACTGAAGCTAGTTTTCGCATTTCGGATACAATACAAATAATATATACTAGCCGGATATATTCCTTATATCTGGAAAATGGATATAACTCGATAACCCAACTCAATTATCTACGAGCACCACCCTCTATTAAAAACATATTTTCCTCCGGGATAATTCTATCCCAACTTTATTCGTAAATTATTTTAATAAAATAAAAACAAATACCTATATGCATATCCGAATTATTCGGGTTATGCTCTTGCTGGTATTTGTATTGCCTTTGTATAGTCAAGAATCAGATTCTATCAAACAGGTAGAGTTAGAAAGTATTACTATAACTGCAACATCTTATAAGACATCGAGTAAACTTAATTCAGCTCTGTCGATAGAAGTAGCAGAAAAGGATTTTTTAAGAAGTCACTTTACAGGCAATCTTATACAAGCACTAGAGCATATACCGGGAGTCCGTTCTATGGATATTGGTTCCGGATTTTCGAAACCCATGATAAGGGGAATGGGATTCAATCGCATTTCTGTAACCGAAAATGGAATTAAACAGGAAGGCCAACAATGGGGAAGCGATCACGGCTTAGAGATTGACGCGTTTAATATCGAACGAGTCACTGTCCGCAAAGGGCCATCCTCACTCCTTTATGGGAGCGATGCAATGGGAGGCGTTGTAGAAATAACACAAGGTCCCCCACCCTTTGATAATCAGATTTTTGGTGCAGCTATGGTACTAGGCAAAAGTGTAAATGAAACATTCGGGGGTTCTGTATTATTAGGTCTGAAAAAAAATGCATGGTATACAAAGTTTCGATATTCCGAACAGCGTTTTGGAGATTATCGCATACCGACAGATACCATTGTTTATCTTACTCAGAAAGTACCAATATATAATCGGAAGTTGAAGAATACAGCCGGTATTGAGCGTAATATAAGTTCATACACCGAATACCGTAGCGGAAAGTATTATTCGAATTATTCAATCAGTAATGCCTATCAAAAAATAGGATTTTTTCCCGGAGCACATGGCATACCTGATATATCCCGTGTACAGGACGATGGGGATGATCGTAATATTGAATTACCATATAGCAAAGTAAATCATTTGAAAATAACATCGCGACAGCAATATATATGGGATAAACTCATTGGATATTGGGATGTTGGATATCAGAAGAATCACAGGGAAGAGTGGAGTAAATTTCATACGCATTATGGAACACAAGCACCTCCTCATAAAGATCCGGATAAGGAATTGGTTTTCACCCTGGATACATATAGTTCTTCTATCAAATTGAAAACAATTGCCTCAGCCACATGGGAATATAATGCGGGGCTTGATATTCAATATCAACAAAACCGTATATCTGGATATTCGTTTCTCTTACCCAAGTACAATAGATTTACAAGTGGAGTATTTGGTCTTGCTACATGGCGACCATCACAGCAACTTAGCTTTAGTGGAGGTATTCGCTACGATCATGGGAATATTGACATATCAGCTTATAATGATCCTTACCTAGAAACATATCTGCAAGAAATGGGATATGAGGACGAACTGATAAAGCAATATAAGTGGCGTAGCTATCCAGTAAATCGCAACTTTGAAGACTTTTCTGGATCGCTCGGTATTATATGGAATCCAAATATTTATCATCTTGTAAAAGCGAATATAGGACACAGCTTTCGGCTTCCTGGTGCAAATGAGTTAGCAGCAAATGGAGTACATCATGGTACGTTCAGACACGAGCAAGGAGACCCATCGCTTAATTCAGAAAGAGGATGGCAGCTGGATGCATCTTACTTATATGAAAACAAGAGCATTGCTTTTTCCATCGCTCCGTTCTTTAGCTGGTTTAGCAATTACATTTTTCTGAAACCAACAGGCGATTGGTCTGTACTTCCTCATGCGGGACAGATATATCGATATACGGGTGCTGAAGCTATTTTTGCAGGAACGGAAATATCTTTCAGTATAGACTTGTTCCCACATCTGAATTATTCTTTCACAGGTGAGTACGTATATACTTACAACCTTGATGAGAATACTCCTTTAAGTTTCTCGCCACCGGCATCTATGCGAAATACAATAACATGGAAAAAGAATCAATTCCAAATACATGCCGAACTGTATAGCATTGCCAATCAGAATAGAGTGTCAAAGAACGAAAGGCCAACATCAGGAACCAATTTAATTAATCTCGGAGGAAATATAAGCATTCCGATATATAACAAAATGGTAGATATCAGTTTATCAATGCGAAATCTATTGAATAATAAATATTATAACCACTTAAGTTTTTACAGAAAAGTTGAGATTCCAGAACCGGGACGCAACTTTCAATTATCAATTAAAATACCTTTTAAAAGTAAATTAAAATGAGAACAATTATTAAAATCCTATTCCTATCAATTATTAGTATAATAACATCTATATCATTTACATCTTGTAGTAATGATAACGATGGAGATACAACTCCACCTGTGATCAATCTAACGGCTCCGACAGAAGGCGCTGTATTAAAGATTGGATCAGATATTCATTTCGACATGGAATTATCCGACAATGAAATGTTATCTTCTTATAAAGTAGAGATACATAACAACTTCGATGGTCATAACCATACAAAATCATTAAAAGCCGAAGACAGTACTACCGCATTTGCTTTTCAGAAAACATGGAGTGTAACTGGACAAAAAACAGCCAAGATACATCATCATGAAATAATCATACCGGAAAATGCAACCCCTGGTAATTATCACTTAATGGTATATTGTACTGATGCCGCTGGGAACGAATCGTATGTTGCACGTAATATTGTATTAAGTCACGACGGAGAAGATGGTGACCATGATCATGATCACTAGATAAAAGCCCCTTTATAAGTAAAACCTCAGTATAAATCAATAAACTATACTGAGGTTTTCTTTTGAACTCAACAATTTTATTTACAGCAAAGAAAACTCTTATACAATAACTTAACAAGTATTTTATTTGTAATTCAGATTCTAAATCAAAGAAAAGGTTAGTTCAGACACGCCATTTCCAATCTCAATAGAAGATTTTGATTTTTCCAAAGCAAGCCCATTTACTTTACTCTTATGAGCATTAGCTGGTACGATAACTGTTCCACGGCATCCCACCGGAAGTGTAACATTCATTTTCAACACAACACCTTCCAGCGACCAATCAACCGACACTTTTCCATACGGTGAGTTTACGGATGTTTTTGCCCACGTAACACCTTCAGGGATCTGAGGTTCGATATATACATGCTTATAGCCCGGATTTTTCTCATCAGTACGAATACCCCCCAATGCCTGATAGAACCAAGAACCTATAGCGTTATAGCAATTATGAATACGGCTTCTCTCACCGCTCCAGTATTCCCATGTAGTAGAAGCTCCATTATCTATCATCTGCAGATAGCCCGGATAGTCACGCTTTTTCAACATGGAATACATAAAGTCTGCCGATTTGTTTTCTATAGCCCATCTGGTAAGAATAGAAACACCCACCAATCCGACTGCTATATGATCATTGTATTTCTCTTTTGTTTCTCTGAATAGTTGATCTTTCACTTTATCATAAACGTCCGAAGGCGTTACTCCGACAAGCATTGGGTACGACATATCAAGCTGTGATCCTGTAGAGTACATGTTCTTATCAGCATCAAAAAACGTTTTATGCAGTAGCTGATCTAAAATGACTTTTCGCTGAGCAAAATCTTTTGCTTCATCAGGTTTATTGAGCACTGTGGCTATTTTTTCCATTATACTGAAGCAATCACTTACAAAACAGTTGTTCACTAGATTTATAGATAACTCCGACCCCGAATCGACACCTATCGGAGCTAGCCAATCGCCCAAAAACCAATCGCGGTAAGGTGTATCCGGCCAACGCTTCAGTAGACCATTTACTGTATATTTTTCTACATATTCCAACCATTCCTTCATCGCAGGATAATATTGCTCTATCAATCTGGAATCATTGTAGTTGACGTAAGTTCTCCACGGTGCAACGATAAAAAATCCACACCAATACGGACCTCCTCCACCTGCTCCGGGATTAGGCGCAACATGGGGCAGACTTCCACCTTCGCGCATAGAATCATCCCAAGCTTGCAGCCAGTTCATAAACAGAGGCGACACATCATACATTGTTTGAAGTGTCTCCAACGATGAATTACCGTCTCCGCCATATCCGGCTCGCTCTAAATGGGGACAATCTACCATATAACCTGAGAAAGTAAGGCAGCGCATCGTATATTTAATCATATTATGAATCGCATTCAGGTCGGGATCGGAGCATTCAAAAGATGACCTATCACGATAGTCGGTATGTATAAGAAATGCCTTTATATCTTCTTTTAGAGGTTTTTCTTTCAAATGTGACACTCTTACATACTGAAAAGCATGATGATTAAATTTATTTTTAAACACTTCTTTACCCTCACCGGCAGCGATATAAATATCACTTTGTCCCTGATCCAAGAAATTGCCATCTTTATCCAAAAAATCAGTATATTCGAGCAGAATTTCATGCCCTTCGGGTAATTTTGGAAAATGAATATCAAACCAACCGTTCAAAGCTTTTCCCATATCCACAAGCCATGTACTATCACCCAGCTGTTTTATATTTTTAGGTATGAATATTTCTTGTATCTTGTTTGGCTGAGTCATTTCGGGCGAAGCCTTGTGTCGGGGCAGATCAACTTCCTCTATCCGAGACCATGTCATACAATTAAGAGTACTTGACGATAAATCAGTCGGAGTGTGCTTACGATCAAGACGTTCGCCTTTGAATTGTAAGGCTTGCCATGTGCCTGTATCCATATATCCACTCTCAGCCCCTTGCCACGAAGAATTTGTAGTTAATACAGTATTCCAATTTTTGTTATGTAAAATATCCAACTGAGCCTTTACAAGCGGGCCATCATGATCGGTGCCGAATGTTGTTTTCTTATACCAGCCGCTACCAAGCCAGATAACCAATTCGTTTTCACCTTTCTTCAAATAGTTACTTACATCGTATGTTACAATAAGTGATCTTTTATTCAATTGCGAAACTGCGGGAGAAAGGACATCATCACTTACTTTCGTTCCATTGATATATACTTCGTGATAGCCTAAGGAATTGATATGTAAAAACGAAGTCCCTGTATTCTCAATCCTGAACTTTTTCCTTAACAAAGGGGTTTGTGTATTTCCTGCACCCGCAGGCAAGCCGATATAGCTGCCTTGCATTTTATCATTACCCACTATTCCGATTCCAAACCGTGCAATATCGCTCCAATCAGAAACTTCACCTTTATCATTCCATATACGAACCCGCCAATAGCATAACAACCTTGATGATAAAGGACGTCCATTATAAGAGACCATTACCGACGAGGAAGAACACACTTTTCCTTGATTCCACAAATCAGCTTTATTATTCAAAAGAGCAATACTGTCCGATGCTACTTGTATTTCGTAAAACCGTTGTTGCATTTGTCCTTTGGAATATGCTATCTTCCAACTAAAATGAGGATTTACATTATCTATAGCATTCGGATTTATCAGATTCTCACACCTCAGGTCTGTAATACCTATCAAAGAGCGGGCATTACAGATCGGGTGTATAAGCATCGATATAATTATCAAAAAAATATGATAGTATGATTTTCCCATGATTAAAATATTTATTCTTTTTTCTTTTCGGGATCATATACAGCTACAGCCACCCGCGAATCGGCACATCCATAGTATAAATACCATTTTTTACCATAAAACACTAACCCTTCAATAAACACCGTTCCGGCAGGATACTGTCCGCTTTTTTCAAAATCAGCTTGGGGAGTATAGAAAGGCTTATCAAGTTGCCCGAGTAGCTTAGTCGGATCTTTCGAATCAAATAAAGCTTGCCCTGCACAATAAGAATTTGCAGTATACAAAGTATCACCTTCAATTCCGTCTGCATTCTTACCATTATATAGCAATAAGATTCCCTTGTCTGTCATTACGGCCGGAGGGCCACATTCGGTAAGCGAGCTATCAAACTTTCCTTTACGAGGCTCTATTACTTTCAGAAAATCTCCGCTTTCAGTTAATAAAGGAGTCCAGTTTATCAGGTCTTCTGACGTTGCTACATTTACAAATTTCTCACCCCAGTACATCCAATATTTCCCATCAATTTTAGCGATGACCTGTTTTCCGTCTACTAGTCTGGTAACAACTGATGCTGATTTCGAAAAATCATCTTTAAATCTCCCATTATAAGCTTTTGTAAATACCGGTCCATGTTTCTCCCATGTATGTAAATCTCGGGTAGTAGCTACCGCCAAACGAGCTTGTTTTCTATTCCATTGCGTATAAAACATAACATACATACCATCTTCAGTCATTGCCAAACGTGGATCTTCACAACCACCGGGCCACTCTAGCTCTTTTTGATTATCATTGTCAGGGTAGAATACTGGTATAGATTTTCGTTGAAAATGAAGCCCATCTTCCGACCAAGCATATCCTAAGCGGGATGTACGTCCACCTATACCCTGCCCCGACTTATCTTCTGCACGGTAAAGTACTACTATTTTACCATCGTAGATAGTTGCTGCGGGATTGAAGGTATCATTCGATTCCCAATCAACAGAGTCTTTTGTTATCGGACAATAAAAACGGGTTGTGCTATCAGGTGAAATAATCGGATTAATACCTTCAGGACGCTGAAAATCAGTCCATGCCCAATCTGGAAACTCCGAAACCTTTTCCGAAACTTTTTTCTCTTTACAAGAGATCAATGTAACCACTGTTACAAAGAGAATTACTTTAAAAATACTGTTTTTCATTGATTTATATTTTAATTATTTTTCTATTTGCATGATTCAAAAATATGAGAGTTACATACGCTTAAAAAGTGACACTATCAAAAATCACATATAAACATCATAATCAAACAGATATACCCAAAAAGGTGACAAAAGTGACAGATTTAAAGCATATTTTTAAATGTTACTTTATTTAAATATAAAGCTCTTATTATCTGCATTATATAGATAAACAAAAACAAATAAAGTTACAATCGTATCTATTCAACAGGAAACTATCTGTCACCTTATTTTTCACCATATACTACTCAAATCTCTATGGAAACGAAGGAGCGTCGATCTTAGTTCCCCATTGCAAATTGGGCTTATCCGAAGTAGAATATTCAAGTGTGGCTCCGTTAGATATATCATCCCAATTTATCCATGTATTATCATAAGGTTTACCATCGAAGTTCAAAGAACGGATATAAATCTCTTTTTCTGAACCTCCTTTTATCAATAAATCTCCTTTTTTAAGGTGTACTCTTATCGATTTAAAAATGGGTGTATTAATTGAAAAGCCTCCAACACCTGGGATTTCAGGATACAATCCTATACATGCAAAAACGTACCATGCCCCCATCGTACCCAAATCATCATTACCGGGAAGTCCATCTACCTGATTGAAGTATTGTTCATTCAAAATACGGTTTACTACTTTCTGTGTTTTATCCGGGCGTCCGGCCCAGTTATATATCCAAGGAATATGAAAACTCGGTTCGTTGCCCGAAGCAAACCAATCGTCATTATAGCCTGCATCCAATCGTCTAAACAAATCGTCGAGACGAACTACAGCATTCGTTTTCCCTCCTACCAGCTCTATTAATCCTCCAAGATTATACGGAACCATCCAAAAATAGTTTTTATATGTAGACTCACGGAAATCATCCCCTAGTGATTTCCACGAACCATCTGCATTACGTGATTGCAACCACCCTGTTGCAGGATTATATAGATTTTTCCACGAACGTGCAAAATGGAAATACCGCCAACTGGCAAATTCATCTCCACAGGCATATAAAGCAAATCGGGCTATAGCAAAATCAGCTGAAGTATACTCCAGTTGTTCAGAAGCATTATAGTATCCTTTATCAAGATACTGTTTCAATCCGGGACGCACTTCTACCTTCTGAGACATAGAGCGCGAAACCTCTGCTCCATGCTGCATTATTTTAAAAATAGGCTTCGGGTTATAATTCCTTGCACCAAAAGCCCAAGCATTCGAAATTAGTATAGGAGTAGGGTCTCCTTGCATGATACCGGTTTCCACATTTGCCATCACCCAACGGGGAAAGCCTTCGCCACCTGTTTGTTCGGCAAACAACTGGTGAGAAATCACAACATCGGATGCCACATCGGGGTCAAGCATAGCAAGCAACTGTATCTGAGTACGGTATGTATCCCAGTTGCTAAAAGATGTATAATGCTTCGATTTACTTTTATGTACCTTAAAATCAGCACCCATATATTCTCCATTCGTATCACTACATACATTGGGATGAATAAGAGCTCTATATAGATGCGTGTAAAACTGAGTTATGCGTTCGGGATTTGTGCCCTCAACCTCTATCTTACCTAAATATTTATTCCATTTTATTTCGGCCTGATTTTTAATGACATCAAAATTCCATGCTGAATTCTCAGCTCTCAGATTTCCTCTTGCATTCTCAACCGATACATACGAAACGCCTATTTTATATTGTATTACTTTATTCTTACTCACATCGAAAGTGAAGAATACTCCGGAGTTCTTACCTTCTGCAAAAACAGACTTTTCTCTTATTTTATCATCTTTCCATGTTCCTACCTCAATAGCATTCGTATCGAATTCTGCAACAAAATAAACTTTATAAGGTGTAGGGTACCCACAGAAAGTACCTCCTTCAGCATATCCTTCACAAGTATTGGCACTCGTAATTACAACTGTTGCGTTTTCTGTATTTGTAGTAGCCACTCCTGCCCCGATTATAACAGTACCGAAGCTTTCATTCGTCGGGTATTCATAACGAGCCATTCCTGTTCTCTCGGTCACAGAAAGTTCGGCCTTAATATCATCCTGCACCTTAGCTTGATAATAACCGGCATGTCCTTTTTCCTCTGATAGGTTTATCCTATAGCTGATAATATCATCAGGTGACATTCGTAACTTTCCTTTCACCGGAAAAGTAGGGAAATTTCCCATATGTTCACATCCACCACCGCTTAATTGATTAATAACAAAACCAGATTGCTTAGAAAAATAAGTTGGGGTAAACTGCACCATTCCAAAAGGATAAGTTGCGCCGGGATACATATATCCGGATGCCAACCCCACACCTTTGTTTCCGATAAGGGTATTCACCCGACTTGCATAATCTATGCCTGTCGTTTGAGAGTTTACAATAAAGGGTACAATAAGAAAGAAGGATAAGAGCAACAATCTATTTTTCATACAGTTTATTTATTATTATATGGAATTGCTTCCAGTTTATAGCTGTTTTCAGGTAAAAGCGAGGCTCCAAATTCTATTTCCAGATTCTTACTTTCCCCTTGTCTAAGCGTAAAATAATTATCATTGATTATAATAGGCAAAATACGTTCTCCGTCAGAAGTTCTGTATGGTTGCACATGTATAGCAAAAGCTACAGATGAGCCTATATTTTTTATGCTAGCTTTTATAACCTTTTTATTTCCTCTTGTCTCTCTGTGTGAATCGACATTCAATTTTGCTTTACCTAATTTATTTAATGCCGTATAGTCTCCCAAGACGTTTGATCTCCAATAAAAATTATCGGAAAGTATATTTCCATTATCATCTGTCAATTGCAATTTGAGAAAATGAACAGGAGAAAGATCTGTTTTTACCTTCTTCTTGCCATAGAATTCAATTTCGTAAAGAGAATATCCCCATTCGGTGGCACGCTTTAATCCTGCTACCTTTACATAACGGGTCACTACAGGTTTAATTTTAATCTCTTCATTTCCGCCTTTAGAATTATTGTCTTCATATATATCTTTCCAATTAGCAGCATCGTCTGATACCTGAATTTTGTAAGATTTTGCATGAGCATTCTCCCATTTCAATGTAATATTTCCTACTTCTTTTGGTTCTCCTAAATCAACATATATCCATTCATTATCAGTATAATTACTCGCCCAACGGCTACCATCACTTCCATCAGCTACAGCGCTTGCATCTCCGGCATCATGTGAAACGGAAGATGCAACCACATTTTTATTGTAGGCCATATTATCATTCGTGAAATCCATATAAAAAGAATGTGTAGCCTGATTCGCTTTCGCATCTATTTTCTTTATTTGAGTATATCTAGGCATCTCTTTACCATCCAGATTATAGATAGTAGCCTTTGCGGTAAGGTTATCCTTATCGCTCAATGTCGCATTTATAACCTTTACTGAATTATCGGCATAGCTCCATTGTATATGAATAGGCTCGCATGCTTTTTTTATGCCCCAATATGCTCCTGTAAGATCGTAGTAATAATCATAGGTTTGCCAGACAAAAGAAGGATATGCAGACTGGCTCATCCACGTCATTATTCCTGTAGCATCATTCCACATATGATGTTGCCATCCTTCGTACATCGCTTTATTGGATTCCATATTGAGTAATTGGGCTTTACGACAAAAGTCTTCTATCCCCTTAGGCATTCCGTAATTTTCAGCTACAGTGTTAAAATACTTGTCAGGAGCGGCATTAGCTGCTTTAGATCCAAAGAAATGCAAATCCCACATTTCGTTACGAGGCCACCAGTATTCTTTAGGGATAAATTTCTTGAAGCTTTCGAATGTAGTAAAAACCGCCGTACCTATCTCTGTACGGAAACCCCAGCTCGGTTTTCCTTTAAATCCAAACATCATAGGATATTTAGTAAAATACCAACTTGGATGAGCATTTGCCCATGGCCCGCTACCGGATAATCCATCATTATTGGAAATAGGCTGATACCAGCGATCACCACCATCATAATATTCCACATTCCCCGCCAACCATTCATTCAGCGGAGGAAGTGGTGTTCCTTCATTATCGCCACACCATACAGCAATAGAAGGATGGTTTCGCAAACGTTTGATTTTCTCTATTGCATTATTATTAAACGTCTGTACATCGTCCGGAAGATTGGGATGAGAGTTTAGCCAAAAATCATCCCAGACCATGATGCCGTACTTATCACATGCGTCATAAAACTCTTCATCGGTTACCGATCCTATCCAATTACGGATCATATTATAATTCATCTCCTGATGAAGTTTTACTTTCATATCATACTCTTCTCCACGACAACGTAACATGTATTCGCTCATACCCCAGTTTCCTCCTTTTATATAGACCGGTTCTCCATTTATTTTTATACGAAAAACATCGTCTACTTTCTCATAGCTGTATTCTTTAATTCCGAACGTTATATTTTTGCTGTCTGACACTCTTCCGTTTATGCTATATGTCAAATTACATGTATACAGGTTTGGTTCCCCATATCCATTAGGCCACCATAATTTAGGGTTAATAATTTCTAATTGTTTAAAATCCTTAGCGTCGAATATAAATGGTTTCTGTTGACCTGCACCAAGAACTATTTCTTTCGAAAATTCAATATTGCCCGGCTGAATTACTGCTTTCAACAGCCCTTTACATTCTGTTGTCGTATGATTACTTAATTCAATCTGTAATTTCAAAAAGGCCTTATCATTGTTCGGAACTTTAGATCTAACCCAAGGATCTACGATAGTAACTGCACCCGAACTTGTTAGAAATACATCATCAGTGATACCACTGAGCAATCCCGGGACATAAGGCATCCAATCCCAACTGGCACTGGAAATATAAGTTGGACTCGCATAATTAGGAACAGGCAAACCCACCCAATGTACCAATACGGCCAACACATTTTTTCCATTTTTATTCAAATAGTCAGTAATATCAAATTTTCCTCTGTTCATAAAACCATCGAGAAAACCTAATCGATGCCCATTCAGAAAAATTTCACCTTTTCTATTTATACCTTCAAAATTGAACCACAGATGTTCTCCTTCCGACAAAACGGGCGTATCAAATTCGCCTCGATACCAGAAATTTCTATCATATTTTGATTTATCCACTTTGTAGATATTATCTCCGAAATTCGGATCTTTCTCCAAACCGGCTTCCACATACGAACCAAAAACAGTTCCGGGAACAACTGCTGAGACCCAACTTGAGACATCATAATCCAATACCATCATTTGCTTGCGATCCTGAACCTCAGCCTCTGCTTTAATCTTCCAATTAATAATATTCGCATCACTATTAAGAGATATTTTAATCTCCTGAGTATTTAAAAGCTGACCGAATATAAAAAAACAAGCAAAAATTAATATTATCGTATTTCTATTCATTATTTGAATTTATATCTGTTTACTTTTTAGTCAGGGAAAATGGAGCAGCATCTTTTGTAATACCTCGTCCTTTATTTGGCTGGCTTCCCATTGTATATTCAATAGTTCCTCCACTTACGATATCTTTGTAAGTAATGTAATTCTTATTTAAAGGATTACCATTGAGCTTAACGGATTGGACATATATATTATCTTTACTGTTATTATTTGCTTCTATTACAAACTTCTTTCCGTCTTCCATCGTAATTGTAGTTTTTTTGAATAGCGGACTACCCAATACATATTCATCCGTACCGGGACAAACAGAATAGACTCCAAGTGCGCTCAGTACATACCACGAAGCCATACCTCCTTGATCCTCATCGCCCGGATAACCTTTTTCTGTAGAATTATATAGTCTATCCATAATTTGGCGAGCCCAGTATTGGGTTTTCCATGGTTGTCCTGCATATGAATACATATAGATCATATGCTGAATAGGCTGATTGCCTTGTGCATATTGTCCCATGCCTGCAAGTTCCATTTCTTTCATTTCGTGGATAATGCCACCGTATGTACCGGGTTTAATAATATTAGGCACAGTAAATACCGAATCCATTTTTGAGACCATATTTTCTGCACCGCCAAATAAGTCGATCAGTCCCTGCACATCGTGAAAAACAGACCAAGTATAATGCCAAGCATTCCCTTCGCAATAAGGGCCGCCCCACACAAAAGGATCGAACGGTTCCTGCCACTTGCCATCTTTATCTTTACCTCTCATGAAACCAACTGTAGGGTCAAAGACATTCCGATAGTTGTACATTTGCCTTTCAAAAACATCCATATAGAATTTATTTCCTGTCATTCGTGCCAATTCATATCCGCACCAGTCATCATAGGCATACTCCAATGTTTGTGCAGTAGATCCCGACGACTCCGGATAAGGCACATATCCTAACTGAAAATATTCTTTCCAAAAAATGCGACCGTTAGCTCCTCCCCATGGGCCTTTATTCATTGCCTCATGTGCATAAGCTTTTAGTGCACGATCAGGATCAAAAGTACGAATGCCTTTCGCCCATGCATCGGCAAGAAGCGAGATTGCATGATTGCCGATCATACCTCCTGTTTCTCCCGGCTGCGACCACGATGGTAACCAACCACATTGATCGTGAGCATCAAGCAAAGCATTCATATACTGCCCCTGCATGGTAGGATGGAGGATATTGGTCAGAGGGAATTGTGTGCGGAAAGTATCCCAAAATCCATTGTCGGTATACATATAGCCGTTGTATATCTTGCCATCGTAAGGGCTGTAATAGTATGGCTCATTATTTTCATTACGCTCGTAAAATTTGCGTGAAAAAAGGTTTGCACGGAAAAGACAGGAATAAAAGGTCTTGATCTGTTCGTCGGTTCCTCCTTCAACAATTACTCTGTTTAATAGTTTGTTCCAAGTTTCCGCTCCTCTAGCTTTTGTCTGTTCAAGGTTCTTATCGCTTCCTAATTCCCTATTTAATGTAAGTATAGCTTGTTGTTGACTAATGTAAGACGAAGCTGCTTTCGCCTGCACCCTTGCTCCTTTTTTGAACTTTAGATATGCACCTGATCCTTTTCCTTGGCGGTAAATTTCCGCAGGAAATGTCTTATCATTCTGATTTTCCCATGTACCATAAGCTTCGAAAGGCTTATCGAATTGAACGACAAAATAACTACGGAAATTCTCAGCATGATTTACAAAACGTTGATTATTTACCCAGCCGGTTATCTGTCTTTTTTGCGGATCTATCTTAACCTCACTTATATCGGTATAACCATCGAGTACAAGATAAGCATCACCGTTTCCGGGAAATGAGAATCGGAGGTGTACACCTCGTGTGGTTGGCGCCATCTCGGTAGTAATACCATTATCCAACGTAACTTTGTAATAGTGAGGTTTGGCTATTTCATTACTATGGCTAAACTTCGAGGCTCTTTTTTCTTGATTCACCTCCAATGCACCTTCCATCGGCATAAATGAATACACCGCATAATCGCTTACCCACGGGCTGCACTGATGCGCCTGTTGGAATCCACGTATTTTATCTACAGAATACTGGTACTTCCATCCTTCTCCATTGGCTCCGGTCTGCGCCGACCATGTATGCATCGCATAAGGCATAGCAGTGGTGGCATATGTATTGCCATAACTAAGACCGAAATGAGAATCGGTTCCCTGTAGTGTATTCACATACTGTACTAAATCTTTTAATTGCGCTCCGGCATATATTGTTTGCAACAGTGCAGCGGCAACAAATAAGGCTTTTCGTACTTTCATATTATATTGTATTTATAAGTAAAACTAATCAATACTAAATATTTATTCTTTAGCACCGAGAGAAGCGAAGATTCTTTTTAGTCTACTCCCAACCATTAATAAGAGAGACAAGAACTTCGCTTCTTATAGTATCAAGATACTATTTAGCCCGGCTAATACTAAAAGCGATTCTTTTTATACCCATCCCTAAAAGGACATCAAAACACCAAAATTGATAACACGTTGATTCATATAAGCATCACCGGCCGAGTTTGTTTGTATTTCGGGGTCTTGCTGATATTTATCATAATTTGTTTTAGTGAACATATTATACGCATTCACATAAAAGCGTGTGCTTTGTATTCCTTTAGGTAATACACTTTTTGGTAATTCATAACCTAAATCGATTGTTTTGAGACGAATATACCATGCATTTACCAACCAGAAATTAGACATGTACGCCTCACTACTACTAATAGTAGAAAGATTGGTTGTTAAACGAGGGAATTGGATATCTCCTTCATTCTCGTATTTTTCGGCAGTCCAGCGTTTATCGTGAATTGGTTGAAACTGGCTCTTGAAAGATTCAATACCCGTTCCGACTACACTGAAACTATAATCGAATGACCCTTGAAACAATAAACTGAGTGAAAAACCTTTGTATGATCCGCCTATAGTCCAACCCAATGTCGTAGTAGGTAGATTAGGCTTGCCAATAGCCCCCTTGTCGAAGTCGTCGATGATGCCATCATCATTCAAGTCTGCATATTTAAGGTCTCCGGTCGATACAGGTATATTCGGTACCGGAATCTTATTCGGATTGCCTGCATTGATTTCTGAGATATCGTCCGGTGTATAATATCCTACCCAAGTATAGCCGAATGGTTGCCCGATAGGCTTACCGGTCTCTGACAGCCATGAATATCTCTGCTGAGCCTCAGCTTTATATTTTACCTTATTCTTCGCATAAGAGAACACAAAGTTGGTAGAGAAATTAAAATCTCCAAACTTATCATTGTAAGATATTTGTCCATCAAAACCATGATTTGTAGTTTCACCTACATTTGTACGGGGCAAACCTATACCTAGAAGCAATGAAACGTCACTTCTTTCTACTAACTGGTCGTAACGGTAATCGTAAAAATAATCTATTGTAAATGATAATTTGTTACGGAACATACTGGCATCTATACCTACATCAAATTTGCGAGCTTTTTCCCATGTTACATATTCATTCCCTAAAGAACCTTCTCTATATGAGGCGACTCCAACCGGAGTTTCGCCAAAAGAATACCCATATCCCGACTCATATACTTGCTTGTATAAGTAACGGTTACCGGGAGTTATATCAGATCCAACAAGTCCGTAAGAAGTTCTTATCTTCAACATATCAATTTTATCGTTAAATCTTTTCTGGAAAAAAGGTTCTTCTCCAATATTCCACCCCAAAGCAACAGCAGGGAAAAAGCCGAAACGATTGTTTTGTCCAAAACGGTCGGTTCCGTTATAGGCCGTATTAAAGTCGAACATATACCGATTCTTATAATTATAATTGATCTGTCCTGTATATCCCTGAAACTTTGCGGGTACTTCAGCGGCAGTAAGCCCATTTTTGTCTGTAGTGCTACTTTCTCTATTGTATAATAACATTCCTTTAATGGTATGATCTTCATTGAAAGTACGCTCATAATTGAGAAAGGCCTGTATATTCAAATTCCTGATGGCTTTATTTGTTCCGGCATTGAGTATATAATTTTCATAAGCATACGAATTGGCAGTCGGATTGATCGTATATGTGTCCGTCGCACTGTTATAGTGGTAGGTAGGATACATCTTACTATCCCTTCTCATAGCCCTATAATTTTCATCTATACTCGAATATGCCACACGTGCCATTGCCGAAAGACCTTTGGTTATGAAATTAAGATTTTGTGAAACATCAAACAGTATATTTGAGTCGAAACGTCTTGTTCGAGTATAACCTTCATTTGCCAGACGTGCATTCAATGTAGGATCTTTACTGTCGGTCAAGAAGTAATTATGATAAGCATACGTTCCATTCGGATTCATAAAAGGAGCTGAGAACGGAGTCATTTTGCGGAAATTATAGATTTCGCCTACCGCATTCAAACTATTCGGCTCGTTAATATTCATAAACCGTGACGACATATCTAACCGTACTTTTGTTGTAGAAGTAACATCGAAGTCAAGGTTGCTTCGAAAGTTAAACCTACGATAAAAATAATCAGTGTTAACTTCTTCTTTCGGATCTTTAAAATTACGGGTTAAACCGTTTTGAGAAAAGAAACCTCCTGTGACAAAGTATCGTAATCTTTTTGAACCTCCCGAAATATCCATGTTCACATTTTGCTGTGTTGCAATATCTTTGAAAATTGTTTTATACCAATCTACATCCGGATGCCCGTATGGATCATCTCCCAATCTGAAATGTTCAAGATCAGCATCTGTAAAAGGCTTACTATTTCCCAGCCCATCGTTTTCGAAAGCTTCATTCGTCAATGATGCTGCCTGATATGCGTTCAAAAATTTAGGTTTACGAATAGGCATGGTTAATCCACCCTCTGCTCGTACATTTATATGCGGACGTCCTTCTTCGCCCCGACGGGTTTTGACAACCAAAACGCCATTAGCTCCTTTGATACCGTAGATTGCTGTAGTAGAAGCATCTTTCAGAACAGAAATACTCTCTATCTCATTTACATTGATCTGTTGTAGCTGATCGTATGTATATTGCACATCATCCACAATAATCAACGGACGGTTTCCATCCGAGTTTAATGAGCTGGCTCCTCTGATAAAAAAGTCAGATGCATCTTTCCCCGGCTGTCCGGAACGTTGCTGAGAAAAGAAGCCGGGTAACTTACCCGTCAAAGCATTTTGCACACTCGATGTTGGCACGGCACGTATTTCGTCAGCCGACACGGCACTAACCGATCCGGTGAGCGTAATTTTCTTTACTTTACCATAACCAACGACCACTACTTCGTCCAAAGTTTTCTGATCTGATTCGAGTACGATATCAACGACCTTTTGATTCGTTATCTTAACTACTCGTTTTGCGAATCCGATAAAAGAGAACGATACCTGATCACCTGATTTCACGGTTAATATATAATTACCGTCTACATCGGTCATCGTACCATTTGTTGTTCCATCAACAGTAACACTAACACCTGTCAAAAGCTCCCCGTCTGTTGATGATACTTTACCTTTCAATTGGAACTGTTGTTGACCAAAAGCAAAAGCAAAGATTTGTATACTTATAAATAATAAAGTCAGTCTTTTCATATCAATTTATGTATTAAGAATTGATAAACACGGCTTTGTTACCAGCCCGGGTTTTGAACCATATTACTGTTTTTGTTTACTTCGCTATATGGTATCGGATATAAATATCTTTTCGGATCGAATTTAGCATCAAGAACATCGATATGTTCTGTCAGTATATTTCCTGCCTTCATCACCAAAGCCAATCCTTTGAGAGGTTGATTAAATATATCTTCAGCTATTTTCCAACGGCGAATGTCATAAAAGCGCTGTTCTTCAAATGCCATTTCAATTCTTCTTTCGTTGCGAATAATTTCTCTCATCTCCAAACATGTTATATTGTCGGATATACCATAAGTGCTATCATCGCCATCAATACCGGCTCTTTTTCTTATACTCCTTATGTATTCGATTACTTTGGCATCGACTGTTATTTTTGAAGATGCAAGGTCATATTCATTCTTAGCTTCAGCATAATTGAGAAGTATTTCGGCATAACGGAATAATACCCAGTTGCGAAGAAGCCCTGTATATTCTGTTTTATCCTCGTAGTTTCCCATAAATTTACGCAGATAATAACTCGTTTTAGTTGTAGCATCGGTAGATCCAGTCGGATTACTTCGCCCTCCGATATATGTATGCAATGTTGTACTCAGCCACTGAGAGCCATTATGCAATACTGTATAATCGAGGCGAGGGTCACGATTGTCATACATCCACTGCTCAGAATAAACATATTTAGTACTTTGCCCTATTGGTTTTCCATCTTTCATTGGGAAAGCATCTACCAGATTTTGAGTAGGACTGGTACGTCCGTTTCCTTTAGCATTGCTTGAAAATCCTACAGGTCCGTTATTCAGCTCCACATCTCGCTTATCAAGCGCACCTTGCACATGGAAGATGACTTCGTTTGTTACCGGCCCATAATAATTAAGGAACACATCTTTAAAATTATCCATCAACCCATATCCGCCATAACGTCCTGAAGGCCCCCAATCGTTAATAAAATCTTCTGCAGCCTCAGCAGCTCTAGCCCAACGAGCCGGATCATATGTATCATAACCAACGTATGGATTAGCAGCCTGAACGGGAGATTCATTAAATAATGGACTAGCCGCATACAACAGCACTCTTGCCTTGAGAGCCATAGCTGCTCCTGCTGTTACCACATGACCATCTGCACCGATATTGGCGATAGGAACTGAACGCAGACTATCCTTAACATTATCCAGTTCGCTCACAATATACTCGATGCACTCATCAAAGGTATTTCTCGGCAACTCCATCGGTTCTCCTAATTCGTATGGGATATCACCAACTAAAGGCACACCGCCATAGCGTTTTACAAGTTCGAAGTAATAATAAGCTTTTAGAAAACGTGCTTCCGCTTTCAGTGCTCTGTTTAATGGTACATTTGTTGCTACATGGTTATTATACGTTTGTAGGAAAGGTACTACATCTATATTGTTGATAAATGTATTTGCCCGACGAATACCTCTGTAATAATTAGCCCATCCCATATCAGCAAGACGAGTAAAAGCCGAGTAACGCCCTATTTGCAACTGGTATATCTGATTTTCGGAAAAAGATGACGTAATAGCATCATCGGATGCAGCATCAAGATAGTCACCCTCAATGGCATTGTGACCATAGCGTAAAACACTATAAACGTCATTTAAGTATTTCTTCGCATTTACACCCAATGAGTCAGTAGAAGAAAATACATATTCGAGAGTGAGTTTTTCCACAGGAACATCCTCATAATCGTTACATGACCACAATGTGAGCGATAGACCTATCAGCACAATATATAATTTGTTTTTGATCCGTATATTCATGTCTTTCATTTTTAGAAAATATTAGAATTTAATATTAATTCCTGTATTGAAGCCACGTAATGCAGGGTAGCTTCTAAAGTCGATAACTTCAGGATCAACCAACCCGAAAGCCGATTTTGTCCATAGATTTTGTCCACTGACAAAGATTTTGACTTTTACTCCCCCCAGATAGTTTCTCGAAAATGAATCAGGAAAAGTGTAGGCTACATTCAGATTTTTTAATCGTATATAATTTCCCGACTTCAGCCAGAATGAATTACTCATACCACTTGGAGCTACATTATAATTAGGGCTGGTAGAAAGTCTTGGGAAAAGAGCTGTTTCTGCCGTTTCGGGAGTCCAGCGTCTCAGAGTATGCTCATATGCCTGACTATAGGTATTACCCCAAGCAATGAAGCCTGTAGCATATTCCCATCCTGCGTCCGGGAAATATATCTCGCGATTATAAGCACCTTGAAACAAAGCCGATAGTTCAAATCCTTTATATTCGAATCCCAGATTCAATCCGAAAAAAGATAAAGGTTTATTACCGCCAATCACAGTCTGATCATATTCATTGATTTCTCCGTCTCCATTCATGTCTTTATATTTCAAGTCGCCGGGAACGATCTTATACCCCGATATGACAGGGCTATTCGCTACGTCCTCACGTGTTTGGAAAAAGCCCTCGGAAATAAGTCCGTAACGTGTACCCACTGAATTGCCTGTTCTGCGCATATAATCGTAAGGAACATTTTGTTCGTCCATAAATAGGATCTTGGACTGAGTAATACTCCAATTTCCGGTGACATAATAATTGAAGTCACCGATGTTATTCTGATAAGTTACAGACAAATCGACACCCTGATAACGAACTTTTCCTATATTTTCGCTAGGATAGTTCAAACCTATCAGCTCAATACTTTTTCCTCTAGTCATCAATAAATCAAAATACTTATCACTATAAAAGTCACCCGTAATCTGCAATTTGTTATTAAACAAGCTGGCATCCAGCCCCAGATTCAATTTATAGGCTCTTTCCCATGTCAGATTCGGATTAGCCAAACTATTATTGGTTTCGATAAGCCCAAGTGCCGGATCTGAATACCATGAAGTATAGCTCGATCCTTGAGGATAAGAAGCACTTGCTACTGCATTTATGTCAGTGTCATATTGTTGCCTCCATGTATAATAATTACTACGGCCTATACTGTTTCCGGTTTCACCGAATACTCCACGTAGCTTTAGTTTATTAACCCATTCAACAGATTCCATAAATGTTTCCTTGCTAATATCCCAGCCTAGGCCAAAGGCATAGAAAGTACCCCATCTTTTACCCGGCGCATACCTGTTGAGGTAACTCTGTGATATTGCTGCCTGAGCAAAATATTTATCTCCATAATTATATTTAAATTCACCATTGATATTAGCAGGTACTTCGGGTAATTGATAATTATCCAATACTTGTTTTATATCGGCTGATACATTACCCTCTATAGAGTGCACTGTATTTATCTTTTTTTTATAATTGAGAGCAACCTGACCGAAAAAATGTTGAAAATTAGATACTCCTACAAAGTCATTTTTCTGAGTTGCAATAGAACCAAAACGTTCATAATCACCTCCAGATCCGTCGGAATATGGAATATATTGATAAACCGGTTCTTGCTTGTTACGAAACAAAGCACTACGGCTTTGAGAAGAAACATTTCCAACGGCTGTAGCCGATAAGCCTTCAGCAAGCCAAGACATATCGTGATCAATGACAATATTACCATATCCGTCACGCATCATATCTTTTATATAACCTGAACTTATGGTTTTCGCCATCAGATTATTCTGATAGTTATTGTTACCGCCATAAGATCCGTTCGGGTTATAGATCGGGTAAACTCCACCGGGAAGACTGTATACATCATTCATTATGCTGCTCAATCCGGCTCCGGGCTGATTTCCTTCTTCTATACGCCCTATTATGGTAGCACTCATTTTCAGGTTATTCAAGACATTCACATTGATTTTGGAAGTCACCATATAACGTTCGTACGAAAGATTGGTATTGTAACTGTTTTTAGAATCTTCACGAAGTAACCCATCCTCACCAAAATACCCTAAGCTGACAAAATACTGAGCTGTTTTATTTCCTCCGGTAGCATTCAGATTATAGGATTGTATATTCGAACTACTCTTTAATATCTGGTCGTTCCAATTTACGTTTGGATATGCTGTTGGATTGCTTCCATTACGGAAAGATTCTATATCACTTGCCAAGTAAAGCCCTTTCTTTCCATCATTCACAAGGGCTTCGTTCAACAGATATGCCCATTGGTAAGATGGAAGGGGTTTTAGTGTTTTTATCGGCTCCTGAACACCATATCTGCCCGTAAATGAAATTTTAAACCCATCACCCACTGGTTTCTTCGTTGTCACATATAATACTCCACGCGAACTTCGTCCTCCTAAAAACATAGATGATAAAGCATCTTTCTGTATAGATACTGATTCGACACTCTCCATATCGAGATTAAATAATTCGCTCTGAAATCCATCTACTATGACAACTGGAGAATTTGCTCCTCGCATAATAAAACTGTATTGTGTATTATCATTGTATCCGACTTTGGAATCATCAGCCAAAGCTCCTATGAAATTGTTTGTTATTACACTCGGATCGGTAAACGTATTCCGATATCCTCTGGTTTGAGAAACATACAATCCCGGAAGCCTTCCGGCTAATGCCCCTAAAATATTAGCGGATAATGTAGGTGTTATCTCATCTGTATATATAGTAGAAGCTGCACCCAGATAACTTTGTTTAGAAACTGTCTTTCCGTAAGGAATATCCAAATTTTCAGGATTTTTCAATTTCTTTTCTTCCATGCCTATTTTTAGTACCTTATCTTTTGGCATATCCTTAGAAATTTTAATTTCTTTCACCAGATAAGCCGGATGTGTAAGGATAAGCGTAGTACCTGTACCGGCATTGATAGTGAATGTTCCGGTTTCATCGCTAGTTGCCTTTCCAACACTAGATTTAACTGATACTTCTACGCCTGACACAGGTTTCCCATATAAATCTACTACGACGCCCGAAAAACCTGAAGTACCGGTATTCGCTGCCACAGGCTCTTGGGCATAAACAGCCTCATATCCGCAAAACAACAATACTACCATAAGCAGAAAGCAACTCCTGCTTACTTTTTTATATATTGAATTATACATAAATTCTTGTTTTTAATTTTATACATTAATCTCACTTGCAAACAAAGTAGTATATGAATGGCTCTATCGGCCTTCCGGGACGTACCAACTCTTCCTCATAACCCGGCTCCATAGCTCCCGCCACCTTGTCATCATATTTGGACACATAGAGGCTTCCATCTTTGTTTGTGAAATAGTATTCGATACGCGTAATTGTCTCGTTGGACGGAACACTAAAATACCCTTCGGGCCATACTGTCCTGCTCCACATAACTCCCCATTGAGAGTCTTTTACCAATTTTGTTTTATCGGAAATCTCATCCACAGTGTACATATTCCCTTCTGCTGTATATGCTTTGGCATTGATATATATATCTGTTTCATCTATCAGAGGGTTATTATAATAATCACCGATATACTTGAATGTTAAAATATCGTTTTGAGTAGCATTACCCGGCGTTGCCTGATAAAAATGATATTGGCAAAAATCGATAGGTTCAGCACCTTCTCCGTCGGTTACGTCAAAGCAGTCTCCCCACATTACCTTCCAACGATCTTCATCTGTTCCCATACCGTCTCCGTCATAATTGACAAAGAATCCTATTTTAGCTCTTAAATTGTCAGATCCTGTCTTTATTTTTATCCTTACTTTTACAAATAAGGTGTATGCATTTGATCCATTGAAAATTGTCCACGGATCATCAGCCTGAAATGCAACCCATTGGGTATCATCCAAAATATTCGGATTACGTCCCCCCACAGCATTAAGAAGCGCTTGACTCCAAGTCAGACCGGGTTGGCTTTTCGGAGAAGTACCTTCGGGTATTGGTGACATTTTATATTCGGTGCCCAAATCTTCATTATTTTCCCATGTCAATATTGCAGACTTAGCTTCTGTCCATGCTTTTGGCACATTAAGAGCTACAATTAGCCGATGAGTTTCATTATCATAATTTGATGCACATTTTACATACATGATATATTCGGCATATTCGCCAGCTTTCACTGAATTTGTTTTATAGATAATCGGCGAATTATTGTCCTGATATTCATCCTTAAATACATCTCCGTGGTTTTCATACCATGCTATACCACAAGAAATAAATATAACAAGAACCAACAGGCAGCCGAGTATTTTATATATCAATATTCTGTTCTTCAATTTTAGTTTCATGGCTTTCAATTTTAATTATTAGGCACTTTTTTAAGAACATAAGAATAAATATTACTGTAGCAGCCCGGAGAGAAAGAAAGGGTTATCTGTCGTTCTCCACCTACAGTCTGATATTCGAATGCAGAGGTATTCGATTCTGCTGAAGCTTCTTCCTTGAATATTAATTTTGTAGGATATTGAGGATCATTTACATCCCAAGTACCTCCTTGGCGCACCAAGAAAGGAAGGTAATTATCTATGGTATAGGTATTGTCATCCTTTAGATTGATTCTAAAGTAACTGAAATCCATAATTTTGGTTATGTCCAAACCATTTCTTGTTGCCTTGGTTATGTACCAAGTGCCTGCAATTTCTTTAACTGGTTCATCCCCTGTATAATCGGTAGAGTCTTTGAACTTATCGCAGGAAATGAATAGTTGTACCATAATAAAAAGTATAAAATACTTTTTTATAGCTAGTTTTTTCATGATAAATCTTTGTTTACGGAATTAGAATAAAGTGTATTCTTTACTAATAATTAGGATTCTGTATCAAGTTCGGAGATTTGGATGTTTCCGAATATGGTATCGGCCAGAAATACATTGCCTTTCTGAAAGAGCGTTGCCTTACATCAAAACGTTTATAGGTCTTACCTCCTCCTGCTTTCAATTGTACCTCCATACCCGTCATCATCTGATTGTCTGTTTGTTCTGCAATTTTCCAACGTCGCACATCAAAGAACCGCATCCCCTCGATTGCAAACTCTATACGTCTCTCATTCCTAAGAGCTTCACGCATCTCTAAGCGAGTCATATTTGGTTTCAACCCATACATCCCATCTTCTCCGGCATCAATTCCTCCTCTGGCTCTGATATCTTTCAGAATTGTATATGTTTCTTCGCTTGCAGGAACTAGATCAGATTCACCACTGTTTGCCATCTTATATTCGTTCATGGCTTCGGCATAATCCATATATATTTCGGCAAATCGCATAAGAGGTGTTTCTTCGGGACCTCCATGAACAGAGTTTGCTGCCAGATGTCTATTTACCATTTTATTGATATAATATCCGGTAGGTGTTCCTTGATGTACAGCATCTTTACCCGAAGACGATCCATCTACATTAAGATAGGTATTTACCGGAGCATAAGCGTCGTTTCCAATCATGAGAACAGTCTGATCATGAACTACTGTATTGTAAAAACGTGGGTCACGTCCCTTATAAGGATCATTTGGGTCGTAACCAGATGTAGGATCGGTAATGGGTTTTCCATTCTTCATCGGAAATGCATCAACCAGATTTTGATATATAAATCCGCTATTTGCCGCACCTCGTGATGGTGGTTGAAACCAAGTTTCTCTTGCTACACGTCCTAAGCTACGATCTTCGAAAATAGATTCGACAAGAGATCCCGGTCGGTATGCAGCATCCGATGACATAAACAGAGCATAAAATCCATGTCCGGGATCGGCTGCATTATTATTTTTAGGATCTGTATTCAGTACATACAATTGATATCTACCTAGTGCTAAAAAACTATAAGCTGCATCCATCGCTTCCTTCCAACGCTCCTTATCATATTCGGGATAACCGACAAGCTCTGCCGGGACATTGGTTCCGGCAACAAGGTCACTGTTTCCGTTGAATAAAGGGCTGGCTGCATACATCTTCATACGTGCAATCAAAGCCTTACAAGCACCTCCCCCTGCACGTCCATAATATGTACCTGAAGGTTTCACATTCAGATCTTTTTCTGCCGTTTTACACTCTTCAACGATATACTTCAAACAGGCATCGTATGTATCACGTATGTCTTTAGGTTTGTCACCCTCTGCATAAATCGTATCGCCAATCAGAGGTACCCCCCCATAATGCTTCATCAGAATATGGTAATACCATGCACGTAAGAAACGAGCCTCTGCCTTAAGGCGCAACTTTCTGCTATTTTGCAAAGGAGCTTGCTCTAGCCCTTTGAAGAATAAGTTTACCCTTCTTATGTTCTGATAAGGTATACGCCAAGCATCATCAGTTATAACCACAGGATTGACAGTCCCCATGGCAAACTGCAAATCGGCCGTTACCTCGGACGAGGTTCTGAACTCGGCTTCGTCAGATGCTGTTTGAAGACCACCTAGAGTAGAATTGTTTTTACTGAAACGATTGCCTCTGGTATCGAATCCTATATCACGATAGATTTCGTTCAGAAAGCCCTCGGTCAGCGCACTGTCAGAGAAAACCTTATTGTAATCAAGGTCTGTGGTCACAGTTTCGTCGAGGAAACTGGTGTCGCTACAGGAAAAATTTCCATACAGTATCATTATTATAAATAATGAATAGAAAATGTTTTTCATATACATAAGATATTAAATTAAGTAGGTTTATAATTTATCTACATGCCCCATTTCTCATTGGGTTTATCACCCATATAAAGTTCCAATAATCCACCATTCACAATGTCTTTAAAGTCGATATAACATTTATTATAATTTGTTCCATTCAGCACAGCTTTCTGTATATATACATTCTTAGGAGAGTTAGTATGAGTTACGATTGTAAACTTATCTCCTTTGAAGTATTCCTGATCGAGCTTAATCTCTATTTTATCAAATACCGGACTGCTGATTTCGAAGCGGGTATCTCCCGGACATACCGGGTGTATACCTGATGCCGCAAGCACATACCAAGCAGACATTTGACCAACATCTTCGTTTCCTACAATGCCCTCTACTTTGTTTGCATAGGCATTGCTGCAAATATGACGCACCCACTTTTGAGTAAGCCATGGTGCTCCTAAACGGTTGAAAAGAAAAGGAACATGATGTACAGGCTCATTGGCATGATTGTAATAATCATTCCACAAGAGATTATCAGGTGTCTTTTCAAAAAAGCTAGTAAGATCTGCCACTACTTTATCACGTCCACCCATTAGTTCTACCATTCCCGGCACGTCATGCGGAACAAACCATCCCTGCTGATATGAATTAGATTCCACACATCCATACCATTCTTTGCTACGGGCATTTTCGGGCCATTTTTCCCATGATCCATCTTCAAGTCTAGGGCGAAACCAACCTTTCTCTTTATCAAAAATATTCCTATAAGCTTGTCCTTTTTGATAAAATATCTTTTCATCCTCAGTTTTTCCTAACTCTTTTGCCAAACGAGAGATACACCAATCGGTATATGCATATTCCAATGTTTGAGAAGTACCTAAAGGAGGCCCTGTATAACCTAATTTATCGTTACCAAATTTTTGTGAAGTATTGATCGCGTATTTATATGCTTTGTCGATATCATAATTGCGAATACCCTTCATGTAAGCATCGGTTAAAACAGACAACGCCGGATTACCGATCATACAACCTGAATATGCATTCATTATTTCCCAACGTTCGTAATACTCTCGTCCGCTCTCGTCGGCCAGTGTGATCAATGAGTTTAGCTGATCATTGACCAGTGCGGGGTTAATAATTGTTTGAAGTGGAAATTGACTGCGAAATACGTCCCAACCGCTGAAGATTGTGCGTTTTTTGAAGGCTGATGCTTGATGAATCTTTTTATCTCCTCCTATATATCGCCCATCTACATCTGTAAAGATGCGTGGATCTATCATTGTATGATAAAGCGAGGTATAGAATATTATTTTCTCGTCTTTAGTCCCTCCTTCTATCTTTATACGGCTCAGTTCATTATTCCATAGTTTTTTTGCTTCAGCACGAATATTATCGAAGTTTTTATTTCCTATGTCCGCTTTGAGATTTTTTTCTGCACCATCTATGTCTACAAAGGAAATTCCTACCTTCAATGTAACTTCTTCTCCTTTATGAGTTTCAAATTCGGTAAAAAAACCAAGGTGTTTTCCCTCTATTTCTTTCTTATCTCTGATAATCGGAGCTTCAGAGACTCTTTGCAGATAGGGAATACTGATAACCTCTTCTCTTTTTCTCTTCCAGTTATCAGGAATATCTGCACTCCAAAAACCATAATTATTTAGTGGTTTACTAAATTGAGCATGAAAGTATACAGTATAGTCAGCATTGCCTTCTCCATTGCCCCAACCTCCACCATCGGGAGTACATCTCATCCATCCTTGGATAGTGCTATCGTTCAGAACTTTTACATATTGGTATACAGACGTTCCTCCTACTCTGCGAGCCAAATCAATTTGTATCCTAGATTGCTTATTTGCAGGAAATGTGAACCTTAACATTCCGCTATGAGGAGCTGCTGTAGCTTCTACTTTTATATTATAATCGGTAAGCTGTGCCGAATAATAACCGGCTTCAGCAGTTTCTGTATCTTTATTGTACGAAGAACGATATCCTCTGATGCTTCCATCTTCCTTACCGGCTATCGTCTTTAATGTGCCGATAGTAGGCATAACTAGAAAATTGCCTAAATCGCCATACCATCCCACACCACTCATTTGAGTAAATGCAAACCCTTCGATAGTTTTGTGTTCGTAACTGTAGCCGGGGCTGTTGTCTCCTCCGGTAATTGTATTCGGACTGACCTGAACCATACCATAAGGAGTAGTTGCTCCCGGAAAAGTTTTTCCTAAGCCGTGATAAACTCCGGCTGCTCCGACACTGGTACTAGCACCGATAAAAGGATTAACATAATCGGAAGGGGCAAAATCTTCTAAGGGTTTAACATCTGAAGCACAGCTTGCTACTATCAGGCACAAACCGGCCATAGAGGCTATTATAGATCTATACATAATAAGTGGTTATATTCTTTAATTATTTAGTTTGCTTTCTTTAGTAATAATGTTTTTAGACCGAAACGAGGCATAGATATAGATACTTTGTTTTTATCTATTACCTTTTTTGAAATAGCATTTCCGTTTAAATCAACTTCTTTTATATCAGCAACCGGAAATCCGAATGCAATTCTTCTTATCGATCCGTCTCCTTCTGCATTGAATAAACGAATTAGAATATTGTCATCCTTGACTTTAAAAGCACTTATTTCATAGCCGGACTTGTCTATATTTATAAATGATTTATCAGCCAACGGTATATTTTTATGAGAAGATGTTATTAGAGGTTCATTCCATTTATTATTTTCTATCGATATATTCGCTTGATCCCATTTTCCGCTGTGTGGAACTATTGCATATTTCATCTTCAAAGGATGGGTAATTTTATAATCGGGTCCCCATAAACCAATACCCGAATATTGGGCTGTGAGTGCTAGTGGAAAATCTTTTCCATGTGAATAGGAAGTGGTATGGTCAGAAAATATAGCAAATCCATATTTCTGATCTTTTTGTACAAGGTCTACCCAATTCAGTATAATGTTATGTTTAATTCCGTCCCATGTATTGAAAAAAGTATTTTCGAGTTTACTTTCACATACATCAAATGGGGCATTTTTATATAGAGTGGAAAAAGACAGGGCTACAGGAAACAGTACATTCAACTTAAATCTGTCGTCAGTAAAAGCTCGTCTGTTATCTCGCCAATTTAGTCCCTGCTTGTACTCCCCTATCCCAACATTATTTTTCCAATTAACGGTCAGATCAAAGTCTATACGCTTTTGCCCGTTGGTTAATGTTATTATCTGAACAAAAGGATGTGAGGCTATTTCGCCTTCTATTTTGACGCTTGTGCGAAGGAAATTATCCTCTAATACTGTTATTTTTGCCCGAGCATCGGTTGTCGAATAAAATTTATTTTCGTCATAGAAATGTCCTCTGAGTTCCCCAAAATTGAATTCGTTATCTTTATCTACATATTCTTTACTATCTTCCATTTTTGCTATAAGGCTTTTGATTGTACCTCCTTTGGAAGGATTTAGAGTTATCCTATACATATTGCTTTCGAGGATATAATTTCCATCGGTATCAACGTGTACAGAAGTTTTCTTATTGATCACAACCTTTTTATGCGAAACAAGAAATGTAGCATAACCGAAAGCCGGAACTTCTGCCTGAAAGGATATGTAAGAGGAATCTCCTATCTGTTGAGAATAAGATGATAATAGTTCATTTTTTGAATTATATACCACAACTTCCCCTTCCTTATTAGAAGGAATTAGCGCTTTAACGAGCTCAGTACGTTTTACACCTAGAGTATTATATACTCTGATATATGCCCTATTTTCAGTATTCCGACTAATACTTGTATTGTAAGAATCGACAGCTTCGTCAATCACTTTTTCGGATATTTCATTCGTATTATTTGTCCACAGAGTGATTTCCTGAGCCCATGTACGATCTTTTTTCAGACGGTTGTAAGGCACTATCCACGAATCATGATGCTGTGCCATCATCAGTGTACGCCAAGCTTCATCGATTCTCTCCTGAGCAGGATTATATTTATTATCAAGATTTGCCATAGCTGCCATTTTCTCAGCCATTATTATTTTATTCTCCGAAACACGAACTTCTTGAGCAATTTTCTGTAGCACCTGACTGCCCCACATAAGATTTACATGTATATCTTCTTGTGAGAAGTAATAATTATTATTCGTTTTTTTGTCCGAAATATTCTCGAAATAATTTCTCCAAGTAGTATATATAGATTTATTTTTGACATTTGCTCCATAGCCTAACCAGGGACCATTTTTCCATCCGGCATCCTGATAACACATCCCAACTGGATTTTCTATGCCTTGATTGAAAGAAGTCTCAAGATATGCTTCGGAATTATTCCATGCTTTGGTCTGCCATGTCGAATTATCTTCAAGTTCTTCACTGGCATAACGAGGCACTGTGAGTATAGCAGTTCCATCAGTACCGATCCAGTTCACCAACTGCCCTCCATAAGGGGCAGTATATCCGCCCCAACAGGTATTAGGGCATTTCAACACTGCATATTTGAAACCAAACAATCTTAATATCTGAGGGAGGCTACTTGTGAAACAAGGTTCCTCTACCGAATAAGTAGTGAAAGCAACATCGGGAAAATGTTGGTGTATCTTTTTTATACCATATTCAAACTGGCGTATAATACTTTCCCCTGATATATTGTAACAATAAGGTTGAGCATAAGCCGGATTTGTAAATTCGACTCTTTTATCTGTCGCAATATTTTTAAAATTATTATAGGCTACGGGGTCTTTTACTTTTACAGTATCCCATGTCTCAGGTTCTATTTCGAGTCCGAGCTGCCAGTCGGGATGCTCGGTAAGCTTATCGACCATAAATTGAGTAACCCAAACCGGATAATGCCCGTAAACTCCACCATGATAGCCGTCTACAAAATATGCCTTCTGCTGCGAAAAAAGATTACCATAAAAAGAAAAAACTGCAAGGATAGTAACAACGCCTGTTTTCAACATAATCACACAATCGCTTATTTAACTTTCACTAAGGTTATTATTCTCTTAATAGGCGTATTTATATTATATATAGTAGATAGAAGCAAGTCCATCTCATCTTGCCATACCTTTCTTACTTCAGGATATCTTGCTTTGCTATACAGGTCACGCCTAATATTTATCCAGACATTCGAGCTTTTATTTTCATCCAGAATTTTAACAGCTTCCTCAGTATTAGGATCTGTTATACCTTTTGGCAAGAAAAAATTGAATTGTACCCACGCATATTCACGGAAGCGTTTTTCTATCTCCCATCGCTCTTCATTCAAAAACATAACCTTTAGCGCTTGTTTATACTGTGGTGTATTAAGTGTTGCCAGATTGATGCCTTTGGCAAATTCGGCAGAAGACCAAGTTCCTATATTTTCTCCGTCTATCTGAAGACAGTAGTTGCCCTTCAGCCCTTTCACTGTCAACATCTCTTTATTCATCTCATCGATAAAAGGCACTGTTTTTATAGCTTCAGCCTGACTCTTTTTCTGTTCCCATCCCCGAGCAATCGTGTCCATAGGATATGGTAAAGCTTTTGCTAGGTAATTGAAACTTAAACCTGTAGAAGTCTTTTTAATATCTGTTATTTCACAATTTGAAGAAGAAATTATAGAAGTATTGGGAGCATCTATACTTATTTCAGCCACTTCCTTACCTGCAAATCCCTGAGCTTTCAATATCAGATAAGCCATAACCATATGTCCATCATTATCAGGATGAATACGGTCTTTTCCACAAAGGGTGAATGTTGGATCTTTTTGCTGAAACTGACTATTAAGTGCGATCATTGGTTGATTAAGATCAAAAAACTGCCAGCCATTAGCCTTTGCCGATTCTCTTTGAAAATCAACAATTCGAAGCATCGCTTTATTTTTATTCCGAAAAGGTGTATTTCCTTCTATTTTTGCAGTTTCATCGTAAGGAGAGCTACCCATCAATACAATTTTAGTATTAACAAGATTCTTGTATCTCGCCTCCATCTGTTTATAAGCATCATAAGATGCTTTTACTTTCTCATCTGCAAATTTTTCAGGCTGGTCACCATTGTATTCAAGATATCCCGAATCATTCATACCAAAAGTTGTAATGAGAACGGTTGGTCTTTTACTGAATACGTCTCCATCGAGTCTCCGAACCATGTCTATAGCCTGATCCCCTCCTATTCCTGCATTCATAATAGTTAATCTCATTTCAGGAAAGCGTGTCATATAATAAAGCCATATATATGAATGATAATGACCTCCATCAGTAATACTATTACCTAGAAAAACAACCCTGTCGCCATTCTTGAAAGGAGTTATTTCCTGAGCTATCGTAACGGATGCACTCAAAAAGAGCAGATAAAATAGAATTAGATTTTTCATTTTCATGTATTAGATTAAAAATAAAAATAGATTGAACTTTTAATGGCGGCTTATTAGCCATATATAGAATAAAGATTTTTCATAGTTATGAAATACCTCAAAAACTATATATGCAAATATATGAGCAGATAGACCCTATTTGTTTATGTAAGTAAGCTTTTAAGTAGGTTTTTTGGGCAGAATAAAAACGTGTATACACTGTTTATAAGACAGATATAAAAAAAAAGACATAGAGTTTTGGTAAGTATTTTAGAAGGCTTTTTTATGATAAATTTCCTATTTTTTTCACCTCATCTTCAAAATTTTCACTCGTGATCGCTTTACTTCTTATTACTTTACTCTTATAATTGTAGATGGTTTGAATAGAGTAACGGAGAAATGTAGCTACTTGATCCATATCATTTATCCCAAGACGGATAAGTGCAAAAATACGTAATTCAGTATTTAGCTGATTTTTTCCCAATCTGTAACGTTCGTCTTCTTTCAACAGATTATTAAACTCTTCTACAAAATTGGGATATATCTTAAAAAAAGCTCTGTCGAAGGTTGTGTATAAATCTTCCACCTCTTTTTCTAAATCGCGCGAAGATGAAGTCTGCTTGAGTAGTTCTTCCACCTGTCCGGCTTTTATCTTTCTATTTACATTTTTTCTAAAATCATCCAACTTATCGATGTAAATAGCACATTGATTCATGAAAATACCGATATACCTCTCTTTTATCAAACTAACTTCGTCTAGCTTCTTATTTACACTCGCTAATTGTTCATTCGCAGCTTTCAGATTTTTCTTTGCTCTTGATACAATCTTAATTTGTCGGTAAATAAAATATAAAACAATACCCAACACAACAACAAAGCAACTTGTGAGAATAGAATAAATTCTGAGATTCTGCTTTTGCTGCTCAATACGATATAAATAAGTATCTTCAATGATAGGATACACACGTGCTATAATTGTATTTCTAAAACGAGAATTAAAAAAATTTGCATCATCCAAAGCAATCCTTATATAATTATATGCCCTATTCATATCTCCTTTGTCATACAAATAAATAGCCAAAGCAAGGAGAGCCTCATTCTCCTTGACTGCTAACTGGGTATCGGTTATAGCTGCCAGAATCATATACTTTTCTTCCATTGCGCTATTTCCCATATATTTATATATTTTAGCCAAACTCATTGCATCCATAGCATATCCATGAGTTGGAGAGTCTTGTTTGTTAAATATATTGAGAAGAATCTCACAGGCTTTTTTATATTGCCCTTCATCTTGAAGTTTGAATGCCATTTCCTTACTATACATATCCGAGCCTTCGCTCAATAGAGATGTAAGTCTCTCGCGATAGTTTTCCTTTTCTTTCAGATAAAAGCTCTCATATTGGGAGTCATCTGTGTATTTAATTAAATTTTCGTAATACCTGATATATGTCCAACAATACGACAACTTAAGATATATAGGTAATTCATCATATTCAATTGCCTTAAGCGTTTCCAAAGCCTGAGTAAATAGTCCTGAGATACACAAGATGAATGATAAATCTAACTTATTCTGATTTAGATATTCTTTATTACCTAATTTTTCGGCTATTATAATATTTTTATTTATATACTTTATAGCAGAGTCACACTGGAAAGATCTGTATTCTGATATGATGCTTTCATTAATATTATATTCATCGCCCAGAGTTTTCGGATTATCTAGTTGAGCTATTAATCTTTTGATTTTAGCTTCCTTTTCGGCTATATATATCGAACGGTTCTGTGTTGTTTTGTCCAGTACTGTTAACAAAGAATCTATTTCATTTTCAGAAAACGCATTCAAAGACAGAACAAAACAAAGCAAAAAAATTAAAGCTCTCATAAAAGCATATAGAGTGGTGAAAATCTTCTACACAAAACTAATAAGATTTTTTCAGAATCCCTATTAGTTAGAAGAAATAGATGTAAGACAAAATTTTAGTTATCTATATATACAAACTTATAATGTATAAAAATATAAATTCTTTTGATTTATATCCCCATTTGAAAGTTCAAATAATACCCATCCAAATATTTTCCATTGGAAATTTGTTTCTTTGGAAAATTATATTTTATTTTGCAATATATTTCTAAAGGATATTATTTCCAATAGATATTTTATTGATATAAATAATATTAAAATATAAAATGAAAAAGGCAAGTATTATTATTAGTGCTATTCTGGTTAGTTTTCTAACGCAAGCGCAGAATCTCCGGCATATTTCGGTAAAAGATGCAGTAGAGATTGCAGTGAAAAATAACAACAATGTTAAAATATCTGAGTTGGATGAAAAAGTAGCGAATGCAAATTATCATCAAACAGATGCCGTTTTTCTTCCACAAGTGACGGTTGGATATACCGCTTTAAGTACAAATAACCCACTAAATGCTTTCGGATTTCTATTGCAGCAAGAATCTGTTACTGCAATGGACTTCGATCCTGCCAAACTGAATAATCCCGGAGCAAGACAAAATTACAGTGCTCAGGTAGAGGCTAAGCTACCATTGTTGAATATGGATATGATCTATGCTCGCAAAGGAGCTAAATCTCAAGAAGAGGTTTACAAATATAAAACGGAACGAGCCAAAGAATACATCGAATTTGAAGTACGAAAGGCATATACTCAATTACAAATGTCGTATCAGGCTCGAAACATCCTTCAAAAATCGTTATCAGATGTGAAACAAATACATCAATCAGTTTCCAATTTCTATAATCAAGGATTAGTTCAGAAATCGGATGTACTGAATGCTCAAGTGCAAGTCAATACAATTGAAACAGCATTGGCAAAAGCCGAAAATAATATACAGAATACCTCAGACGGACTGCGTCTTCTGATGGGATTGGAAACAAGTAACGATGTATATACAACAGATTCGTTGTTGCAAGATGTAAGCCTATATCAAGACAGAGAACTTTCGTCTTATCGTTCCGATATCATGGCACTAAACAAAGCTTTAGATGCAACAAACATGATGGTAAAATCCTCAAAGATGGCATTCCTACCACGTATCAATGCTTTTGGTTCATATAGCCTGAATGATTCGAAGGCTTTCAAATTTGGGAATGATTCTTACCTCGTTGGTATAAATCTAAGCTGGACAATATTTTCAGGCAATCAAAACCGGAGTAAGATGAAATCGGCACAATTCGAACGAGATAAAATGCAAGAAGAGATCAACCTGCATATCAAAAAAGAAGAACTAGAGCTAAATAAAACCAAACGTGATCTGAACGATTCCCAAATCGAGATCAACAAGCAAAAGGCCAGCGTGGAACAAGCAGATGAAGCATTACGTATTCTCTCCAATCGTCACCGAGAAGGTTTAGCGAGTACCACAGATCTATTGATGGCACAAGCTCAATTCTTTCAACAAAAACTTATGCTATCTCAATCTATTATGTCGTATAATATAACGGATGCATACCTCAATTTTTTATCAAAAACTAAGTAACAAATAAAACCTATAAATAGATATGAAAACTTTAAGAAATGCATTTTTAGGAATAGTGGGAATATCAACTCTTTACTCCTGCTCTTCTTCTGATAAGTTAGAGGATAAAGATAAGACTATAGTAAAAGTAGAAGCTTACTCTCCGGGCCAATCTACAAACGAAGGATTTTACCTTAGCGGTGAGGTCACAGCCAAGCAAACAGCTAATATCAGCACCCGAATGATGGGATATATAAACAAGATATATGTAAAACCAGGCGACAAGGTAACATCAGGGCAACTCCTCGTATCTATAAGCAGTGATGATATTCTGGCAAAAAAGGCTCAGGTACAAGCTATGATTACCGAAGCTGAAGCAGCAGCAAAAAATGCCCAACGTGATTATGAGCGTTTCAAAACACTACGCAACCAAAACAGTGTATCAGATAAAGAACTCGAAAATGTAGCTTTGCAGAATACTTCGATGAATGCCAAAGTACAAATGGTTCGCCAACAGATGAACGAAGTAAATGCGATGCTTTCATACACCAATATACGCGCTCCATTTTCGGGAGTCGTAACACAAAAAATGGTGGACGAAGGGAGTATGGCAAATCCGGGAATGCCTATTTTGACGATTGAGCAGAATGGTGAATTGCAGGTTATAGCATCTATCCCCGAAAACTATATACAGTATGTAAAAGTAGGCGATGTAGCCAAGATGGAATTGAAATCATTAGGGATAACGATCGATGGAAAAGTATCCGAACTCAGTCCGTCGGCATTCCGCACAGGAGGACAATACTCTATGAAATTGGCTATTGACAGAAAAGATAAAGAAAATATACGTCCGGGAATGTATGTAAATATATTGATACCGAATAAAACAGGTGAGAATATTACATCTAAAATCATGCTGGACAAAAGCTCTATTGTATACCGTGATCAGCTTACAGGGGTATATGTGGTAGACAACCAAAGTCAAGCTAATCTTCGCTGGATACGTTTAGGTAAGACAATCGACAATCAGGTAGAAGTTCTTTCGGGGTTGAGCCAAAACGACAAAATTGTATCCAAAGCCGAAGGCAAATTATATAACGGAGTAAAAGTATCTGTAAATAAATAAAATTATGGAAAACGGAATTTCAGGAAAAATAGCCGGAGCGTTTATCAAGTCTAAATTGAGTATCCTACTCATGCTAGCTTTTATGCTCTTAGGTCTGTTCAGCATATATTTCATACCCCGCGAAGAAGAACCTCAGATTGAAGTTCCTATGGCGGACATCATGATTGGTTATCCCGGAGCAACACCTCAGGAAGTAGAATCAGGTGTTGTACAACCTATCGAAAAAATCATATCGAATATCAAAGGTGTAGAGCATGTTTATTCTACTTCTATGAATGGCATGGGTATGCTCACCGTACAATTTTATGTCGGCGAAGATGTGGAACGTTCGTTAGTAAAACTTTACAACGAAATGATGAAAAATATGGATCGTATGCCACAAGGTGCTACTATGCCATTGGTAAAATCACGAGCCATAGATGATGTGCCTGCATTAGCTTTCACTTTTTGGAGTGATAAAATAGGTGATTACCAAATACGCCAGGTAGCAGAAGTAGTTAGCAACGAGATAAAGAAAATACCTGATGTAGCACAAGTGAATATTGTAGGTGGACAAAGCCGACAAGTGAAAGTCATGCTCGACAAAGACAAGATGGCTCAAAGCAAGCTCGACTTTGGAGCAATAGCCCAATCACTGCAAGCAAATAATGCACAGATGCAAAGCGGAAATATCGTAACAGGAGATATGGTTTACTCTGTACAAACCGGCAATTTCTTTGCGAATGTGGATGATGTGAAGAATCTGATTGTAGGAACAAATGATAATCAGCCAGTTTACCTGTATCAAATAGCAGAAGTAGAAGATGGACCTGAAGTACCCAAACAATATGTTTCGTTTGGATATGGAGCTGCGTCAGGCGATAAAAAAGCCGGCATGCCCGACGACTATTCGGCTGTAACTATTTCTATTGCTAAGAAAAAAGGTGCTGATGCAATGAAGCTGGCAGAAGTAGTCATTGATAAAGTAGATCACCTGAAAAAAGATGTCATTACAAAGGATCTGAATGTAGAAGTCTCTCGTAATTATGGAGAAACTGCGTCGCATAAAGTATCCGAATTACTGTTCCACTTATCTATTGCAATTATAGTTGTAACCCTGTTTGTAATGATAGCTATGGGATGGCGTGGTGGTTTGGTGGTATTTCTTTCCGTGCCTGTAACATTTGCCCTCACTCTTTTTGCTTATTACTTCTTGGGATATACACTCAATCGTATTACACTGTTTGCTTTGGTGTTTGTTACAGGTATTGTTGTGGATGACTCCATTGTGATTGCGGAGAATATGCACCGTCACTTCAAGATGAAAAAACTACCACCGTTACAAGCTGCGCTATATGCTATTAATGAGGTAGGGAATCCGACTATCTTGGCAACGCTGACTGTTATCGCAGCCGTACTGCCCATGGCATTCGTATCGGGAATGATGGGACCATATATGAGTCCGATGCCTATAGGTGCATCTATAGCCATGATTTTCTCTTTACTGGTAGCTCTGACGTTGACTCCATATTTCGGCTATTTATTCTTAAGACATAAAGAGAAAAAAGGAAAAGGAGAAGGACACGAAAGTGAAGAAAAAGAAACGGATTTACATGAAACAAAAATATACAAATTATATGCTAAAATAGTAACACCGTTTTTGGAAAACAGAAAACGTCGCTGGACATTTATGATTGGCTTAACTGTCGTTTTACTGGGATCGTTTGTGTTGTTTTATACAAAATCTGTTCCGGTAAAAATGTTGCCTTTCGACAATAAGAATGAATTTCAAGTGGTAATAGATATGCCGGAGGGAACGACTTTAGAACGTACTGCCGCCGTAACTAAAGAATTAGCTGTATATATCAGCCGAAATGATAAAGTAACCAATTATCAAACTTATGTGGGAACTTCTGCTCCTATCAGCTTCAATGGATTGGTGCGCCACTATGATATGCGCGTGGGTGACAATGTAGCTGATATACAGGTTAATCTTGTTGACAAAGGAGAACGTAGCGAACAGAGTCATGATATAGCGACATCGGTGCGTGCCGATTTGCAAGCTATCGGCAAAAAATACAATGCCAATGTAAAAATAGTGGAAGTACCTCCCGGTCCTCCTGTAATGTCTACAATTGCAGCCGAAATATATGGTCCAGACTATGATCAACAAATAGCTGTAGCCAAACAAGTGAAAGATATACTAGCTGCGACAGATAATGTTGTTGATGTGGATTGGTCGGTAGAAGATGCTCAGACTGAATATAAGTTTGAGGTGGATAAAGACAAAGCGATGAAGTTGGGAATCCCCAATGCACAAGTTGTTCAGAATATGAGAGCGGCTCTATCGGGTATGCCTGTCGGTATATTGCACCAACCTTCATCAGTCAATCAAGTAGGTATTGTACTTCAACTGTCAGAAAAAGAGAAATCAAGCATAGAAGATGTATTAAGCATGAAAGTTGTGAATCAACAAGGTATGGCAATTCCCGTTAGCGATTTGGTGAAGGTCACTAAAGGAGAAAAAGAAAAGAGCATTCATCGCAAAGATCAAAAACGTGTAGTTTACATATTAACCGAAGTTGCAGGAAGTTTAGAAAGCCCTATATATCCTATTTCGGAAGTGTCGGATAAGTTATCTCAGGTAAAACTCCCTGAAGGATACACTTTATCTGAAGAATATAGTAAGCAACCAAAATATGAAGACAACTTTTCCTTAAAGTGGGATGGAGAATGGCAAATAACATACGAGGTGTTCCGTGATTTAGGATTAGCATTCTTATTTGTATTAATTATTATTTATGTACTCATTGTGGCATGGTTTCAAAACTTTATAACGCCGTTGGTACAGCTGGCTGCTATACCTCTATCATTGATTGGTATTGTTTTCGGCCACTGGATCATGGGAGCTTACTTTAGTGCCCCGTCTATGATTGGATTTATTGCCTTAGCCGGAATTATGGTACGAAACTCGGTACTGCTTATCGACTTTATCGACATACGGCTCAAAGATGGTATTCCATTAAAACAAGCTGTTATTGAAGCCGGAGCTGTACGCACCACGCCTATCATACTGACTGCCGGAGGCGTAGTTTTGGGGGCAATCGTCATTCTATTCGATCCTATTTTTCAAGGTCTGGCAATTTCTTTGATGGGTGGAACAATAACCTCTACTGTGCTGACACTGATTGTTGTGCCGTTATTGTATTTCAAAATGTTGAAAAAGAAAGTAAAATGATTATGAAGCTATTAGTTGTATTAAGTATAAAGGAATATCAGGAGCAGGTGGGAAGCCTGCTCCATGATGCCGGAGTAAAACGGTTTAGTGTAACAAATATCACCGGATACAAAAAGAAGGAAGAAAACTTGGGCTGGTTTGCAGCGAATGGAAATAATGCAAAAACTAATTCGATAATGCTTTTCAGCTTTGTAACAAAAGAAATAGCAGACAAGGCTATCGTAGAAATTGATAGTTGTAATATTGAGACAAAAAATCCTTTTCCTGTACATGCATTTATCCTTGATGTAGAGAATTTTTCTAAACTGATTTGATTATGAAACGTGAATATATTATACGAATAGTAGCGGGTACAATGGTACTAACAGGAATTTCTCTGGCTTATTTTGTTTCTATCGGATGGCTGTTCTTACCTGCATTTGTTGGTGTGAATCTTATACAATCTTCGTTCACTAAATTTTGTCCGTTAGAAATCCTGCTCGATAAACTGAATGTTAAACGGTAAATTGATTAATTAAACTAGAGAGCAAAACCGAACACTTAAATCGTCTTTTGCTCTCTTTTTTAGATATGAAAGCAATATTTTATATAATAATCGTATTGTTTATCCTCATTATACACACCCCCAGGGTCTACTCACAGGAAAATACGATCTTACAGGTAGATAGTATTTCACTTCGGAATAACTATCTGAATGAGATGCAGTCAATAAATGTATTGAAACATAAACCGATTGAAGTTTCAGAAGACCTTGTAAGGTCTGTACTAGACAAGCAGGCTCCTTTTGCGGTGTATAAGGATAATTATATGGTAACCGGAATCCCTTTAAATAAATCGGTAACCCGCAAAACAGCGGATGCATTTTTCCAATTTAGCATTCGTCATAGAGTTACCAGAAGTGTACTCCCTTTCAACTCATTCTTATACATTACTTATTCTCAGAAATCATTTTGGGATATTTACGATGAATCAAGTCCTTTCAGCGATACAAATTATAATCCGGGAATAGGCATAGGTAGGTATGTGATAAAAGACAACAAACTGAAAGGGGCAATGATGATTTCTTTGGAACACGAATCGAATGGTAAAGCAGGAGAAGATTCCCGTAGTTGGAACTATATAAATCTGTCAGCTAAATACTTTTACAATATGCGATTATCGGCTAAAGCTCAAATATATCTACCCTATGTAGATGGTGTTAATAATAAAGATTTGTTGCGCTACAAAGGATATGGAATTTTTTCGGTCAATTATATTGATAAGGAAAATTTATGGTGGTTTAGCCTTAATATAATCCCTCGAGATAAGGTTATAAACCCTAATTTACATACATCTTTATCATTTAGAGTATCTAAAAATTCAAATCAATACTTAACTTTGGATTATTATGCAGGATATGGAGAAGGGTTGCTAAATTACAAGAAATATACAAATCAGGTAAGAATAGGATTTACGATAAAACCGGATTTCTTCAGTGCATATTAACAAAAAATGAATGACTATGAATAATAAATGGGACGAAAGTTATAATATTGAAAAATACCGCTACGGAGAAACCCCGAATCTATTTTTCAAGCAAATCCTCGATACGCTTCCAATAGGAAAAATTCTTCTTCCGGCTGATGGAGAGGGACGAAATGGTGTATATGCAGCGACAAGGGGTTGGAATGTAGATGCTTTCGACCAAAGCCAGCAAGCTAAAGGAAAAGCCTTGCGTTTGGCTCAAAAGAATAGCGTGGATATTTCATTCAAAGTGATTGATTTCGAAGACATCTCTGAAAATTATATTGTAGACTCTTATGATGTAATCGCTCTTACCTATGTTCACCTACCGGAACAGTTAAAAGCAAGATATCACAGATCATTATTACCTTTTTTGAAAATTGGAGGGTATATTATTATCGAAGGATTTAGCAAAGAGCATGTAAAATACCAGCAACAAAATCCATTGGTGGGAGGTCCTCCTCAACTGGAAATGATGTATTCGAAGGAAGAGATTTTATCTATTTTTGAATCTTTAAAAATCGATTTATTGGAAGAGATCACTGTAGAATTGGCAGAAGGTATAGGGCATAATGGAAAAGCCTCTGTAATACGCTTTATCGGGCAAAAGATATAAAAGAAAGAAGCAACAGTTGTTATTTACCGTTGCCTCTGTTTACTTTATAGATCAATATATATTTTCAAATTTTTCCTGAAGTTCTTTTTCTGTGATTTCTTCTGTGTGATCGATAACAATAGCTTTATTCGCAATATCCACATTCACACCATATACTCCGGGAACAATACCGATTTCTTTGCCTATAGACCGCACACAGCTACTACACTGTATATTTTCTACATTTATAATTGTCTTCATAGGCTACGATTATAAATTGACTACAGGTTTTAGCGTTTCGGGAATGTCGAACTCAGCACATTTTATCGATTCAAGCTTTTTCTTGCCCAAATCAGTCAAAGCAAAATACATCTGACGCTTGTCTTCCTTACCTACAATACGGCGGATAAGACCTTTCTTTTCGACCGACTTTATCACTTTTGATGTATTCGAATTACTCAGCCCCAATACGCTCGCCAACTCATTTGATGAATATTTTTGAGTATTTAGCGAACATAGCAGCATTCCTTCATTCAGTCCAAGATCATATAATTGTTGAAAATTTAGTTCAAAGTCATAAATCGCCCGATACACATCTCTGATCTGACATAATGTTTTTACTTGCGAATTATTTATATTGTCTGCCATTTTAGTCTAAGTTTATATTTACTGTTATTCTTTTAATAAAAGATTATCAATAGCTTCCTTTAATTGCTGCTTGGGTAATGCTCCTGCAGCCATCTGAGGTTGTGCATTCATCGGAACAAAGAGTAAAGATGGTATACTTCTTATTCCGAAGAGAGCTGCAAGTTCAGGCTCTGTTTCCGTATTTATCTCATAAATATATATACGATCTCCGTATTCTGCAGCCAATTCTTCCAACACCGGAGCTATAGCCTTACAAGGGCCACACCAGTCAGCATAGAAATCGATCAATGCCGGCTTATCCCCCAAATATTTCCACTCAGTAGGATTTGTTTCAAAATTAGCAACTTTTGATAAGAATTCAGCTTTTGTTAAATGTATTGTTGTCATTTTATTTTCTTTTTTAATTGTTTCTTCTATTTGATTTTTTGTTTCTGCCTTGTTATTACAAGAAATAAGCAATAATGCCACGAATGAAAATAGTATTGTATATTTCATTTTTAATCCGGTTTATATTTTTTTATCTGATCTCCATAAATATTTTCTTTGTACTTAGTATCTGTATAGCATTCTCCGGAACCACAACAGGAAATATTCATAATTGCCTGAAAAAGTAGCCATCCTCCAAAAACCAGAAATATATAATTTTGCGAAATCATTGAATAGATAGCCATAAGTATTCCCAATATCAAACGAACGATCCGTGCAAAACCCCAATTCTTCAATATGTGATTCATTTTGTTATTTATTTAAAATTAAACCAACTTCCACCATTATATACTTCCTGAAAACCTTTATTTCTTAGAAGTGTTACTGCACTGCGGCTACGCATGCCACTCGCACATACAGCAATAATCGGTTTATCTTTTTTCAGTTTAGATAAATTACTGCTTAAACTATCTAACGAAATATTGATTGAATTGATTGCCGCCCCTTGTTTATACTCTTCTTTTGTACGAACATCTAAAAGGATAGCACCATCCTCTAAGAGTGCCTTAAAGTCAGCCTTATCCTCTAGTCCGAAAAATCTGCTAAGAAATCCTGCCATATTATTTATTTTACTACTGTTTCTTTACTTTATTCTTTTTAAATATTCCACCGAATAAACCACCCAATAATACTCCGTATAGAGTACTGATAGTAGGTGATGAAGTTATGGGACAAGTACCGGTACTACAGCCAATATACCTCCAATACATATATCCGCCTATTGCTCCGATGAGAGCACCTAAAAGGTATGTCCAATTGTTTTTTATAATTTGCATATCTAGTTATTCTTATATTATGATGCTACAAAGATAATAAATAATTTCCATTAGAAAATAATTCTGAAAGAAATAATTTATATAGATTTAATAAATAACATTAAATAACAAATAAATAAAGATTAGTTCATAATGAGTCGCAAGAATACCCTTTATTGTCAATATTTATATGTAAATTTGTTTTATCTCTGTTAGGGGTGTTCTTTTTATAAGAGCTGAGATTAAACCCTTGAACCTGATATGCTGTAATTGGCGTCGTAGGGAAACGGAATGAATAAAAGATATTAATAATACTATATATAGAGTATTAATCAAGCCGTTTCATAGATATGAAGCGGCTTTTTTTATTGTAAAAAAACAAAATATCTATACATAAAATAAATAATTATGATAAATATCGAATCTCTTATACGAGATCTGGATCTGATCCGAAAACAATCACCGCTTATACATAATATAACTAATTATGTAGTAATGAACAATACAGCCAATGCCTTACTGGCTATAGGTGCATCTCCTGTAATGGCACATTCTGTGGACGAAGTAGCAAAGATGACAAATATAGCATCATCACTGGTTATCAATATCGGTACATTAGAGGCTCTGTGGGTAGAGGCTATGCTTATAGCCGGGAAGACAGCGTTAAATAAATCTACTCCGATTGTCTTTGATCCGGTTGGAGCCGGAGCCACGTCATACCGCTCGAAAGTATCTAAACAATTGATAGAAGAATGTAAACCGTCGATTATACGGGGTAATGCTTCGGAAATAATAGCCTTGTCAGATACTCAGGCCCAGACCAAAGGCGTAGATAGTACAAATGCTTCTGACTCTGCATTAGATTCGGCAAAAACATTGGCTTGTAATACAAAAGCAATAGTTGTAATCAGCGGCGAAACTGATTATATAACCGATGGCATAACTGTTGAAACTGTAAAAAACGGTAATCCAATGATGGCGAAAGTCACGGGGATGGGATGCACAGCTACAGCTATAGTTGCAGCTTTTGCTGCAGTAAATAAAAATCTGCTCGAAGCTGCTACACATGGGATGTCGGTGATGGGAATATGTGGAGAAGTTGCCGCTGCACACTCGCAAGGGAATGGAAGCTTACAAGTAAACTTTCTCGATACATTATTCAATATCAATGAAGAAGTGATAAGAAAAAACATCAGGCTATGAAAGACTTTGATCTAACCTTATATTTGGTTACCGACCGTTCATTATCCCTCGACAGACCATTAGAACTTGTTGTGGAAGAAGCTGTAAAAGGTGGTGTAACGATGGTGCAATTGAGAGAAAAAACATGTTCTTCAAAAGAATTTTATGACCAAGCCTTGAGATTAAAGAAATGTCTGAAACCGTATAATGTACCTCTAATAATCAACGACAGATTGGATATTGCACTAGCTTGTGATGCTGAAGGACTGCATATCGGTCAAGAAGATATTCCATATCATATAGCACGTAAAATATTAGGCAAAAATAAAATTATTGGTCTATCGGTAGAGAATATACAAGATGCTATTGAAGCCAACAAGTTGGACATAGATTACATTGGTATATCCCCTGTTTTCGGAACTTTAACCAAGACCGATACCGCACAAGCTTTAGGCTTAAGTGGAGTACGTGATATAACTCAAATATCGAAACATCCGAGTGTGGGTATAGGAGGAATTAATAAATCAAATACACAAGATATTATTCGTGCCGGAGCAGATGGGATTTCCGTCGTATCAGCTATTATGTCTGCTAACAATCCTCGACTAGCAGCATCGGAATTATTAGAAATTATAATTAAATCAAAAAATAAAGAATCAAATGAAGTGGAGTGAAGAAACATGGGTTTCCGCAAAACCTGTTTATGATAAGATACTGGAGTTACCATTTATAAAAGAATTAATAAACGGAAAGTTAACAAAAGAACGATTTATATTCTACATCAGACAAGATGCCTTATACCTCGCTGAATACGGAAAGATATTGATAGGTATAGCCTCAAAGCTGGACAAAACAGAACATACTACTGCGTTTGTCAACTTTGCCAGCGACAGTATAAATGTAGAAAATGCATTGCATGAATCTTTTCTGCAAGATATAAAAGATGAAAAGAGTGAAGCATCTCCTACCTGTTTGTTATATACATCATTCTTACATAAACAATTAGCCCATGCTCCTATAGAAGTAGCATTAGCGGCTGTTTTACCTTGTTTTTGGATTTATAAGAAAGTGGGAGATTACATATTAAAAAATCAAACTGAAGGATATAATCCATATCAGAGTTGGATAAATACTTACGGCGGAGATGGTTTCGAAGAATCTGTATCGAGAGCTATTGCTATTTGCGATGAGGCTGCAGCACAATGTACCGAATCACAAAAACAAGCTATGACCGATGCATTTGTGATGTGTTCCAAACTAGAATGGATGTTTTGGGATAGTGCATATAAACAAGAAAAGTGGATAATTTAAACAGCAAAGGAAAATGAAAAAACAATATAAGCGAGTGCTATCCATAGCAGGCAGCGACCCTAGTGGAGGAGCCGGCATTCAGGCAGACCTTAAAACGTTTTCTGCTTGCGGATGTTATGGAGCAACAGCAATAGTGGCGGTAGTAGACGAAAATACGATTGGTGTAACAGGTGTGCATCCTATTCCGGTTCCATTTGTAGCAGGACAAATCAAATCTGTACTAGACGACATTGGTGCGGATGCTATCAAAGTAGGGATGCTACATTCCTCTGAACTTATACGTACTGTAAAAGAAACATTATCGCATTACAATATAAAAAACATTGTATTAGACCCTGTTATGGTAGCTACATCAGGCGATAAATTGCTGCAAGATGAAGCCATCGAAACATTAAAGAATGAGCTTATTCCTTTTGTGCGGGTAATAACACCCAATATACCCGAAGCGGAGATATTATTAGGAAAAAAAATACAAACACAAGAGGATTTACCTTTAGTTATCAAAGATTTATCTTTTGACAGATCTGTTTCTGTACTTCTAAAAGCCGGACATTTGACAAATGATGAGTTAGTAGACGTTTTTTATAACGCTGAAACAGATGAAATTATACATCTGAGTTCTAAGCGAATTAAAACACAAAACACACATGGTACAGGCTGTACTTTCTCGTCTGCCATAGCGGCTTATCTAGCTCATGGTATCTCGCTCAACGATGCTATAATAAAAGCGAAGGAATATATAAATAAAGCTATACTAGCCGGCGAAGAATACAAAATAGGGAAAGGACATGGCCCGGTACATCATTTTTTCAATTTTTGGCAATGACTTAGGGTTCTAAAACTCAAAAATTAAAAAATTACTGAATTAAATTGATATCGGCATAAAAGAATTGTTCGTAGATATACGAATTAAAATATTATTCGTATATTTGCGAACATAAAAAATATTAATTCAATGCCAAAAAAAGAATTAACAGCCGATCAGGAACAACTTGCACGCTTTGCGAAAGCATTGGGACACCCTATTCGCATTGCTATCCTTGAAATGCTTGCCAATCAATCATGCTGCTATCATGGCGATATGTCCGAGGTATTACCAATTGCCAAAAGTACGCTATCACAGCATTTAAACGAACTAAAAGATGCAGGGTTAATTCAAGGAACAATCACATTACCTACTGTAAAATATTGCATCAACAAGGAGAATTGGAACAAAGCGAAAGGTTTATTTTCAACATTTTTCATAGAGATTCGCAATGAAGATAATTGTAATGCGAAGTAAAAAACTCACCTGCAATATTCGTATTTTCACGAACAACAAACGGATTAACTTCTAATAAATATAAAATATGAAAATACTCATACTTTGCACTGGCAACAGTTGTCGCAGTCAAATGGCACATGGCTTTTTACAATCATTCGATCCGTCTCTTGCTGTCTACTCGGCAGGGACAAAAGCTAGCGGAAAAGTAAACCTAAAGGCTATAGAAGTCATGTATGACGCAGGAATAGATATTTCGCACCATACATCCGATAGTGTAGACAAATACATGAATGATGAGTGGGATTATGTGATTACTGTTTGCGGAGGTGCAAAAGAAAGCTGCCCAACATTCTTAGGAAAAGTAAAGAACCGCTTACATATTGGTTTTGATGATCCCTCCGAAGCTACAGGAACACCTGAATTTATTCAATCCGAGTATATCAGGGTACGGGATGAAATCAAAAAAATATTTTACGAATTATATATTGATAAAATAAAAGGTCATGAGTAAAAGGAAGATGAATTTCTTAGATAAAAACTTAACGCTTTGGATTTTCCTTGCGATATCTATCGGTATAGGATTGGGGTATTTTATACCCACCTTCAGCAGCTACATAGATTCTATGTCGAACGGTACAACAAACATTCCTTTGGCAATCGGTCTTATTCTGATGATGTACCCGCCACTGGCAAAAGTAGATTATAAACAACTACCGAAAGTATTTTCCAATATTAAAATATTATCTATTTCCTTAATTCTTAATTGGATTATCGGGCCTGTCTTAATGTTCTTACTGGCCATTCTTTTTTTACACGATTATCCCGAATACATGGTTGGGGTTATTCTGATAGGTCTTGCACGGTGTATAGCGATGGTGCTTGTATGGAATGACTTGGCAGAAGGCAATACCGAATATGGTGCAGGATTGGTTGCATTAAACAGTATCTTTCAGGTATTCTTTTATAGTTTTTATGCTTGGTTATTTGTAACAAAGCTACCTCCGTTATTTGGCTTCGAAGGAGTAATTGTTGATATATCCATAGAAACCATTGCTGAAACAGTCGCTATTTATTTAGGTATTCCTTTTCTGATAGGCATTCTAAGCCGTTTGATATTAGTTAAAATCAAAGGAGAACAATGGTATAAAGAAAAGTTTATCCCGACAATCTCTCCCATTACTTTGATCGCCTTACTATTTACCATTGTATTAATGTTTAGTCTCAAAGGGGAACTGATCGTACAAATACCATTGGATATGATACGTATAGCCATACCGTTATTGATTTATTTCGTAGTCATGTTCTTCCTCAGCTTCTTTGCAGGAAAATTAATGGGAGCATCTTACGATAAAAATGCTTCGATAGCATTTACTGCTACGGGCAATAATTTTGAATTGGCTATTGCAGTTGCTATTGGAGTCTTCGGCTTACATAGCGGGCAAGCCTTTGCTGGAGTAGTCGGGCCATTGGTTGAAGTACCTGTACTCATACTTTTAGTGAACATTGCTTTTTGGTTAAAGAAGAAATACTATAAATAAAATAACTACAATACTTTCATTATGAACACGAACGAAGATAAGAAAGCTTTAGTAAAACAAAGGTATAGCGAACTAGCATTGAATAGTAATGCTCTAAAATCAAGTTGCTGCTGTGGAACGAACCCTGCAACTCCTTCAAAAAAAGTCTTTACAATCATGAGCGAAGACTACAGCGGACTTAAAGGATATGAAGCCGATGCGGATTTGGGTGTAGGCTGTGGATTACCTACTGAGTATGCAGGTATTAAAGAGGGTAATACCGTTTTAGATTTGGGCTCAGGTGCGGGCAACGACTGTTTTATAGCCCGAGCAGAAGTCGGAGAAACAGGGAGAGTAATCGGCATTGACTTTTCTCCACAAATGATAGAGAAAGCGCGAAAGAATGCAACGAAAAGAGGATATACCAATGTTGAATTTATTGAGGGAGATATAGAACATATGCCTTTGCCCGATAATTCCATAGATGTGGTAGTCAGTAATTGTGTTTTGAATTTGTTACCTGAAAAGGATAAGATATTTAAAGAAATATATCGGGTATTGAAACATGGAGGCCATTTCTGTATTTCCGATGTGGTGCTAAATGGTTTATTTCCAAAAGAGTTTACGGATAATGCTTCTATGTATGCAGGCTGTATAGCCAGTGCCATACAAAAAGACGATTATTTAGGTGAGATTGAAAAAGCTAATTTTACTAATATTAAAATAGAACGTACAAAAACGGTAATCATTCCTGATGATGTCTTACAGGAACATCTCGATGAATCGACAATTGATAAATATAAAAAAGGAAATGTCGGTATTTATTCGATTACTGTAACAGGAGTAAAATAATAAAATTTATGAATAGCTTAAGCCATCATAAGGTGGCCTAAGCTATCAAATTTATATTTTTCTATAACGTTATTTATTACTCAAACAGAAACGGTTTCGTATCGATAAGTTTATGACGGTCTTCTTCAAAGAAGAATTTGTCTTCACCGAATGCCGGTTTAAGCTGATTAAACCAAGTTGCTTTAGAATCATATTCAGCAAAAAACGGAATATGTACCCATTTAGGATTACGTCCCTGAATAAAACGAAGAACAAACAGCTTTTCTCCTTTAATTTCCTGTACACCTAATACCTGTATCTTCCCGGCATGATCACTCATACTCGGTCCTCTTACCGTCCGGCACAGACCACTCACTTGCTGATATGCTCGGCGAAAGATATTCCAACATCTTTCGAGTGGAAGTTCAAAGTATTGCTTTGATCCTGTATCTCGTGCTATAAACATATAATAAGGGATACAGCCCAAATCAACTTGATTACGCCACATCCGCGCCCATATTTCAGGCTTATCATTGATATGCTTTAGTAGAGGTGATTGCGTCCGTATCTGTGCACCGGTATTCTTTATTCGTAAAATCGCTTGTTTAACAGCATCAGTAGAAAGCTCTCTTGGATGGTTAAAGTGTGCCTGAATAGATAAGTTCTTCCCAGATTTGTTAATTTCTTCAAATAAACGGATAACATCATCACTATCAAAATCAGTAAGGTATCTATATGGCCAGTAGGCTAATGACTTTGTTCCAATACGGATAGAACGGATATGATCAAAATCGGATGTCAATAATGGTTTGATGTAACTACCGAGAATAGCAGCATTCATTACCATTGGATCTCCACCCGTAAACAAAACATCTGTAACCTCTTTATGAACTCGCAAATACTTAAGTAACAGATCAACTTCTTTCATTGCAAATTTCAATTCGCTCATACCTGAGAATTGAGGCCACCTAAAACAAAATGTACAATAAGCATGGCAGGTTTGTCCCTGGCTGGGAAAGAACAATACAGTTTCGGGGTATTTGTGTTGAATACCTTTGAGCTTTACTTCTCCTAAAGATGGTACATTGTGCTCCTGCCCCGCAGGATTTGGGTTCAAAGAAAGGCGGATTTTGTGTATTTTATCTTCAATAATAGATTTTTCGACATTGTCATCTAGTAGCTGTTCAACTATAGCATAATGCTTTTTATCAAGCATTCCTTTTCTTGGAAAATTTAATGTAAATATCGGATCAGTGTCGATATTATCCCAATCTATCAATTCATCTATTACATAATTATTTGTTTTGAATGGTAGCACTCTTCCTACAACTTCAATATCCTTCACAAACTCCTTTGGAATATTGGCTATTTGAGGTATAGATTGATAATTGTGTAATGTGAACGTTTTTAGTTGATTTCGGGATTTATTCATATTATAGTTAAGTTTTTTAAGCTACACTTATTGATAATCTAAGCGTAGGCCATTTAATATATATTGCAGAGACATAAATGTCGCTAGCTGAATAATAACAATCAGTTAAGAGGCAAAGAGACAAGCTTAAATAATAATTAAGCTAAACTAGACAAGACTCAAAAATTTGTCTTATCTGTTTGTAAAATATGCCACAACGATATTTGTATAATCATATCCGGAGCAAACACAGGTACAGCTAAAAGGATGCTATTGCGTTTGTATAAATGATTCCGGTTCGTAAATATATAAAAAATAATCGGGATACTGATCTTAAAAAAGCAGAAAATGGGTAAAAGGCTAACTCCATATATGAATAGAAACAATTGATTTTCTAAATAAAAAACACCTCCCCTAAACAAATTCAAAAAATATTTTCCATTCTAAGGTAGGGTTTCCCTCAACATACGTGTCATAGTTGTATAAAGCATTAGAAGATGGAGATTCCTTACGAAATATTGATCAAATATTGCAAAAATGAATGCAATATTCAAGAAAAGCGATTTATTGAAGACTGGCTTGCTGCTGATGACAACAATCTAAATACCTTTCTTGACTTACAGAAAGAATGGATTTACATAAATCAGCCATCATATGTTATTCCTGATAAAGAAGCTGTATGGAAGCAAGTCTGTAATAAAACAGATTACAAACAATATCTCGAAAAAGGCACAGGCATAAGGAAGAAACATTCTATTCCGTATACTATGTGGGCACTTACTGCTGTATTAATACTGTCTTTGCTCACTATATCGGGATATTTGATTAATAATGCTTACAGGCCCAAGTCTTTTACTCATATAAGTACTCAATGGGGCGAGAAATCTGAAGCAATACTTGCTGATGGAACAAAAGTATGGCTTAATTCTAAGTCAGAACTATCTTTTGCTAGCGATTACAATGACGAGAACAGATCAATCGAAGCGCATGGAGAACTTTTTTTCGATGTTGCTCATGATCAGGATAAACCCTTTATTGTAGACATCGGTAAGGTCAAAATCCGCGTACTCGGCACAAGCTTTAATGTTTCCAATTACGATGGTGATGATTTTTTTGAAATATCCCTCATCGAAGGTGAAGTAGAAGTATTAGATGCAAAAAAGAACAAGCATATGTTTAATCTGTCACCATCTCAACGAGCACACATAAATAAACACAATCTGAAATACGAAATAATAAACGAAGATACAGAGGAAGCAAAACTTTGGACTGCAAATAAATTGCTCATTCATAATGCAACAGTATATACTGCAATAAAGAAACTCGAACGATGGTATGGAGTCAATATCTCTTACTCTCAATTAGATGAAAGTAAAAGATACACATTCCTTTTGAATACCGAATCGCTGCGAGAATTTCTCGACCTATTTAACAAGATAACACCAATAGAATATGAAATATATGACAACTCAGTAAAAATAAAAGGGAAATAGTTACTAACATTTTATTTAATACCATGAAAACAATAATCAGAAAATTGCTATTTACACTCATTTTGTGTCTAATGGCGCACTCAGCAATTCTAGCTCAAAAACCAATTAATATCAGTGTAAAAAACATCTCCATCAAAGAGCTATTTAGCGACATCCAGAAAAAATACGGCTATTCGTTTATATACAGCAACAGTGATCTTGACGACAAGCAAAAAGTAATCCTGAATGTCCAAAATGCGTCTATACAAGAAGTATTGACAGAAGTCTTTAAGAACAAAAGCGTTGGCTACGAAATAAAAGGCAACCAAATAGTTTTGAAACCCATTACGGTTCATCAACAAAATGTTCAAAAGAAAATATCAGGAGTCGTATTAGATTCAAATAATGAACCTATTATTGGAGCCACTATAAAAGAAGTGGGAACAACAAATGGTACAATTACTGATATCAACGGAAAGTTTGAACTATCAGTAAACGAAGGCTCAAAAATTAATATTACATCTATCGGCTTTCAAACAAATACCGTAACGGTGGGTTCAAAATCGGCATTCGACATTATTCTGATAGAAGATGAAAGAGTACTTTCAGAAGTCGTAGTTACGGCATTGGGTATCAAACGTGAAGAAAAGGCTCTTGGCTACGCTGTACAAGGAGTACAGGGACAAGCCTTGCAGACAGTACGCCCATTAGATGTTGGAACATCACTGACTGGTAGAGTGGCAGGATTGAATGTACTAAACAGTACCGAATTTGGAGCTGCACCCGAAATAACTCTTCGTGGCGAAAACCCGTTAATCGTTATAGACGGTGTTCCTTATACAAATATGACATTGCGCGATTTGCCGGCTGACGACATAGAGTCTATGAACGTATTAAAAGGCTCTACCGCTTCTGCCCTTTATGGATCTAAAGGTGATGGAGGAGCCATCATGATTACAACAAAGAAAGGTTCGGAAAGACAAGGCTTATCCGTATCTATAAATAGTGGAACTATGTTTACAGCGGGTTATCTTGCCATACCCGAGATGCAATCAACTTACGGACGTGTTGTGAATACAGCAACGAATACCTATGCACGTACAGGCGATGGTTCGTGGGGCGTACCGATGGAGGGGCAAGAAGTAGTACAATGGGACCCTATTTCAAAAACAATGACGCCAATGCCATACACTGCTAGAGGAAAAGACAACTTTAAAAACTTCCTGGTACAGGGCTATATACTAAACAACAATATAAATGTTGTACAACAAACTAAAAATAGTAGTTTACGAGCATCTGCGACATGGGTACAAAATAAAGGTCAATATCCCAACTCTTTATTCAATAAATATACCTATAGTCTTGGTGGAGAAATGAAAGTTGATAAGTTTACATTGTCTTCGAGCTTAGGATTCAACAAACAAACCTCTCCCAATCTAGGATTCAATGGATATGCCGGATATGATCCTATGTACAGTCTATTGGTATGGTCGGCTCCAGACTACGATATCAGAGACTATAAAGACTATTGGCTAATAAAAAACGAGAAGCAAAATAGTAGTTATGAAAGTGCAAATAACAATCCATACTTCGACAGATATGAGAGATTGCATACATTAAACAGAGATATTTTTAACGGGACGCTTTCTCTCAACTATGATGTTACTCCTTGGTTGAAAGCTACATTAAGAACTGGATTCGACAGTTATAGTGACCGTCAGGATGTACGCATATCCAAAGGTTCGTTCACAGGAGGAGGTACATCAACCGTAATAAAAAATGGGACAGAGATATGGGGAGAATCAGCAAAAGGTTCATTCAATATGGGCGTAGGCAGAGGTTACAGCATCAACAACGACCTAATCTTTGCTGCAGACAAGGCATATAAAGATTTCAGATTCGACGGATTTGTAGGAGGTTCTATTTTCTACAACCAAGACGAAGGAATGGAGGCTCGCACACAAAGCGGACTCTCAATACCGGGATTCTACTCATTGAAGGCATCTATTAATTCGGTACTTACTAGTTCAAGATTGTATAAGAAGCAAGTAAACAGTGTATTCGGACGTGTGGGTGCATCGTGGCGAAGCATGGCATATATAGAAGCAACTATGCGTAACGACTGGAGTTCTACCCTTTCAAAATCAGAACGTTCTTATTTCTATCCATCGGTAGCAGGTAGCTTTATTGCTTCTGAGCTTCTACCGGAGATGAATTGGCTATCATTCTGGAAGCTTCGCGGATCATGGACAACTTCCAAAAAGCCCGCTAACATATATGATATTAATTCAGACTATGCGATTACACAAAATGCTTGGGGAAATCTAAGTTCGGCTACATATCCTACATCTATCAGAAGTACAAGCGTAAGAGCAGAGTCTACATCAACATTCGAAGTAGGTACAGCCCTCAATTTTTTCAAAGGTAGAGCTTCGCTTGATGTCGCATATTATAATAAACGCATGTACGACTTTATAGTACAAGCGCCTATAAGCCCAGCCTCTGGTTATAAAAGCAACTATATCAATTCGGGAGAAGAAATCACACGTAGAGGTTTTGAAATTACGGCTACTGTAACACCAATCAAAACAAAAGACTGGGAATGGGATGTAACGCTAAATTGGTCGAAATATGCCCGCTATTATACAAAACTGGATGAAACATTTTCGCAAGATAAACCTTGGGTAAAAGTTGGAGAGAGAGTAGATCATTATATAATCAGAGAGTATCAAAAAGATCCACAAGGTAATATAATACATAGCAATGGTCTACCGCTTTATTCTGCATACGATTCTAAGTTTGGGAATTACGATCCTGATTGGATTTGGGGTATGAATACAAGTGTAAGGTATAAAAATTGGCACTTCAGAATGACGATGGACGGACGTGTAGGTGGTATTGCTCAAACAACTACCGAAATGTATATGTGGCGTGCCGGATCACATCCTAACTCAGTCGTTCCTGAACGTTATCTGGATGCAACCCAGCCAGGAACGAAAAACTATACAGGGCAAGGAGTAAAAGTAATATCGGGGAAAGCAACGTACGATACATACGGAAACATTACAAGCGACACTCGCGAATATGCTGCTAATGATGTAGCTGTTACTTACAAAACATATATCGAAAATCTACATAAAGGAACAGCATGGGGAGGTTCTCCTTCTTCGTTGGATGCTTACAGCACCACATTCTTCAAAATCCGAGAAATTGCTCTGACCTACAATCTTCCAAAAACACTATCGGCTAAACTAAGAGCGAGAGATATTGCAGTATCGGCTGTAGGGCAAAATATGCTATTATGGGCTAAAGATTTTAAATATTCAGACCCCGACGGAGGTATAGATAATTTTAGCGACCCGTCTCAGCGTTATATTGGATTCAATGTGAAAATAGATTTTTAAAACTTTAAACTGAAACGAAATGAAAACCATAAATAAATTCACGATTATAGCAAGCATCCTTCTTTTATCAATATTTATAGGATGTAGCAATTTCGACGATTTGAATACTAACCCCGACTCTACATCTCAGGTTAGTGCATCTTTGCTATGCACAAATGTAGTGTTACGTGTAGCCCGATTTGATGGAAGAGATGCAAAGGTAATGATCTCGGATAACGCATTATCCAAATATGTAGGCTATGCTAACGAAGGACAAATGAGTACGCAATACAACACAATAGGAAGTAGCAGCTTCGAAATACTGACAGTACTTCCCAACATAGATAAAATGCTAGGCTATGCACAAGGTAGTCCGATGGAGAACTCATACAAAGGTGTGGCAAAGTTTGTTCGCGCCGCTGCCTTTTTCAAACTAACAATGGAATTAGGGGATATACCGTATAGTGAATCGAATAAAGGTGCATCTGGTGTTTACAAGCCAAGCTATGACACACAAGAAGATGTATTCAAAGGTATTTTAAACGAATTGAAAGAGGCAGATCAATTCTTTGCTAACGGAACAAACTTCGATGGAGACCCAACTCCGTATAATGGAGATCCTGCTAAATGGCGCAGAGCATCAAATGCACTCGCACTAAAAGTCTTAATAACATTGAGCAAAAAAGAGAATGTGGCATCTTTGGAAGTAAAGAAACGTTTTGCTGAAATCGTTAATAGTGGCAACCTACTGGAAGCCTCAACAGGATTTTTCGGGCTTAATTATTCAAGTCTAAACAGACACCCACTATCAAGTACCAATGATTTGTTTACCAGTAAAACAATTGTAAGTTCTTTACTCATCGACAATTTGAAATCTTTAGGAGACAGAAGATTATTCTACTTTGCAGAACCTGCAGGAGCAGCTATCGCTGCAGGTAAAACAGAATCGGACGAAGAAGCCTATATAGGCGTTGATGTTTCAATGGATTATTCTGCAATGAATGCAGGTCATAGCGCCAATAAATATTCGCTATTAAACAAGCGTTACTTAAAAGAAGATGCTTGTGAACCACGCATGGTATTAACTTATGCCGAGCAACAACTAATCATTGCAGAAGCAAGAGTAAGAGGCTGGATAACAACAGGTGATGCAAAATCTTATTACGAAAGCGGTGTAAAATCTGCTCTTGCCTCTATTATGGCGACTAAGGCTGAATATGCGCACGGTAAAGCCATTACTCAGAGTTATATTGACAATTACTTCACTGGTGACGCAGAATTCAAAGGCTCTACCAACGAGCAATTGAAACAGATATGGATGCAACGCTACATTCTTAACTTTATGCAAGAAGCTCAAAGTAGTTTCTTTGAATACAGACGTAATAACTATCCTGACTTCCCTATCAACCCTGAAACAAGTTTGAATGAGAATAATAAAAACGGATTACCTATGCGTTGGTTGTATCCAAGTTCAGAAACAAATTACAATCGTGATAATTTAAAAATAGCACTGGATAAACAGTACGAAGGCTATGACGAAATCAATAAATTGATGTGGTTGCTTAAATAACATGCAATTGTTATAAACTTTATCAATTATCCAGCTTGTTTTTGTATCTTCATCTATAATTATTATGTGCTCTATGGTTTTCTTATAGTTATCAAACGAGACTAAAGAAGATTGTGATAAAGGAAACCATAGAGATACATATATTCGCTAAAAAAAAGATTTAGTACGACGAGTAAAAAATCTTATAGTGGAGAAAGGAAGTATAACTAAAAAATTAAAGAAATGAATCATTATATCCAAAAAGGAATAATCTTAATCGCCTTAATTTTATTTATTTTACCCAAATCGTTATCCTCTCAAAGCGGTGACTGGAAATTAGTATGGTCTGATGAGTTTGAATATAGAGGTCTACCTGACTCTACAAAATGGAGTTTCGATACACATGGAAACTCATATGGCTGGGGAAACAACGAGTTACAATGGTATACCGACAGAAATATAAACAATGCTCGTGTATGTAACGGTGTATTAAGAATCACTGCCGTGAAAGAAGAGTCTAATGGTAAACAATATACTTCTGCAAGACTAAGGACAAAAGGGAAAGGAGATTGGCTATACGGAAAGGTAGAAGTAAGTGCAAAACTACCGACAGGTAAAGGTAGTTGGCCTGCAATATGGATGTTGCCTACAGAGAGTAAATACGGTGGTTGGCCCAGATGTGGTGAAATAGACATTATGGAACATGTAGGTTTTTCACCAGACAGTGTGTTTTCTACAGTTCATACCGAAACATATAACCATACGAAAGGTACACAGGTAGGAAAATCAATTCACGCTCCGCTAGTTACCGATAGGTTTCATGTTTATACTATGGAATGGAACGAGCATCAGATCAGATCGTATATCGATGGTATTCATTATTTTACATTCAACAAACAAGAGGGAATAGACGCATGGCCTTTCGATCAACCATTTCACTTATTGCTTAACCTTGCCATAGGCGGAGGATTAGGTGGTATAAAAGGTGTAGACAATACGTTGTTTCCGCATTACTTCGATATTGATTATGTACGTATTTATCAGAAAGAATAGTGACTCCTTCTACAAATAAGAATATAAGATATGCGTAGTTATATAGAGTCTGAGTTTGAGGAAATATTCAACACATATTATGAACCAGTATGTTATTTCCTAAATCTTTATACTAAAGATGAGCATGTTATCAAAGATATTGCCCAAGATGTATTTTGTAGCTTATGGGTAAATAGAGAATTGCTGCAAATAGATGATATAAAAGCATACCTTTATACCGCTGCCCGTAACCGTATATTAAACTATTTTAGAGATATAAAACTTCACGAAGAGTTGCTCGCCAAATGGATATCTGAAGAAAAAGAACTGGATGAAGCATACGATTGCGTAGACAGGACTGAATTTGAAAAAAGTATAGAAACAGCCATTGAAAGTCTAACTCCAAAATGCAAAACTGTATTTAAACTCAGTCGCTATAGCCGTATGAGCTACACTCAAATTGCAGAGCAAGAAGGTATATCCCAAAAGATGGTGGAAAAACATATTTCGGTAGCCCTGAAGAAGATAAAAGCGCATATACTCAAATCAATGTTACTCTGGATTATCTTTTTCTCTTATGTGGAAAAAAACACTTAATAGGTATTAGACTGTGTATAAATATTAAAGTCTATTTTATTTCGAAAGTAATAAAAACCCCTTTGTGGTCAGTCGGCCAAACATCCTTGAATGGTTTAATAACCCGATCTTTTGTTTTATCCTCATTTCTCTTTCCCCTTACTATATAGCCTTTTGGTCCAAGTAACGCTGCTCTTTTTACCGTCAACCGTTTATCCGGATAATAGTATACAAAATCAATACGTTCCCGCTCATCTGCATCTGGAGTCCAAGTAATAGCATTCGGGGAAACATCTTTATTGTTAGCGGGAAATGTAAATCCGGGGTATTTTACGACATCGGGATATGTCTCTCGGTATGCATCTTTAAATCCATTCTCATATAATAAAGACGATACACCCCAATTTACCACGCATCCATTATGATCGAATAAATTAGCTGTTTCGGCTTGCCAATCGAGATGAGACGGTTCGTTGAAATCTCCGGCATAAATAACTAACCCTCCTTTGCTCATTTCGGTTTTAGCATCATTTATAAACTCTTGAGCTGACTCTATACGTCCCGAAAGGTTACATACTTTCAATATTGTAGCCACATCAGTAATAGGCGAGTTTAATTTATTCCAGTCTTTACTGCCATCGTTATAACCTCTCGGGTAGTAGCAAGTGTAGTATCTATATTCGGAATGGGCGGGATAAACCGCAACACGTTTACCGTCTACATTCAGCACAGCCTTAAACTGCCATTTGTTGATCCGTTGCTGTTCTACAATCGGATATTTGCTTATAATAGCTCTACCATCTATACGCGCACTGTAATAATTAAGCCCTTGTTTTTTTAACGCGTCTATCAATTGAGGCATAACTGGATTATCTCCCTCCCCTTTATACAATTCACAGAATGTGGCGACATCGGGCTTCAATCCTGCTATCTGATCTATTAGTCCCTGAAACGCATTGGGCACTTTGGTACATTCTACCCAAATATTAAGCTGTAGCAGAGTAAGCTCGATTGTTTTCCTTTTTTCTTCTTTACCGGTATCAGGTTTAATTGACTTTGAACAATAAGTATTCGATAAGAAAAAAAAGGGCAATAAAGAGATTAATAGCATTTTACATATTGGAGAGAACTTCTTATACATAGTAGTATTCTTTAATTAGAAATAAAAAGATAGTACCATCATGAATCATTATTAAATAACAATTATTCCGGTACTATCTTTTGCAATAAATATTAAGGCTTTATTTGAATCTTCATTAAAAGACTGGAGCGAGGTTGATCCAAAGTAATTTCAAACCCTTTGGCAAGTTCACTTCCCTTTTTCACAAGGACAGCTCCTGTATCTTTATTTGTTAATGTATATTCTCTATCCAACTTTAATCCTTGCAGCTTTACCAGATAAGTTTGGTCGGGAGAATTAGCTCTACGAAATCCAACGATATAGCCGCTGTCATCGGACGGACGGTATAATTGATATACCATCCATATATTATCGGCTGTAATGTCCACATCACCCGATCCGCTTAATGGATAATAATCTTCATAAAAGTAAGGACGTACTTCGTTAAACTCAGCCTGTTTGTTGCGCATATCAACTACATTGTAGTTTCCTTCTGTTACTTTCCAGTTATAAATAACAGATGTTCCCAATCCTGAGCGGAAGGTATAGGAGTCAGCCTGCTGAATACCTGTACCATGTAGAGGTAAATAGAGTTCGAGTCCGTAAGTATGACATTGAGATCCGTTAGGTTCGCCATAATTATAGTCTGTACGCCACAATGCGGCACTTCTGGATATACTTTCCAAGTCGATACGACGTCCGCCACTTGCACAATTATCGATTATTGTATTCGGGAACCTATTCAATAAATATTCCCAGAATTTATAAAGACCCTCGATGTAGCGTATCTCGCAAATACCACGTCGTCCTTCCTCATCATTATTATACCAGAAGCCGGCCGGTTCGATATTAAAATCCTGACGATAATAATCTATTCCGTTCGTTTCCATAAAATCACCTATAAATTTTCCAAGCCATTTACAAGCTTCCGCATTTCCCAAATTGAAAAGTACAGCATCATGATCACCATCTTTCTGCCATTCTTCTTGTTTCACTGATCCTTTTGCATCGAGCATCCATTGGGGATATTGATTCGCCCAATCCGAATTCTTCATTACTCGTTCAGGTTCAAACCATACCATAAATTTAGCCCCCTGTTTGTGTACCTCATCCGCTATAGGGCGAAATCCACGAGGAAATCTTTCAGGATCGATAGTCCAATTACCGACAGTATTAGCCCAGTTTTTTTTACCGGCAACATCTGCAGCTTTAATATACCACCCTGCATCAAGCCAGAAAACATCAGATACCAGTTTATATTGTGCATAGCGCTTGATAAGAGCGATAGCATAATCCTCTGTCATGCATGTATATTCATTACATGGCGCAGGATCTCCATAATTGAAGCTGGTAGATACGGGATATACCGTAGGCTTACCATTCTGTTTCCATGTATAATGTTCGAGAACAAGTCGCCGGAAGGCGTTGTGTCCTACAAAGCGGTTCTCACCGTTCCAAAACAATAAGCATACTTTTGGTGTGCGGATACTCTCTTTTGGATAAAGGTATGTTTTAAGATTTACCATACCCGATTTCAGATTTGTACTCTTGCTCGTCTCTGTCTTCACTTTGGCAAACCATGTTCCAGTCCATCCTATGGCTGCCAATACGCCTCCCTGCCCTTTGGGTGCTTGCATATTAAAGAACGGAAAAGCATTCTGAGAAGAACGCCCTCCGTATGGCTCCATATACAGACTGTCGTGAGGCTGCATCACTTTTAGCCTTTGATGAAAGTCTTCTTTTGACACATGGCTACCGTCCGCGTAATGCATTTTCAAGTCTCCGCCCTCTTGATATGTGAATGTAATATCAGAGGCATTCACCGATGAGATCTCGGGAGTATTCTTATTTCCTGTATTCACAAAACGAAGCACCCATTCTACGGCGTTATAAGCATTGAAGCCTTTTACTTCGCATTCTACAGTGAGTCCCGACACCGGGTCTTTGTAAGAATAGATACGCTTAATAACAGAAGGGTCACTTTCCGTAATATTTTTCACACTATAGCTCCAATTCTTAATGAATGTGCCCGAATGTTTTCCGTTATATACAAACGAAAATGGAGGAGTAACTCCCTTTCTGAAATTAGCGGAAATCCATTTGCCGATATCATTTTTATTACCTGTTATTTGTACCGTCGACTGCCCTGCGACAGACAAAGATCCCAATAACAGTAGGATTAGATAAACTATGTTTTTTTTCATTATATATTTTTATCAATTTATTGATTATCAAAACATCATTGATAAAAGGTGACAAAAGTAACACCTTTTTACACTTTTTATTTCTGTCACTTTTTCTATACTATCAGTTAAAAGCTATTCTAGTATTATTATAGATAAAGTATTCTGCTTTACATATATCTGCCCTACTCCACTGCCTTGTATTTTAGCAGCAGCGATTGATTTGGCTTATCCAAAGTCAAGACAAATCTATCGGCAAGCTCTCTTCCCGATATAATAACGGATTCGTTTTTGTCCAGATCTGTTACTTTATATTTCTTTTCGGGTTTGATGCCGGAGAGTTTCACTTCAATAGTATTTTTCTCGCAAGCCTTTCGACGGAAAGCAATTATAACCCCGCTGTTATCTGAAGGTCGGTTGAGTTGATATGCCAGCCAGATATTATCGAGAGTTGTATCGTCTATCCTCGTCAATGGATAATAATCCTCATAATAATAAGGGCGGATATCTTGAAATTCATTTAATCGGGCTTGCATTTCATATATCGAAAAACTTTTGTCTGTTATTTTCCAGTTGCAGGTCAAACAGGTACTCATACTTGAACGGAACGCATACGGGTCGGTCTGTAAAATTCCGGTACCATGCAGAGGAAGGAAAAAGTTCAATCCATAAGTATGGCATTGATAGCCATCAGGATCATCGTAATGATAGTAATCGCTTCGCCATAGAGGTGCACTCCTAGGAATAGTTTCCATATCGATCCGTTTTCCTCCACTGGCACAATTATCTATAAACAAATTAGGGAAACGCTTGAGCAGATAGTCCCAAAACTTATACAAATTTTCGATGTGGCGTATTTCTTTCATCCCTACTCGTCCTTCTTCTTCGTTCGCAGCCCAATAAATATCGGGATGCATATTAAAATCCTGACGATAATGATCAACTCCGTTTTCTTCTATCATATCTCCGATATATTTACACAGCCAGTCGCAAGCGTCAGTGTTTCCGAGATCAAACATGAGATAGGTATCATCGTTATGTTCCGGGATATCCAGCATCCATTCGGGGTGCTCTACAGCCCATTGTGTACCTCTGATTATTCGTTCGGGTTCGAACCACACCATAAATTTTGCTCCTAGCTTATGTGCTTCTTCCGAGATCGGCTTTAATCCACGAGGAAAGCGTGTTGTATCTACCGTCCAGTTACCAACTGTGTTAGCCCAACTTTTACCCTTTTCCCAGTCTGCAGCTCCGGTATTCCATCCGGCATCTAACCAGAATACTTCAGGCATAATGTTGAATTGCTTGTAACGTTTCATCATTGCAATTGCGTATTCTTCAGTCAAACCCGAATACTCAGTATAAGGAGCAGGGTCTTTGTAATTAAAGCCTGTAGCTAATGGATAAGGAGCATTTTTTCCATTTATTTTATGTGTCTTATGATTCAGCACAAAGCGACGAAACTGATTGTGTCCCTCCATTCGGTCGTCGCCGTTCCAGTACATTAGTGTAATGCTTGGCGTGCGTATACTTTCTTTTCCATACAAGTAGAGATCCATCGTTTTCATTCCCGACTCTATGGATATTCTTTTTTGATTTTTACAGCTGATATCTGCATACCAGCTACCACTCCACCCGATGCCCACAAAAACACCTTGGGATGAAGCTGATTCGATATTGAATATTGGCAGATAATCGCCTTCGGATGAACGCCCGTTTATTGGCTCCATCAATTTACTTTCACCGGGCTTTAACGTAAGCGTACGAGGATGAAAGTCGTATTTGGATATATGATTACCATCTGCATAATGTAGATTAAAATTGCCTTCGACAGGATAATCCATCTCCATATCTATGGCTTTTACCTGTTTCAGATTTTTCGAATTGGCAGCAGCCATATTTGTGAAATGAATCGTCCATTCCAAAGCCTTGAAAGCCGGATATCCTTTTATTTCACATTCAACTTTCAGCCCTGTCTCGGCTTCGGTATAAGTAGCAAGATATCTGACAACTCCCGATTCTTCTGTCTTTTGTTTCTCAATAGTATGTTTCCATTTGCGAATAAATTCTTTTGAAGAAACACCACCGTATACAAACGAAAACGGAGGAGTTTTACCTTTGGCAAATAGTGTTGATATCTGATTTTCTACATTTACCGGTGTTTTGGTCATCTTAGTAACAGTTTGCCCGCGAGAACTCATTGTCGCACAGATGAAAATAAGAAACGTGATGATTGCTTTACTGCAAATATTTTTTATCATAGAACTTTTATTTTATTACAAGAAATCTGCAATGCTTTAATATAGGTTTCAATGTTTTTATTTACTTGTTTTTCTGACAATGCTTATTAGCCACAATAAGTAACACCATATAGCAGCGATGAGAACAATTGCAGATATCTGCGTTTTGAAAATATCGGTAACAACGCCAAGCACAGGAGGCAGTATAGCACCACCCGAAACTCCGACAATCAGCAGAGCCGATATTTCGTTTGCTTTCTCAGGAATGCGTTTTAATGCCAACGAAAATATGATAGAAAATAAATTGGCATAACCTAAACCAAATATTGCAACACAAGCCAGCGTTATCCAAACATTCGTATTGATGCACAGTAAAAGCAGTCCTACTAATCCTATCCACACACTGTAGGTAAAGAACTTCGACTCGGAGCTCTTCATCAACAATATACCCCCTAAGAATGCCCCCACGGTACGAGACAGAAAATATACACTGTTGCCCATACCTGCATCTTCTACCGAAAGTCCGGCCTTTTCCATCAATAACTTAGGAAATGTCATGTTCATTCCTACATCAACACCCACTAACACCAATATTCCGATAAAAAAGGCTACGATATACTTATCCTTGAAAAGTTCAAGAGTATTTTTAATTGAAATATTAGAAGTGTCATTTCGTTTATCTTCTATCTTAGTTAAGCTCAACCAAATAAAAGCAAGAAGAGAAAGTGCCGCATATATCGGAAATATCATTCTCCATCCCAGTGTAGTACCGATTACCGACGCTGCGAGAATAGGACCAACAAAGGAGCTTATCGCTTTCACAAATTGACCTAAAGTAAGAGTGCCTGTTAGTTTGCCCGAGCCTACTACGTCTGCCACGAGCGGATTGAGCGATACTTGTAACAATGTATTGCCAATCCCTATCAGCCCAAACATAATTAGAACAGTGGTGAAGTCATAGGTTGCCAGAGGCAAGCACATAGCTAATACATGGAATGCAAAACTAATTAACACTGTTTTTTTTCGGCCTATTTTATTCATCAGCATCCCGGTGGGGATAGATAAGATAAGAAACCACAAAAAACAGGATAGTGATACCAGATTTACCATGGAATCGGTAAGATGACTAAAGTCATTTTTTACGTAATTAGTAGAAATCCCTATGATATCTACAAATCCCATGATGAAAAATCCAAACATCACTGATAATATTTTTATGGCGGAAGTATTATTTTTCATCCTTTACAAATTCGTTTGATTAAAGCTACCCCGAACCCTAATCCGGGATAGCTTACTGTGTTTAATAATCCTTTTTAGTTGACCGTTTTTAATAACTCTCCATAGTTACCCGTAGCCGCATTTGTCCAGTTATAGTACTCTACACGAACACCTGCTTCAATTGCTTTCTGAACAGGGTTTACACCTGAGTTCCAAACACTACTCCAACCTCCGTTTTCTGCAGTTTCTACTTTCAGCGTCCGTGATTTAGATGTATCGGCTGTAAAGTCGAATGCCAACTTATCTCCACTTTGTCCCCATGTAGACCAAGCATAACCATTACGTAGATCAAGATACTCTATCGGACATCCTGTAGCAATGAAACGAATATTATAGTTGCTAAGTAATGAAATACCCCGCATGTCAATATATTTCAATGAAGTATTGTTACTTAGATCTATATCTCTCAACCATGGTTGATCCTTCGTTTTGAAAGAAGTTAGTCCTGCATTTTTCGCTGATATCGTTGTTAGATTGTACCAGCCTGTCATATCAATCTCACTTATGTTATTGTTATCACATACCAGATACCAAACATCATCGAAGTATTTCAAACCATCTAAAGATGTAATATTTTTGTTCGAAAGATCGAGCTTGTTAGCCAGATTGGTTGGTAATTTAGCATTTCTGGCTTCACTGATTATGATGTCATTTCCACTGAAAGCCTGAGGACAATAACCTTTCATTATGGCACGCAGATTTGCATCCGGCATGGATGCCGTACCTGCATTAGTCCAATTAATTTTATCAAATACAACTTCTTTGTCAAGACCTATTGTAGTCACCTTCACTCCCGAAAGACCTGCTGTTCTTACTGCACTCGATCTGTTGAACATATCCATGTGCCAGAACCATATATTGCTCACTAGTAACTGACATTCCTGATTTGTATCGAAGTCGAACTTGAAATTATCGAACGAACCAAAACACATGCAGTTGCTGATATCTAATTTACGGAATTTGATATTATCCAATACAATGTTTAGTAATGCCGGACATTTGCTCAAGTCTAGTTCTGTGAGAGGATTATTGCCCATGTATAAAGTTTGCAATGTTTTAGACTGTATATTCATACTTGTAATATTGCTACTCCATGCAAAGATGCTGACAATACCATCCATTCCCACTAGTTCAATGTTGCCAAGATTATTATCTGTAGCCCAAAGAGTTTTCAATTTAGGGAATTTCTCTAAACCACTCAAATTAGTAATTCCTTTACCCGAAATATTCAACGTTCCATTTTCGAATTCGAAATCGGCTGCTACAGAAAGCTTCAAACTATCCTGAGCATCAAATAGCTGAGGCCCGATTACTTTAAGTGTATTACGCAAATTTATATCTGCGACCCATCCCTTAGGTAACCATTGCTGCATACTACCCAGTGATATCTCTTTGTCGCCTCTGACAAGAACTAAGGAATAGCCACTCTCTTTTGCATTGAGAGGAAACAAGAATGAGAGATAAGACGATGTAACCTCTTTTATTTCAACATCTATATCAAAAGAACCGTCCAGAGGTTTCAGTAACGGACGTAAATGCAGGTGATCGGTAGACTGAAAACCCCGTCCTTCTATTTTAACTTCCGTTCCTTGAATACCTTCTTCGTATTTAGGTATAACAACGCCGGATATACCAAATGATAAATCATACTCAGTCACATCATCGCAACTCCAGAAGCAAGTTAGCGAAACCAATAATATTAATAATTTAAACTTATTCATTTTATTAGGCTTTAATTACTGTTTATTTTTGAACTAATATTAAGACACTAGAGCGCGAAATGCTAAGCGAAGTTTTATCCTTAATATTTATAGTTTCTATAGATTGAATGAGATTATCCCCGGTAGGAAGATTTCCTTCTACATATTTGTAAACCTCATATTCTCCATTCGCCTGAGACTTGTCATTAATAATTTCTACAGGTTTATTGTGCTCCGAGCCATTTGCAAAAATGTAAACCCATTTATTATTTTCATTCAGAATGGCTGTTCCGGCAACAAGATTTTCGTTCAAATCTAATGGAAATACTTCTGCATTTTTTTTGATGAAACGAGTCAACAGACTATATGCATAGTAATGAGGTCTGACCTCATAGTCTTCCTTTATTGCATTATAAATTTCCGGATCAGGCTCATATGCTTTTTTTACATATTTCCATAGGCCGAGTTGTTGCATTTCCGAATAACTTCCATTTCTGCTATAGTATTGATCTATCAACGACCAGTAACTTACACCTGCAGCGCCTCCGTTAAGTAAGTTGATAGCAATACGAGTCAAGAGGACTCCTCGTTCGTACTTATCGATATCTAACTGACGTGAAGAACCCGAAGTTTGATTAGATCCGAACTCCCCTACAAAGTGTTTCTTCCCGCTCGATAGAGTCACATTATTTTTTTCCCAATTAACGATATCGGCATTCGAAGTAGTGTATCCAAACTTATAAGTATGAGTATTCAGTAAATTTGTTTCTGCTTGTAGAGCTTCTGCACATGATTTTAAATAGTTAGGGCTACCATCTGTATTGTCAGATAGATTGAACTCTACTTTATCCCTAAGTCCCATTGCCTTAAATTTTGCATCCAAAGCCTTTACCAGAGGTGCATACTGATCGGGATGGCTGTCAGGCTCTCCTTGCCACATCGTTCTACCATAATTGGGGGTATGGCTATCAGGCTCATTGAATGGAGTTACTGCTTTTACACATGTAAAACCTTTCGTCTCGATCAGATATTTGACCAATACCGAGAAGTTTTCGGCAAATTCTTCATACTTATCCGTTCCGCATACCCACGGAGCATTCGGTCTGCTATCGCAAAGAAAATGCTTCCCTGTTGGTGTTCCTGCTATCAAATCCATGTTTACAGGACATCCCCATAGTACAAGTGTTACTTCTCCATTATTTTCCTGTATTAATTCCAGTACTTTATATAATGATTGCATTTCCTGCGAATCGAAAGTAAACTTGCTCATATCCGCAACATTCGGGTCATCATTATCATTTAGTGGTTCCCACCAATGCGGTTGTACCATTACCCGGAAATTTTGGACACCCATTTTCTTTACACGCTCTTTTACGATGTTCCAATCTTCAGCCTTAGATCCGTCTTCTGGACGGGTTAAGTTTTGTGAGAAGAAGTGAGGATCCAGTTCGACTCCTATCCCTACCAATTTCACACCTGTAGATTCTTTTACCTGAGTGGGGTAAAAATTGGATGGAATACGGTTATAACCTTCATCTATATTGGAACAGGCACTAGAAATAGTCATCATGCTAAAAAGAAGCACAATAACAAATGTTTGTTTGAAATATTTCAGTGTTTTCATTGATTAACTTTTTTATAAAATCCAATTATTCAAAACCTAGTTGTTTTTCTATCGCTTGAATCAAAATATGTATTACTTGAATATGTATCTCTTGCACCCGGTCGGAAAAATCAACTTTCGGTGCAACAATTACAATATCACTCAATGCAGAGAGACGATTATCACCGGTAGAGGTTAGTGCTAAAACCTTCATTTTTTTTAGATGGGCACTTTCAACTGCCTTCACTATATTGTTAGAGTTACCACTTGTACTGATAGCCAATAATACATCCCCTTCGCATCCCACACCTTCAACATAGCGGGAATATATTTCGTCGAACGAAAAATCATTTCCAACACATGTTATGTATGCCGGATCATTTATTGAAATGGCTGGTAAAGACGTTCTGTTTTTACGATAGCGTCCCGTCAATTCTTCTGCAAAATGCGTAGCATCGCAAAGAGATCCTCCATTGCCACAGCTAATAATTTTATACCCCTTCTTCAATGAATCCGAGAGTAATATAGCAGCCCGTTCAATGACTTCTATTGTTTCTGGATTGTTCCAAAAACTATCGACCTCTTTTAATATTGCTTGCGAGCTTTCTCTTATCAAATTTTTCATAATATCGTTTTTAATCGATTAGATTGGCAGCTATAGAAAGAGCAGCATAATCTCCAATATTTTCGCCAAGAGCCGCAGGAACTATCTTGCAAACATCTCTTGCTCCTTCCAGAGCTTCTTTCGAAATCTGACCCAAGACATAAGGTTCCATCATATCCTTGTTACGAGCATATATACTGCCTATAGCTATAAGTTCCGGATTTAGAATATCGATTAGCATGGCAAGACCTTTCCCTAAATAAGTAGCTGATGTTTCGTACACCTTCAGGGCAAGTTTGTCTCCTGCTCCGGCAGCTTCTGCAATAAGCTTCGCATTTATATTTTCCATATCATCGAGAGATGGGCACCATGAAACATGGCCTCCTTTTTTTATCTCTTCTGCAGCTAAACTACGAGCCAATTGAGCTATTCCGCCACCACTGGCATATCCTTCAAAAGAACCTTCTTTACCGTACCCTATCGGTCCGTCATCTGTTAAACGAATATGCCCAACTTCTCCGGCATTGTCGTTCGTTCCCGAATATAAAGAACCATTAAGAATTATTCCCGCACCAAGTCCTGTACCACATGTCAGAAAAATCATATTTTGAGTTCCCCTCCCGGCACCGAACTTCCACTCGGCTAATGCACACGCATTGGCGTCATTCTGCAATCCGGCTCTTACACCAAGCTCTTCCTCAATGATTTTCACGATAGGTATATTATCCCAGCCCGGCAAATTGGGTGGAGACATTACCGTTCCCGACTTACTGTCGAGCGGTCCGCCACAGCTAATACCTACAGCACGGACTGTTTGAGCGGTAAGATTGAAGCGTGCCATCATTCTTTTTGCTTCACTCATTATATTTCTGATCGTTTCTTCAACTGTAGTAGTTTCTATTTTTGTTTTATCAACTATCTGCAAATCAGAACCTATTCTTTTCCCGTAAACGATGGCACATTTAGTGCCCCCTATGTCAATTCCTAATAAATTATCTTTCATATTCCTATTTAATACTAGGATACAATCCTGTCTTTTTTAACAACTTTTTATATTCCTGCAAATTGAAAGGAGCTTCTCCATATAAATAATGATTGCTATATTCTTTTTGCCCCACTTTATATTTGATGAGAAGTATGCCTTGCCCTTTTTGCAGTGGTAATGAAGCTATCTTGTTCATACCATTTGCCAAAACCTCGAAATTTCCTTTGTATATTTCTTTATTAGATGCCATGTCAGACACAATCACCTGTCCCTTTTGCAGATTACGGGTGTCATTGGCAACAATCAAAGGATAGCCATTATCTACAGGATCATTTATGAGTACACAAAGGTCTGTTTGTGCATTTTTAATGAAATAATACGCCATTTTCTTTGAGTTGTAGTAATCTACGATAGCATCCGAAATTATTGGCCAGCCATCACGAAGATTCCACCACACTATTCCTGTTTTAGGACTAAACTTCTGCCCACGCCACAACTCTACAAAAAACTTCATAGCCTCGGCCTGCACTGCCTGTGATGCAAAAACAAAATCGTCAAGTTTGGTTGGTATTTCGCCAAAAAGCAAATTCACCTGATTCAACATTAGATTGTTGCGATCGAAAGTTTTTCCTTGAGAAGAGAACCGACGTGTCGACTTTGTAACCCACTCATCGTTCCATTCTTTGTCTTTAGTCCAAGGGTAAACACCTTCCTTAGTCATCATTTTGTTTAGACTTTCGACATTCGGACATCCATGATACCCTATTTCGCTAACAAAGCAACAGGCTGCCTTTGTATAATATGGTTCTTTATAGTATCCTCGTGGCCCCCAGAGATGATTCTCGGGTAATAATTCGTCACCACCGCCATGTTCCCATACTGCTTGACTGTAATATGGAGAACTTGGTATATAAGGTCGTGTGGGATCAAATTCATAGAGTACTCTAGCAATAACTTCACGAGTTATCACATCCTTATTTGGATTGATATTCAGTGGTTGCAGCGTCCAACGCATAGCCAAATCGTTCTCATTATTGCCCGACCAGAGAATCAAAGAAGCATGATTTCGAAACTTAAGCACAACAGACGTAACCTCCTCTTCAATCATTCTTGCAAAATCATCACGTTGCGGATAAAATGTACACCCCATACCGAAATCTTGCCATACAAGAATTCCATTTTGATCACAAAGATCAAAAAAGTCGGTGTCTTCATATACATTACCACCCCAACAGCGAATCATGTTGCAGTTGATGTCTACGGCCATGTTGATCATCGTATTCAAGTGAGATTTATCTCTGCTATGCAATGCATCCATTGGTACCCAGTTAGTGCCATGAATAAAGATCGGTTCATTATTAACGATGAATCGAAATTGTCCGGGTTTTCCGGGGAGATTTATATCATCCATATCCAGCTTTACAGTGCGAACCCCAATTTTACAATTGTTGACATCCAGCTCTTTTCCATCCGAATCTATCAATTGCACACTTGCATCGTAGAGCGCAGCTTCACCGTAGCCCCTAGGCCACCAAAAATCAACATTCTTAAGTTCGAATATATGACGAAAAGCCGGAGTGCTTACAATCTGCGAATTCTGATATACGATTTTTCCTTTACGACGAAGGGTAAATTGAGCCTTCACTTTGTCAAACTTATCAAAGGGGATAACCATCTGTACATCTGTAAAAATACGTGCAGTATGAGCCGTTGTATCGATGTTGATGGTCATCCAATTTACATCTTTGAGACGAGTAGAATTGAGTACCCGAAGTTCAACATCTCTCCACAATCCGGCACTGACCAAACGGGGCATAATATCCCATCCATACATGTGCGGAGCCTTTCGCATATAAACAGCCTCCTCTGCCGGAAAATTACCAATACTGATCGTACCGAGTGTATGTTTCTGAGCTTCCATAACAGCCGAACGGATAATTACTTGCAAAGTATTTTCTCCTCTTTTGAGAAAATCTGTCACGTCATATGTATGCTCAATTAACATATTTGCAGCCTCTCCCACTTTCTCTCCGTTGAGCCAGATATCTGCAAGACAATCTATTCCTCCAAAAAACAATTCGACCCGTTGACCTTCTTGAACTAATGGAGCTTCGAATGTTTTTGTGTAACACCATTGATAGTTTTCATACTTTCGTAATGCGTTCACATTACTACCTATCATTGGGTCAGGAATCAAGCCCGCAGCCATCAAGTCTAATTCAACATTTCCGGGAACAGAAGCGTCTATTTTTTCCACTTGCATATCATTGATAGCTTGTGGAGTAACAACCGGCTTAGAAGGCTGTTTCCAGTATGAGAGCTGCCATTTCCCATTCAAAGAAATATTCGCGGACAGGGCCGTTATATTTCCCAGAAATAGGGCTGAGGTAAATAAGATTAATAATCGATATTTAATTATAGTCATAATTCTTCTCTTTCTTATTCACCCGGTTGCAACATAGCATCATTGGTATTCCAACCCGGTGTTTGAGTCAAGACTCCATTAGACAAAGTTATTTCGGCTTCCGGAATAGGTAAGAATCCTCCGGTTTCGGGACGGAATTTTATCTTATAGGTAGCATTCTGGCTATTATTCTTCAAGGTTATGCCGTTCATTCCGTTAACAGTAGATTCAGCATCTCCCCATCTCAATACGTCGAGCCATCTTATACCTTCGAATGCTAGTTCGTATTTACGCTCATTCTTGATATTTTCCAATGTTGCCGGAACAGATGGAAGGTCTACACGTTTACGTACCCGATCCATATATTCCTGAGCTTTAGAACCACCTAACTCCGCACCCATTAAAAGGAGGTCAGCAAAACGGATAAGCACTATATCCTGAGTGCTATTAAACTGAGGATCGTTTGGCATATTCCATAAGATAGAACTGTACGATACAATATTTCCTTTGTCGTCATACACATTCACCGGCATATATTTCTTTGACCAATAACCCGTTTCATTCCATTGGTAAGCTTGTCCCCATTTATATTTTGAGGTAGAACCTTCGCCTTCGTGTGTTGCATCAGACACATCGAGAACCGAACCTCGTTTGCGTAGATCATTATTAGGCCATTCGTTATAGAATTTACTGTTGACAGGTCCTTTTCCCCAGCCTGACCCAAAAGGCAATAAATCCTGATTACCTCTGAATCCGAAGTGCAAGTTTACAGTATTTCTACGATCGTAGTTATTTCCTTGAGCAGCAGTGGAACATTTGATAGCAAACATAGTTTCGTTATTATCTCCATTTTCCCCTATCCATTTTAAATTGTTATCCGCTGCGTACTTGTAATCAGATTTTGTTTTTCCTGACATTACAATCGAATATGGCCACAAGTTTCTGAAGTCAGGAATCAAATCATGTCCGCTGTTAGCTATACAGTCGTCAACCCATGCTACGACCTGCTCTTTTGTAATATCACCCATTTGGGGTTGCTTGTAATAATCAGTATAGAATAAAAATATACGAGCCATTAAAGCCTGAGCAGCCCAACGCGTAGCCAATCCATTCTCGCTTTTAGGAATATCCTGAAATTTAGTGGCGGGTAATATTTCAATTGCACGCTTCAGATCGGCCCCCATTTGTGCATATACATCCTCTGCCGAAGCACGAGGAAGGTTTACAGGTTCGGGAGTAGTAATCAGCTGTACGGGTCCAAACATAGAGCACAGACGGAAATAGGTAAAAGCGCGTAAAAAAAGTACCTGACCCTCTATTTTGTTTCTTGACTCGGTAGTTGGCCACTTTATATTATCCAAAGAACCAAGCAGTAAGTTTGCCCGATAAACCGAACGCCATGTACATTCCCATAGATCGGTGTACATTGTTCTTGATGTAAGCTTGAACAAATCGATAGCATGAGAAGTGAGGTCGTCTTTCCCTCCACCTCCCAGCATATCATCTGCCATGAGGTTGAGAACAATAAAAGAATGTTCTGTTTCGCCCCCACCCACACGTGATCCAAAAGCATTATATACACCCATAAGAGACGTATATGCTTCTTCAGGAGTTTGAGGGTAATTTGATGAATCTTTCTGCGTTAATTGATCTGTATCCAAAAAATCGGAACAACTAACTGTAAAAACAGAAATTAATATTATAATTATCTTTTTCATTTTGCCTTAGATTTTTAAAATTTGAGATTAAGACCAAATAAGAATGTACGGGAGTTTGGATAAAATCCATAATCTATACCACTCATCCATCCTGTAGGCCCTGCTCCAATTTCGGGATCAAGCCCTTTGTATTTTGTCCAAGTAATTAGATTCTGTCCGGTAATATAAAGACGTACTTGAGAAAAGATATTTTGTTTCTTTAGCAAGGTTGCAAAATCATAACCAATAGTAAGGTCATTCAAGCGGATATAGTCACCATCTTGCAAATAAAGGTCGGAAACAATGTTGGTATAAGACGATTGTCCCAGTCTTGGCCATTTGTTAGATGTGCCTTCTCCGTGCCAACGATCCATCGGATCATGTTGTCCTCCGTATATCTGGTTACCATATACACCCGAGAACGAAGCGCGGAAATCAAAACCTCTCCATGCCCCGCCGAATGAAAATGAAAATATTCCATCAGGGTTAGGGTCACCAATAAATACACGGTCTTGCTCGTTGATTTCACCATCGTCGTTCTGATTTACATATTTGATGTCGCCCGGTACTGCATTTGGCATAACGAGTTCTCCTTTCGAATTGCGATAAGCATCTATCTCATCCTGATTTTGGAATACGCCATCGGTTTTCAATCCCCAGAAGTAACCGATAGGATATCCTACCTGCGCTCTGTAAAACTCGGGACTCCATGTTCCTACAGTTCGAGCACTACCATGAATAATTCCTTCCTGGTTAGCGATACGAGTCACCCTGTTTTTATTATAAGCCCAGTTGACATTTATATCATAGCTGAAATCGCTTATCTGATCTCTCCATACTACAGCCAGTTCCACACCGGTATTTCTGATATCTCCTCCGTTTATATCGGGAGCATTAGCTCCGTATGAACCAAGAACTGGTGCTGCTACAAGCCAATCTTTGGTTGTTTTGCGATACCAGTCGAAGTTGAATGATAATCTGTTCTTGAGCAATAAAGCATCAAAACCCACATTTAACTGCTCTGAGGTTTCCCAAGTTATATTCGTATTGGGTAGATTAATCGGGTATGAAGCAATTGTATAACTGTTTTTATCTACTCCCGGATAATAATAGCTATATTCTACACTTGAATAATCTCCTGAATTCTGACCTCCTACACGCATCTTTGCGAGATACTGGAATGGTGAAATCGCCTGATTTCCGTTCTGTCCCCAACTTGCTCTCAGTTTAAACATATTGAGATGACTCTTAAAAGATTCCATAAAGGACTCATTACTAATAACCCACCCGGCCGAAACAGAAGGGAAGAATCCCCAACGTTTTCCCGGAGCGAAGTTTGACGAGCCATCCGAACGCGCAATAAGAGATAACATATAGGTTTCTTTGAAGTCGTAATTGACACGACCAAAATATGAAAGTAATGCTGATCGACTCCATGGTGAGCCACCTAAGCGAGTGGATGTTTCACTCACTTTTGGAGTATTAATAAGGTAAGCATATTTAAACCCTTCGAAAATAGAATTGGTATTGAAACCCGAAATACTTGAACCTAAACCACCTTTTTCTGCACTCGTACCAGCCAACACATCAAAGTTATGCTTGTTTTCGTCTAATGAGAATTTATAATTCAACGTATTTTCGAATGTCAAACGACTAAATCCTAATGAAATATCCTGACTTACTTTTGTTTCTTGGCTTGTATATTCAGGTGCCAGATTATATTTAGGTATATAAGCCCTGCTTTCTTCGGCATCCATTGTTAATCCAAAATTTGAGCGAAACACTAAATTTTTAATAGGCTCGATTGTTATGAATGCATTTGTATTTAATTGGTAATTCTTTTTGTTGTTATTACTGTTATAGACAAGATATGCAATAGGATTGGGCGCATATGGAGCATACGCTATCGGCCCATGATAATCTCCATTGTCATCATATATAGGCATAAACGGGCTTCCCCCCATTATCATGCCCAATGCACCAAGTCCTTCGGTAGACCTTCCGCTTAAAGAACCATCTTTATTGGCATATATAAAATTGATTGTCTCCCCCATGCGTACAATGTCACGTCCTTTTGCCGAAAAGATCGTTTGATCGGCATTGAGACGAAAAGTATATCTATCTTGCTTCGTTTGAACGGGTTTCCCCAGAGTGCCTTCCTGAGATGAATAAGAAAAGCTAGTAAAATAAGATGATTTCTTGCTCCCTCCGGAAATGGTAACCGAATGGTTTTGTGTGGGTGCATTTTTATTCTTTATTTCTTTATACCAATTTGTGCCTTTCCATTCTCCTGAAAGAACTTTATCCCAATTAGGAACCATCTGAGAAAAATTAATTCCATATCCGTAAGTGTTTTTTGAGTATTCGTCATCCAACATCGCCTGTGTTGTTGCATCAACGTACCATTTGTAATCAGGTGCATTTGAAATCCCTATATATGTATCGTAAGCAACGCGTACTTTATCTTCTCCTTCTCCGCGATGTGTTGTTATAAGCACCACGCCGTTTGCAGCACGAGCACCATAGATTGCAGCAGATGCAGCATCTTTCAATACATCTATCGACTTAATATCTGCAGGATTTATGTTCGATATATTCCCCGGTACACCATCCACAATGTAAAGCGGATCTGCATTGCCGATTGTACCCATCCCTCGAATATAGACTTTGTATGATGATCCCGGTTCTCCTGATGTCTTTGTAATTTGCATACCCGGAGACATACTTTGCAAAGCAGTCAGTGGATTTGGAGTATGCAACTCCTTTATTCTATTTCCGTCAACTTGTAATGTAGCACCTGTTACAAGTTTTTTCTTCTGTGTGGCATATCCGATAACAACGACTTCATCCAATAGCGAAGCGTTTTCTTCTATAATTATTTTATATTCTTTTTCAGTTCCTATCTGAATCGTCTTCGGTTTAAAACCCACGTAAGATACAACTAGCGTTGAACCGGGTTGTGCGGCAATAGTAAACAATCCATCAAGGTCTGTAACTGTACCAACCTTCGTCGTATTGTTCATTATTGTTGCACCAATAATTGGCTCTCCTTTCTGGTCAAAAACGGATCCTTTTATATTGTCATCTGTCAGTATGTTTTGAGCATGTACAATATTTATGAATAAAAGGGACATAAACATTATCAAAAATATCTTTTGATAATAATTAAGTTTGTTTTTCATTGATAAAGATTATTTAATTTATTTTCAGTGATGTAATTTGCCTTTAATATTTATGCATTTACAATGCTTATTCTGTCATGGTCATTCCTCCTTTCATTGATTTATTTTAGGTTGTATTTAAAAGTTGAATTTATGCTTTCCTCCTTCAATAGAAATCGCCTTATCTCCTACTAGAACAGTAGCTGTTGTATTGATTGGAATTTCGACTTCTAATTGAATGCTACCTCCTACCCGCTTCCATTCAGATCGTATAAGTCCTTTTACGGAGTTGTAATCTCCTTTCACCCAATCCAGACCTTCTACAAAATGAGGTTGTATAAAAATATGTTTGAACCCGGCATTGTTAGGATCAAAGTTTATACCAGCTAATACATTATACATCCATGCATTGATATCGCCCAAAAACATGTGATTGATAGATGCATCTCTGAATTCGGGAGACAAAGTCCATGTTTCGGGCATTGTATTAAAACCTTTCTTTATCCATGCACCCCACGAAGGTTCATCTTCTTTTGAAGCCATCTGATAAGCCATATCTGCATAGCCATATTTCGATAGCATTCTCAGTACTGTCTTGCTTCCCAATACTCCGAAATCGAGGTATCCGTTATTTCTCTTTACCGTCTGATATAAATTGTCGGCGACCTTTTGCTCCATACCATTAGGAACAATTCCTAAATAAAGTGCTATGGCCAATGATGTTTGCGATCCGTTAGCATATATATTTTTTCGGGAGTCAAAGTATTTATTATTAATCAAATCCTTAAGCTTTTTCGCTTTTGCTTTATAAATCGATCCATCGTAACCTAGTATTTCCGAAAATTTAGCCATATAAAGATTATCCAGATAATAATAGCACGAAGTAGTATAGTCGGTAGGCGTTTGAGTTTTGTAAGGTACCCAGTCTCCTATACCATAGGTTACACAGCCGTCAGTATCTTCTCTGGTTGCCAAATATGCAAGATATCTCTCGCATGTGCTATATATTCTGTTTATGCTTTGTTTGTCTCCGTAGTAATCGTACAGAGCCATTGGGACAATAAACATCGCAGCATCCCATACAGGACCAATCCAGTCATCATATCCCCAACCCGAGCTTGGTATAATTCCAGAAATACGACCTTCTGAATTCTGGTTATCAATCATATCTTCGATCCATTTTTCATAGAATCGGATACCATCGAAATTTAGTAATCCCAAATCCATCGTAATATGAGCATCCGCTGTCCATCCATTTTTTTCTCGTTGAGGACAATCGGTAGGTATACTCATCACATTCGATAAATATGACCGGTTTGCAGCCTTCCATATCTGATTCAGCAGGTCATTAGAACAGCTGAAATGACCTACTTCTTTTAAATCAGAATGAAAATTAAGTGCTGTTACATTTGTTTCATCAAGTTTTATGGGACGACTTGAACGGATTTCTACATATTGGAATCCTTTGTATGAAAATCTAGGTGTAAAGACACACTCCTTGCCATCAAGGATAAGTACATCTGTTTGAAAAGCCAATCCCGGAAGAGGCTTATAATAGATGTCGAGATTTCGCATCTCTAATCGCCCATTTGGCTTCAGTAATTCACCATATTGTATCTCTACTCTTGTATTTTTCTCTCCCTTTATTTTTAGTTCACATCCACCTGTCATATTCACACCAAAATCATAGACAAAAACAGTATCGCCAAAAGACTTTAGTGATATCGGGTTTATATTTTTTATTTTCCTTATTACGGGCTCTGTTTCTGCAACCAGACGGTTAGACGGAGCATTCATTATTTTTGCATTAGCCCACATAGAGTCGTCAAAGGCTGGTTTATCCCATCCTTCAATTTCTTTATTCGCATCGTAAGTGTCCCCACTGTAAATATTGTTTTGCACATAAGAGCTCGACGAAGAAACTTTCCATGTGGAGTCTGATATTATAATATCCTTCGTATTATCTTTATAAGTGATATGTAATTCGCTGATCATAGAAGCGCGGTTGCGCCAACGGGCTTTTTCGAAGCTCCACGTTGCCACAGGTGCAAATGCATTGTAAAACCCATTTCCTAAGATAGATGTTATAACATTTTTACCGGATTGTACCAATGACGTTGCATCATAGATGTTATACAAATTCCGTTTATCATAATGGGTGTAGCCCGGAGCCAGAAAGGCGGAAGAATCAACAGGCTTCCCATTAATAGAAACGTCATAATACCCAGCGGCGCTAATATATAACCTAGCCTTCGCTATTTGTTTATTATTATTTATTTCAAAAGATTTACGTAGCATGGGTGCAATAGGGCTGTCCATAGCCTCATTGTCTGATATCCATTTTGCTTGCCAGGCTGAAGGTTGCATGAAAGCTGTTTCGAAATGACTGACAGGTGATACAATCTTCTGCTTTTTATTATTGTCCCATACTATAACTTGCCAATAATATGTAGTGTGCGGTTCAAGCACACAACTGGAATCAGGGGTAATGAACATTTCGTTGGTAGAGATTATTCCCGAACGCCATATATCATTAGAAGTCTTTTCTGAAAGAGCTTCCTTATTCCTTGAAAGTAGAAGTTGAACGCTGCCTTGTTTAAAGTCATGTCCTGAAATTGCTTCATAATTCCATGTAAATCGAGGAGAAACAGCATCAATTCCAATAGGATTGTGCATATACTCACATCTTAAGTTGTTAATCTTGACTTTCTTTGTTTCACATGATTGTGCTAGAATAATAAAGAGACTTGTCAATAATAAAAAGGTTATGGTTAATCTAGATTTATGCATGGTTATTATTATTTTATCACGAATAACTTTAACGGTTTAGTAAAATATTCAAAAAAAATAGAAGAAGCTTTCGATAAAGCTGTTTGCAAAAGTAGAAACTACATATTAACAAACTATTACATACGTATAAAATTATGGTTTCATTATATTTTCATGTATATTAATTTGGTTATTCCGTATTGATTAATCTAATAAATTTATATTTAAATATCGTTTTTCTCATTGTAATCATGCTTCCGCCTCTATCCTAAGAAATGGGATTTGTTATTTAAATTGATCCAGACATATAACAAAACCTCATTTAAAGACACCTAAACACAGCTTAAACGGTTAAACAATACAAATTTAATTCTTATTTTAAAAACCACAATAAAAAGTTCAAATATCTTTCATAATTAACCATTGTTAAAAAATGGAACATTTAGAATAGAGACATTAAAATAACAAACAAACATCTCATTAATAATATATTATAATTATAAAATAGAATCTAATATACATTCGATTAGGAAAGAAACAAGAGCGAGGATTCTTATATAAGATAAAAATAAAGTATTATTATTTTAACGAGAAAGTAAAATAATATACATTTGTAGAAATATAAATAGTATATTATATTTGAATGATAAAAAGGAATTGGTATCCTTATATATACTTTTAGATACATAAATAGGTATTTATATGTATAGATGAAGCGAAATAATACTAAAACAATTATCTATAGATATTCGAACCTAATCAGAGTTAAGATAATGTAGATGTAGTTGGCAATAATACTAAACCTACTATTGCACATATAAATATCTAATATACTTATATATCATTCATATAAATTAAATATTTAACCGTTAAATATAGAAAATTACCAATTTGTGTATTATATATGAAAACAAGGGTTTCACTTAAAGATATTGCAGAAAAATTAAACTTGTCTAAAACCACAGTGTCATGGGTACTGAACGGACAAGCAGAGAAAAAAGGTATAAGTAAAAATACACAAGAGATTGTACTGAATTGTGCAAAAGAATTGAACTATCAGCCAAATTTAATAGCTCGAAGTCTTAATATTGGGCAGACCAAAACGATTGGACTTATTCTGCCTTCCATATCCGATTATTTTTATTCCTCAATAGCCAGAGAAATAGAAAATCAAGCCAACATGCATGGATATTCTCTGATGATAGCAAGTTCCGAATCTGACTTCAACAAAGAAGACCTTGTTATACAAATGTTCAAATCGAAGGGAGTAGATGGAATAATTATAGCACCGACAAAGCGATCGAAAGTTGAAATAGAACGGCTTATATCTGAAAAATTTCCTTTAGTAACATTCGACCGTTATTTTCCTGAACTGCAAACAAGTTATATAATTATCGACAACAAGGAAAGTAGCTACAAATTAACAAAGCATCTCATAGGTATGGGGTGCAAAAACATTGCCCTTATTACCACAAACTCTCATCTTACTACAATGGGTGAAAGAAATGAGGGTTATAAACAAGCATTGTCAGATTCCGGTATCAAATTTAATCCAGCACTTGTGGGAAATATAGAATATGAAGATTATGATAATAAAATTGTAAAAGTATTAGATAATATATTTGAAAAAGTACCTGATGTAGATGGTTTCTTTTTCACCACACATATTCTAGCAGTAGAAGCCTTCCTTTATTTTGATAACAAAGGAATTGACTTTAATCGACAATTTCAACTGGCATGTATACATGGCGTATCTTTATTCAAAATTTTAGCACCAAAAATTAACATTGCAAAAATGCCTGTTGCAGATATAGGTAAAAATGCTGTAGATATTTTACTCGGAGAGATTCAGGAAAAGAGTAAACATGCTGGTGAGAAAGGACAATATAAAGTTATTTTACCATGTACTCTTTATTTAAATAATTAAGAGTACAACATAAATATAAATAGGATTTTTAAGCAATTCAAATAACATTTATTTCTATAGACTTCTATAATAATCTTGTTTTAACCTATATCAACTAAAAGATTGAATCTTGGATTTCTAACAAGACCTTTCCTTAAACACAAACTACATAAATAATAAAAAACCCAAAACAACAGGATATACTACAATATTCTCCCTTTCGGCATTCATTTCGAAAGATATAAAATAAAGATTCGAGGTTTTATTTTCCATCCTTTTTGAAAATAGATCAAATTTGAGATAAGAACACTTAATATATGTTTTAAAACATATCAAAAATAAGTGTATATTTTTACACTTATTATTAACATTGTACTCATAAGTGTACAGTGAACACTTATGTTTCAAATAAGCTTTTAAACCATATATAATATCATGCTAGAATCACTAAAAAAAGAGGTATTTGATGCTAATTTGGATCTGGTAAAACATGGATTAGTCATATTTACATGGGGAAATGTTAGTGCTATCGATAGAGAGAAAAATCTGGTAATAATCAAACCTTCAGGAGTATCATATGAAAAGATGAAAGCTGAAGATATGGTTGTACTCGATTTAGATGGAAAAATTGTAGAGGGACAATTGAAACCCTCATCCGATACTGCAACCCATATAGCTTTATATAAAGCCTTTCCAAATATAGGGGGAATTGTACATACTCATTCTACTTACGCCACATCTTGGGCTCAGGCAGGCCGTGATATACCTAATATCGGCACCACTCATGCCGATTACTTTAAAGATGAGATACCATGTACAAGACAAATGACAAAAGAAGAGATTGAAGGCAAATATGAACTCGAAACAGGTAATGTAATTATCGAGCGTTTTGCCGCTCTAAATCCGAATTATACACCGGGAGTTCTTGTCAATAATCATGGCCCTTTCTCGTGGGGAAAAGATGCGCATAATGCCGTTCACAATGCAGTAGTACTGGAACAAGTCGCTAAAATGGCTTATTTGGCATATAGCATCAACCCGCAACTAAAGATGAATGATGAGCTTATAAAAAAACACTTTTTCAGAAAACATGGTCCTGATGCATATTACGGACAATAAAAATGTTACACACGTTTAAATATTATACCATGAAAAAAGTTATTCTTTCCATACTATTTCTAAGCGGTGTCGCTGTTATTTCAGTAGCCCAAAATAAATTGGTTATTAATGCCGATCAGGGGAAAGATGTTATCAGCAAACATGTTTATGGACATTTTTCTGAACATCTCGGACATTGTATTTACGGAGGCTATTGGGTAGGTGAGGACTCCTCCATTCCCAACACGCGTGGTATCCGCAACGATGTGGTAAAAGCTTTACGCGATATCAAAATTCCTAATTTGCGCTGGCCTGGAGGCTGTTTTGCCGACGAATATCATTGGATGGACGGGATTGGTCCTCGCGATAAACGTCCTAAAATGGTTAATACTCATTGGGGAGGAGTTGTCGAAGATAACAGTTTTGGCACGCACGAATTTCTCGATCTCTGCGAACAGTTGAACTGTGAGCCTTACATCTGTGGAAACGTAGGGAGTGGCACGGTGGAAGAAATGTCTAAATGGGTAGAATATATTACTTTCGATGGAGAAAGCCCAATGGCAAACCTGCGTCGTCAAAATGGTCGCGAAAAACCTTGGAAAGTATCTTTCTGGGGAGTTGGAAACGAAAACTGGGGCTGCGGAGGTAATATGACTGCGGAATTTTATGCAGATCAGTACAAACGTTATTCCACTTATTGCCGAAACTATGGCGATAACAAACTCTATCTTATTGCCGGAGGCGCTAATTCAGACGACTATAATTGGACAGAAACTTTGATGAAAAATGCAGCTCGTCAAATGCAGGGATTGTCTTTGCACCATTATACAATTCCTAAGAACTGGGAAGACAAAGGTTCCGCTACACAATTCGACGAAGCGGAATATTATGTGACTATAGAAAAAACACTAAAAATGAATGATTTGTTAAAAAGACATTCAAACATTATGGACCGATACGATCCGCAAAAAAGAGTCGCCCTTATCCCCGACGAGTGGGGTACTTGGTATAACGTAGAATCTGGAACCAATCCCGGATTTCTCTACCAACAAAACACTATGCGCGACGCGATTATTGCTGCTATCAATTTGAATATATTCAATAGCTATTGCGATCGGGTAAAAATGACTAACATAGCGCAAACAATAAATGTATTACAAGCTGTAATATTAACCGACAAGGAAAAGATGTTATTGACTCCTACTTATTGGGTCTATTATCTTTATAAAGTTCATCAAGATGCAACTTTGCTTCCTATTTCACTATCTTCTGCTAAATACGAGCTGAATGGGAAAAAAATTGATGCCATCAGTGTATCAGCATCAAAAGACGCTTCAGGAAAAGTTCATATTACATTGGTAAATATAGATCCCAACAAAGAACAAAGTATAGATGCCGATTTGCGGGGAATAGAAGTTAAAAACGTTTCGGGACAAGTATTGACATCTGGCAAAATAAATGACTACAATTCCTTCGACACTCCCGATGTTGTTTCTGTGAAAGCATTTACAGGAGCGAAATTATCAAAAGACAAAATATCGATAACATTACCATCCAAATCGGTTGTAATGTTGGAACTTAATTAACAATTCATTAACAATTAATAATATCATGGATTTTAAAGATTTAGAAATTTGGTTTGTTACAGGAGCGCAATTATTATATGGAGGCGATGCTGTTGTTGCTGTGGATTCACACTCTACTCAAATGGTAAAAAGTTTGAACGACTCAGGCAAACTACCTATCAAAGTTGTTTATAAAGGAACTGTCAATTCATCTAAAGAAATAACAAAGGCTTTTTCTGATGCTAATTCTGACAATAAATGTATTGGAGTAATAACATGGATGCACACTTTTTCTCCTGCAAAAATGTGGATACAGGGATTAAAGAATTACAAGAAACCTCTGCTACATTTTCACACCCAATTCAACAAAGAAATTCCTTGGAATGAAATCGATATGGATTTCATGAATCTAAATCAGTCAGCACATGGCGACCGTGAATTTGGGCATATGGTAAGCCGTATGCGCAAAAACAGAAAAGTAATTGTCGGACATTGGTCTGATGAAAAGGTACAGGCTAAACTAGCTTCTTGGATGCGTGTATGTGCAGGATGGGCAGATGCTCAGGATATGCTTATCATTCGTTTCGGAGACAATATGAACAACGTCGCTGTAACAGATGGAGATAAGGTAGAAGCCGAAATGCGTTTGGGTTATCATGTAGACAATGCACCTATCGCAACATTAGTTCCGTATATAGAAGCCGTAAAAGAAACTGAAATAGATGCATTAATTACTGAATACGAAAAAGTATATGACTTTGCTGCTGATTGCAAAAAAGGAGGAGAAAAACATCAATTTGTACGTGATGCAGCAGCACAGGAAATAGGGCTTCGTCGTTTTCTTCAAGAAAAGGGAGCGAAGGGATTCACTACCAGCTTTAATGAACTTGAAGGCATGAAACAATTGATGGGATTTGCTTCTCAACGCCTCATGGCGGAAGGCTACGGATTCGGAGCCGAAGGAGACTGGAAAACGGCTGCCCTTGTCCGTACAATGTGGGTAATGGGAAAAGGACTGCCCGGCGGTCAATCATTCCTTGAAGACTATACGCTCAATTTCGATGGAGAGAACAGTACTATTCTGCAATCGCACATGTTGGAAATCAATCCGGATATAACCGGGACAAAACCTCGCATCGAAGTTCATTTCCTTGGTATTGGCGATGCTCGCACTTGTTCGCGCCTCGTATTTCAAGCACATAAGGGTGAAGGTGTTGCAGCTACAATTGTAGACATGGGTAATCGCTTCCGTATGATTGTAAATGAAGTAGTAGTAGAAGAACCGAAACCACTACCGAAATTGCCTGTAGCATGTGCATTGTGGAAGCCAATGCCTAACCTAGAAATTGGTGCCGCTGCATGGATATTGGCAGGTGGGACTCATCACTCAAGCTTCTCATATTCTGTCACTACCGAAATGCTGGAAGACTATGCAGATATAGCTGGTATAGAACTGGTGACTATAGACAAGAATACAACCATAAATAACTTTAAGTTTGAGTTGAAAGTAAATGAAGTATACTACTTATTAAATACAGCGTTAAGCTGAGTTAGATTGTTTCAAGTATGGGGAGTAGTGATATTCCCTATACTTATTTTATCATTAAAAAGTTAACTACCTTATGAAAGGAACATATACTATAGTTGTCAACTATAATGCAATGTGAATTTCATACTATTTATGAAAAATAAAATATATGAAATATACAATAGGACTTGATTACGGTTCTGACTCTTGCCGAGCAGTAATCATAGAAGCTGAAACAGGAAAGGAAATTGCATCATCAGTCAAATATTATAAAAGATGGATACAGGGGAAATACTGTGATCCTCAAAAAAACCAATACAGACAACACCCTCTCGATTATATAGAAGCTTTAGAAGAATCCGTAAAGGAGGCTCTGAGTAAGTCTCCGGCAGGTACAGCAGAGCAAGTAGTAGGCATGTCATTTGATACTACAGGCTCTACTCCTGCCCTGATTGATAAAGACGGGCAAGTGTTAGCATTACGACCTGATTTTGCAGAAAATTCAAATGCAATGTTTGTCCTTTGGAAAGATCATACAGCGATCAAAGAAGCAGCTAAAATAAATGAGGTAGCCAAACGCTGGCCTATCGACTATACTGCCTATGTAGGTGGTATATACTCCAGCGAATGGGTTTGGGCAAAAGTGGCACATGTTCTGAAAGAAGATAAAGCCGTAGCCGGAGAAGCTTACAGTTGGATAGAGCATTGTGATTGGATGCCCGCACTAATTACAGGCACAACAAAACCATCAGATATAATAAGAGGACGTTGTGCTGCAGGGCACAAAGCCATGTGGCTGAAAGAATGGGACGGCTTGCCAACAGAAGATTTTCTTGTAGAAATAGCACCCGAACTGAAAGGGTATAGAGAAAGACTATTTCACGATACATACACCAGCGAAGTTAAAGTAGGAAACCTAACAGAAGAATGGGCTGGCAGGCTTGGATTAACAACAAATGTAGCTGTTGGTGTAGGAGCGTTTGACTGTCATATGGGAGCAGTAGGTGCCGAAATAGAACCGAAGGCATTTGTTCGTGTTATCGGAACCTCTACTTGCGATATAATGATTGCTCCATATGAAGATATGCACGGAAAACTAATACCTGGTATCTGCGGACAGGTAGATGGATCTGTTATTCCGGGAATGGTAGGTCTAGAAGCCGGACAATCTGGTTTTGGTGATATTTATGCCTGGTTCAAATCTGTATTGGCTTGGCCTTTGGAGAATATACTAAAAGACTCGGCACTAATAGATCAGGAAACAAAGCAAAAACTAATAGACGAAACTCTTGACAAGATAATCCCTACCCTATCTAAAGAAGCTGAAAAAATTCCCGTATCAGAAAGTTCTATTTTAGCAATCGATTGGATGAACGGACGTCGTACGCCTGATGCCAATCAAATGGTAAAAGGAACAATAACAGGATTAAATTTAGCCAGTTCTGCTCCTCTAATTTTCAAAGCGTTGGTAGAGGCCACTGCTTTTGGATCGAAAGCAATTGTAGATCGCTTTCTCGAAAACGGAATTGAAATCAATAGCGTAATTGGTATAGGGGGTATCTCCCTGAAATCGCCATTGGTTATGCAAACATTGGCAGACGTATTGGCAATGCCTATAAAAGTTGCTAAATCAGAACAAGCATGCGCATTTGGTGCAGCAATGTTTGCTTCTGTTGCAGCTGGAGTCCACCCTGACATTAAAGCTGCTCAGAAAGCGATGGGACAAGGTTTTGCTCACGAATACAAACCTAATATGGAGAAACACGAGGTATATATGCAGATATATGCAAAATATCAAAAACTAGGAAAATTTACTGAAACAGAATTATTCTCTTAAACATAATATCATACTATGAACTGGAATTCACACGAATTTATTTGGCTCGACTGGGTGATTATTGCAGTTGGGATATTGGCAGTAACATGGGCTGTCTGGCGTTCGATACAAAAAGACAAACGCCTGCAACAAGGTGCCAGTAGCGAAGACTATCTGTTCGGAAAAGGCGAACCATGGTACATAATAGGTGCTGCTATCTTTGCAGCAAACATCGGATCGGAGCACCTTGTAGGACTTGCCGGAACAGGTGCTAAAGCCGGAGTGGGTATGGCACACTGGGAGATGCAAGGCTGGATGATACTTATTCTAGGTTGGTTATTCGTACCATTCTATCAACTGATGAACAACAAGATGGGCAAAATAATTACAATGCCCGACTTCCTAAAATACCGTTATACACCTGCTACAGGTTCTTGGTTGTCTATCATCACTCTTATAGCCTATGTACTTACCAAAGTGAGTGTAACCGCATTTACAGGAGGTATCTTTATGGAAAGCCTTCTAGGTCTGCCTTTCTGGTATGGGGCTATCGGCTTGATAGTACTAACAGGTATTTTTACTGTTCTCGGTGGTATGAAAGGAGTTATGACTCTATCTGCAATCCAAACACCGATACTTATTATAGGTTCATTCCTTGTGCTTTTCCTAGGATTATCTGCTCTTGGAGGAGGTAGCATCCCTGAGGGTTGGACAGCGATGATCGACTATGCAAAAACATTGAATGTAGGAGAAGATGGTGTTGCATACGGTACAAACCACATGTTTCACTTCAATACCGGTGATCCGTTATATGATGATTACCCCGGCTTTTGGGTATTTATCGGAGCTTCAATAATAGGTTTCTGGTATTGGTGTACCGACCAGCATATCGTTCAACGTGTACTTGGACAACGCAAGGGCGAAGACAACGATGTAGTGATGAAACGTGCTCGTAGAGGTACTATTGCTGCTGGTTATTTCAAATTGTTGCCTGTGTTTATGTTCCTAATACCGGGTATGGTAGCAGCGGCATTGGCTGCACGTCCCGATAGCGGATTTACATTGGATGATCCGGACACTGCGTTCGGTTCAATGGTTAAATTTGTATTGCCTGCGGGTGTGAAGGGAATTGTTACTATAGGTTTTATATCAGCTTTAATTGCTTCTTTGGCTGCATTCTTCAATTCTTGCGCAACATTGTTTACGGAAGACTTCTATAAGCCTATGTTCAAAAATAAGAGTGAATCTACTTATGTTTTAGTAGGTCGTATTGCGACAATTGTAGTAGTGATACTTGGTATTGTTTGGATACCTGTTATGATGAGCCTTGGTAGTCTTTACGACTATCTGCAAGGTATTCAATCATTACTCGCACCTGCTATGGTAGCTGTATTTGCTCTTGGTATTTTTTCTAAAAGAATTACACCTAAGGCCGGAGAAGCTGGTATGATAGTAGGATTCGCCATTGGGATGGTACGCTTATTAACCAATATATTTACCAACACCGGCAAGGATGCAATGACCGGCTGGTATTGGGAATATACAAGCTGGTTCTGGCAAACAAATTGGCTTATTTTTGAAATATGGTTATTAGTATTCATTATGTTGCTAATGGTAGTAGTGTCGTTCTTCACTCCGAAGCCAACAGCCCAACAAATAGATGCTATCACTTTCTCTAGCGATTACAAGAAACTTATTAGCAAGAGTTGGAATAAATGGGATGTTATCGCATCACTGGGAGTTGTAGTTCTCTGTGTTGCATTTTACATATACTTTTGGTAAAACAATAACATACTTATATATATTTTTTTAACAACAGAATACTTTTATAAAGGAATAAAGCAAGAGGCTGTCTTATTGGACAGCCTCTTCTGTGTTTATGCAACTCTCTTTAATTATATTTTTATAAACAGACAAATAGAACAATCATAAACAATTAAATATAAAAGCTTTTCTAAAAGCTAAAAACAGTTTCTTATACACAAGAGAACTAATCTTCTTTAATCTAATAAAAATACAAAAGACACCTCATCTCCTACCGCTCTATATCTATCACAATATTGTGAAAAGATATGCATACATCTGTTCTGCCTATAAATAAAACTTCTAATATCATTTGATAGTAAAGAGAAACAGCGAAACCTTTATACAAAGATTTCGCTGTCTCCTCAAAAAAAGTACGAATCACCTAAAAGCCTACATGATATTATCTCATATCATTAAAAAACATTAGATTATTATTTACCACTCAAACCTTCCGCAAATCCGGCATAAACAGGCTTACGGTTATAGTTCAAGCTCCATAGCCCAATAGGCTGCCCTTTTCTCCAACCGCTGTCGTCAGGACTGTCTGTCGGACTCCAATGAGTAATTCCATATTGTTGACTCACAGGAATAATTTCAAAGTATTTTTTCACAATAAACTTATAATACTCAGACATCAATAGCTGTTGCTCGAAAGTAAGGTTTGCTGTCTTAATTTCATTACCATTCTCATCTACTATACCCATATCCAATTCAGATATTTTTATAAGTTTTCCTGAAGCTTTTAATAGTTCAAACATCTTCACGACATGGTCTTCTTTACTCTTTTGTGTTGCAGAGTTTAGATAATAAGAGACATGCATTTGAGTACCGATACCATCAATCTTAGTTCCGTCTTTCTCCCAACGTTCAATCCAATTTATCAAACTCTTCAGTTTCATATTATCATCCCAGTCTGATTCCAGATTGTAGTCGTTGATGAACAACTTCATATCTTCAGGTCCATATTTTCGGGTAAGTTGGATAGCTGTACGCACATAGTCATCACCCAAGTAATCTTGCCAATAGAAATTATTCTTAGCGTCTTCTGCCGATACGTTATTTACAGATTGTAAATCATACCAACCATCGCCATCTTTATCAGCACCAGCCAGAGGCTCATTCACTACATCCCATGCTTTCACATATCCGCCACAAGCTTCCATCATACCTTTTACCCAATTTTCCATCGCATTGGTCAAAACTTCTTTCTTTTCTTCCGGAGTCAAAGGAATGGTATTGCCTGATTCTTCTATCTCAAATACGATATCATCAAAATAGAATGTAGTTGCCAGCTTATTTTTTGCAAGATTAAAAGCTATAGTACTCATTCCTTCTTGTGATGAATTGATAGAACCTGAATTAGTATATTCCTGCCATTCTGTAGTTACATCAGGACTTCCAACCATAGCGTAATGCAAATAACCGCCCGGCTCTTTATGCGCCTGAGAATCAATACTAACATTTCTACTAGCCTTGACCTTCATACTGAAACGATATTTTTCACCCTCCTTAAATACATGAGGTACTTTTACAAAGAATTGAGTGTCCCAATCCTGAGTAGCATTATCGCCTGACTGAACAATAATAGCCCGTCCCGTACCACCGGCACCTGTACCTGCAGCGCTAAATGTAGCCGCTTTAGGGCCATTAGATACTTCAGTAGCATAGAAACAGGATACATCATTGTCTTCGCAATTGCTATTGCTTACAAGATTTTTCCACCAACTAGCTGGACCTGCTGCAAGTGCTTCAATATTGAAGGAATAGGAATGCCAGCTTGGTTTTCCCCAGTTTGATAAATCTTTACTGTCAAAGGCGCCATTGTTAACTACATTATCTGTAGAGTTAGCTGCTGTCAAAGTAATATCGTCAAAATACAAATCGCCACCAAATTTACCAAAACAGAACTGAAGTTTGTTAAACGCATGACTTGGTGTAAACTGAATAGTAACATTACTCCATTCTTTACTTGCCGCAAGAGATAAACCATAAAGAACATTACTACCATCTGTAGGCCAAAAGTCTACAGTGGCCGCCGCAGAGGCCTTAATTCTCATGCTTAATGTATATGTCACACCAACCGTTAATGGGCTTGCCGGTTCGTAATAAATTTGCCAATCCCATGTATTAGCCTTAGCTTCGGTTGTATTTATATGCAAGCAATTATTTGCATCGTTAGGATCTACTTCAATCTCCTTATCAGCAATCAAATTATTCAGATATTTATTATTTTGTTGAGAGTGCCACAATATCGTATGTCCATAAATACTAAGACCTGCACCTTTAGCAGCATCAACAAATTTTACGACCTGAGAGAAATCCATTGAACCATCGTCTTTTACAATCGAACCATATTTCATCGCATTACCCGCTGTTAATTCATCGAAATTGGAACAGGCAAGACTATAAACCATGTCTCTCTTCAAAAAATCGCTAACAGTAATGCCCGATCCTAATTTGAAATTTGGATTAGCCTTGCGGTCTACATACGATTTCAGAACATCATATTCATTCAGATATTCATATTTCTCGAGATCTGCCGGCTTATCAACATTAAAGTTGCTATCAAAATTATCGACACAAGAGACCATTGTCATCACAGCGACAATAATCAACAATAATTTATTATAATACTTCATCATACTCATCTTTAGTAAAATTAAAAATGATTAGTTTTATAAGTTGGAACAAACAATTCAGAATCGATCCCTCGGGTTTGTACCACCAAAGTATCTTTAGTCACATATTGCTTTGATCCGAAGTTTATATTGTACTCCAAATACATAGCATTACGGTCTTTATTACCCCAACTATTTTTCTCTCCGTTTTTTACAAATTTACCTGAGCCACTAGCGGTATAACCTTGCGTATCGGTAGAGATAGTACACTCATTATTATCATTAAAAGTTAGGAGTAAATCACATGTAAGAGTTTGTACACCTCCTAAACCATCAGAAACAGTAGTTTTAACCGGAAACTTAGTCACCTTTAAACTTGCAGTCGTTAAACTACAAAGTTCGTCATTTTCGACATGTGGTTTACGACGTACATTGGTTGCAGTTGCACCATTCTCGGTTACAAGATCTACCCCTCGGCGCAGATATTTTGCATGCCACGGATTAATAAATTTCATTGCATATAAGACATAGTCTTGAGGCTGAATATCCCACGCTTCTGAATATGTACGAGGTGCGTTCTGTATCAAGTGACGACCGCTCAAAATACTGTCTGCATTTTGTACTTTAGTCATTAATAATGGAATTACATACGTTTTTTTCAAAGCGTCGGGATCGGAAAAGAATGCATCTTGCAATTGGACTCCTACCGATCCTTGAATCTTCTTATCAAGAATAATCTTACTACCCGCTAAAGTGTAGTAATTGGATGGCATAGCTTGAACCGGACTACCGTCTTCGAAGAATAAGTTATCACATAATCCATTATCGACAGCAATATCTATGCTGATATTCTTTTGGTTTTTATATACACCTCCCATTGTTGCGTATATTTCGCAACGATGCTCATTATCTAAAGTCGTATCATAAGTATCATCTCCCAATACGATTGTACGCACGGGGTATTGATAGGCAAAATAAACAGTTGTTCCGCCTTCATAGTTTGGGAATTCAACACCTTGATTTTCGCATGATGTCATTGATGCAATCAAAATTCCGGCAAACAATACAGGCAATAATTTGAATCGTTTCATATTTTTCAATATTTAGATATTTTTTGATTATTCATTTACCAGCCTTGATTCTGCTGTAGGTTGCTCCATTTTATAGTTTCACTATAAGGCACAGGTCCATGATACATATAATCTTTGTAGTTTCTTTCTTCTACCGGAATCACTTTATATACCAAAGCTCCACCTACTTTATCTATCTGTATACCTTTGGCTTCCTCATTCAGATTGGCTTTCCAGCGACGCAAATCCCAAAAACGTCGGTTTTCGAAACAAAGTTCAATACGACGCTCATTACGTATCAGTTCACGCATTTTGTCTTTATCGTTTTTAATGCTTTCTAGATAAGGGTCTCCTCCATTAATACCTACACCTGCACGGGCACGGATAGCCTTGATTACGTCGTAAGCGCTGTATGAATGTCCGTTGCCATTAGTTGGCCCCCAAGCTTCATTTGCTGCCTCGGCATAAGCTAAGAATATTTCAGTAAATCGTATGCGTACGGGATAATGGTATTGTGCCGTATTATATGTCGGATCTGGATTACAATCGTCACGCAATAGTTTTTTCAAATAATATCCGGTACGTGTAGATGTACTTTCATTATTTAACGCATCTTTATTATCTGCTTCGTATGTTCCGGTAATTATTTTCTTCGAATTTGTACCATACGTAGTTTCGTTATACAATACATATGCTGTCAAACGTGGATCTCTGTTAGTGTATGGTGCATTAGAAGAATATCCACTTGCAGGATCAGATATTGGATATCCGCTTGCCATAGGAAATGCATCTACTAGATTTTGAGTTGGATTTATACGTCCACTTCCATACAGCGATGGAGGATAATTACTCTTCTCTTGCGAAAGCCCCATTGCATAATCTTCGGTGCTATTATCTTTGTCCCCTCTCCATAGAATCTCTTTAGGAACAGCTCCTGATCCCAATGAGTTGATTTCAGTTTTGTTCATATACCATGTCCATCCCGTTGGGTCTATTCCACCTAGGCCATTGATACGATCCAATACGATAGCTGCATTATCAGCAGCATTAGCCCATGTTACGGTTGTACCCGTGTTGTATGCAGGACTTGCTGCAAGTAAAGCAGCTTGTGCCCTAATAGCTTCTGCGATACGAGCAGTAAGGCGACCTCGTATATGAGTACCATTTACTCGATTATAATCACTGGCATTAGTTACGCCGATCGCTTTATATTTAGCCGGGATATTAGCATCACTGATGTCATTGTAATCAAGAGGTAAGTATTCTGTCGCTTTTTCTACATCACTAAAAATTTGATCTATACAAGCCTGAAATGTATCTCTTGGCACATTGAAATCTGTACTCATATTATCTACAGTAGTTACATTAGGTATCCCCAATAGTTTTCCATCTTCAGTCCAGCCTCCATGAGCCATCAAGAGATAGTACATATTCAACGCACGCAATCCATACGCTTCGCCTTTAAGGCGATCGCAATACATGATATGTACATTCGGATCTTTTGCCCATGCAACTTTGTCGGCATTTTCTAAAAAAATGTTGAGATATTGGATAGCAGCTCTACAGTTCTGCCACTTAGACATAGGATCGTTACTAGCTGTCCACGATCCTGTTGCCATGCTTAAATAGCTACTAGCTTTATCGTTAGTCACTGCATCATCTGTCGCAATGTCTGTTTCAGATTTAGTCTGATAGGGAAGCATGGAATAAGCGTATCCTAATATTCCTTGTGCATATCCCGGTTCATTATACATATCATCTAACTCTCTATTGTTCTCTAAAGCAGGAGAAAACAGATCATCACAAGATGTTAAGAAGAGCAAGATAATGACCAGAAATTTTGTTATATTATTTATTGCTTTCATACTGTTATTTTTTTATTAAAATGCAGCTTTTATACCTATATTATAAAATCTGGTTTGTGGAGAACTACCTACATTCATTTCCATGTGTTTACGTTCCTTGGATATTGTTAGCAGGTTAGCACCGCTTACATATGCGGAAAGCTCTCTGATAAAACTATTTTTCAATATATGCTTAGGCAAGTCGTATGTAACCTGCACTTTGGCCAAATCAAAACGATTAGATTTATAGATCCAGAAGTCAGACGAACGGAAATTATTACTTCCACTTGTAGTCGTTAAACGAGGGTAAGTTGCAGTTTCTTTTGTTTCTTCCGTCCATCGGTCGCGAACGACTGCGGAATACTTACCATCTCCAGAAACCCAATAATAAGAACTATTTTTCATACCATTAGCGCCAAAGCTGCCTGTTCCTAAAGCAAAGAATGTAAAATCAGACCATTTAAGTGTCATATTTATGCCCAAAGTAAATGGCGCACCATACCAACCAGCTTTGCCTAAATATATGACATCCTTCTCATCGATAACACCATCTCCATTTTGATCTACATACTTAATATCTCCAGGTTTTAATGTACCACCCAATTGTTGTTCAGGAGAATTAGCAATATCAGCATTATCCTTAAAAAAACCAGCACTTTGTAGCCCCATAATAGCATCTATAGGTTTACCTTGAGATTTTCGATAATCTTCGACATCTATTTCGCTACGCTTGGTGGCTTTTGTATCGTAGTAAGTACCCGATACACCTAGAGAAAAATTAACCTCTTCAATTTTTTTATTCAAATTAACACTAAAGTCAAATCCTGTGCGTTTATTGTTATTATAATTCATATATGGAACAAATGAAGCTTTTGGATAAGCTGTAGACAAGTAACTAGGGAAATTTGGGCTAGGACTTACAATAAGTCCTTCCATAGAATTCATGAAGAATGACAGATCTGCAGTTATCATTTTCTTCCACAAAGAAGTTCTTAGATTCGCTGATATTTCTTTGCGTTTAATAAATGTAAGATCATCATTATTTCCACGGAGAGACATTGTATATTTTTCCAAACTACCGTCATACCAACTCCAACCATAATCCTGTCTCCAAGCCGACTTATACATATAATAATCTTCGATATCAATATCTTGATGTAAGACGCTTCCTGAAACACTCAACATTAAATCATCTACAACAGACGATCCGGATAGGAAATTTTCATTGCTCATCCTCCAACCTAATGTAAGAGATGGTGAAAATGCATTACGGTGTCCTTCGGCTAACTTTGCTGAGTGTATTACGGCTGATCCAAAATCGGCATAATATTTCTTTTGATAATTATAACCAACTTGTAATGCTAAGTTTACATTTGATATTTTATGATATTCAGAAGATACGGTTTGCTGGTAGCCCGAAGCTATTAGCATAGCCGAGAGGTTATGATTATCTGCAAAAGTATTTATATAGTCAAACTGCCCTGAAAACACCATTGTTTGAGTATCAGCACTTTTGTCAACATTTTGAACTCCTGACTTTTTATCATTACCTTCCTTGGCTAAACCTGCAATAACGTCTTTTCCATTATAGTTTGCCCATTTAGGGTTATATACCGAATAGGTATTGTCAAAAGAGGTTGTATAACCTGTAGCATAATCTACGGCGAACTTTGTATGAAAAGAAAGTCCTTTCAAAAAGCTTTCTAAATTAATATCAATTCCCGTATCAAATTGAAAATAACGGCTTGTATATTTGCTACTACCTGCAGCATAGATATCGGCAAATACATTTTGGGGATCAATGCTATTTCCTCCCAGTATATATTTACCATCAATTATATTAGTATTATTTACCAAATCCCATGCGGCCAAAGCATCTTTATCAATCATATCTAATGGGATTAACGGAGCTACACGATTGGGACGAAATGTTGATGCAGCATTCCAATAATCACCCTTTGCGCTTTTGGCATCATAAAAAGTAGCATTCGCATTAATATATGCACTAATAGCATTACTAATCATAACATCCACATTACCACGCACATTTAGACGATTGATACTATTATCCTTCGCTTCACCGATCTTAAACAAGTCATCTTGATGATAATAACCTACATTACTATAAAAATGAGCACGTTTACTTCCGCCTGTAATTTCTGCTGTAACTTCTGAACGATTAGATACTTTCTTCAAAAACTCAGAAGAATAAAAATCTACATTGGGATAACGATACGGATTTAAGCCCGAAGCGGTATTATAAATCTCATTCTCAGTATATTTAGGAAGTCTAGTGGGATCATCATTATGAAGAGCTTCATTATAAAGAGTCATATATTCAGCAGATCCTAGATATTCAGGATAGCTTTTAGATATATGAAAACCTGTATTGGCTCTTACGCTTATCCTAAGATCTTCGGTCTTACCTCTTTTGGTCGTTATATATATAACACCTTTTGCTGCGCGGCTACCATAAAGTACAACAGCCTGCGCTCCTTTCAGGAATGTTATTTGATCAATTTCGCTAGGCAAAACATTGTTGGCCACACGGGGAATTCCGTCAACCAGCACTAAATATCCTGCATTGTCGGCATCCATACCCCACAGCGAATTTCCATTCCACCCCCCGATATAGGCCTGCATATTATCTAAACTATATGTGTTATAGTTCTTTTTTGACAGTTCCTCTACATTAACAACAGATACACCACCCAACAAGTCGCTTTGAGCTACTTTTCGAAAAGCAATCTGTACGAGCGATTCTTTATCACTTTTGAGTGAGTCCGCCTCATTTTGGTCTAATGTTTGAGCTTTGGTTGCAAATGGGCAGAAGACAAACATGGCACACAAAATGAATATTGATTGTATATATTTCATCTTTTATTCGTTTAAATTACACATTCATTTACTCTATTTGGATTTACCAGCCCGGATTTTGCCCGAATTCAGGATACAGATATACATCATTGTCAGGAAGAGGGAACCAATAATGTTTGGTACCAAATACTCGAGTAAGAATAACTTCTTCTTTGAATTCTGATACCCTTGCATCTTTTGGGTCGTTATTCTTGAAAAAGTCATTGTTTTCTACACGCTTAAATTCCTGTGATGTTTTTACTGTATACGGATATTCTGTTAGTAATAACCAACGTTGCAAATCATTGAAACGGAATCCTTCAAATGAAAGTTCTACGGCACGCTCTCTACGAATTTCGTCTATAAATTTATTTTTACTTGCTGTATAAGAGCTGCCTACATGTCCTGCTTTTACACGATCTCTCACTGTGTTGATCGCACCTTCTGCAGTTTTTGAGAAATTAGAAGATTTACCGCTAGCACCACCAAATGCAGCACATGATTCGGCATACATCAAATAAATATCAGATAAACGCATATATGGCAAATAGCAGTGATAGTTTCCTCCCCAGTCATATGTTCTATCATACTCGTTGCAGGTATGAGGTACTAGCTTTTGGATAAAATATCCTGTACGGCTAGCATTAGCTACGGGTCTCATTGCACCTCCTGTATAAAGACTACAATAACGCAGATATTCCATATCCGCAGGCATAGTACTATTTACATACTTGAATCCATCAAATACAATATCATGATAGAAGCGAGGGTCTCTATTTTTGAATGGATAATTAGGATCAAAGCCGGAAGCCGGATCATTTAGAGGAAGTCCATTATCCATGCCATACATATTAACATAGTTTGCTGTTGGTTGGTGAATCACGTTATCATGAGCAACCAAACCGCCAACTTTAGGACCAAATACCTTCGCAGTATTCCAGTTACTGGCATTGAAGTCTGGAGATGGCCCCCTGAAAATTGCTTCAACAGATCCCGGTTGTAACCAGTTTTGACGAGTGGTGTAAAAAATATCCGAGTAGCTAGATGTAGAACCTTCAGCTCTCTCATGATTATAAATATCTTTGTAGTTGAACTGAGCTAATGCATATTGAGTTTGATTACCTTCTACAAGACTTAGTAGTTCACCAAAGGCTTCAGCAGCTTTTTTACAGTATGCCTCATCATAGTCATAAGTTTGACTTCCACCTATTTTTGGTCCGTTTTTCATCAATGGGCTACCTGCCCAAAGATAATTTTTACCCAAATAACCTAATGCCATTATTTTATTAATACGCAATTGGTTTTTGCCCACTGTATTTTTCCCTACTGTTGTGTTATCCCAGTCGATAGGAAGTAGATCGGCAGCTTGCCTAAAATCGGCAGCAACTTTATCTGCACATTCCTGATAACTCAATCGAGGAAGAGTCAATGTTCCGGTAGCATCTAATACATGGTCTACATAAGGTAACCCACCAAAGAATGTCATGAGTTCAAAATGCCACCATGCACGAAAGAAATATAGTTGCCCTGCAATCAGATTTTTTTCCTCAGCTGTGGCTGTTGTTAGCTTGTCCAGATTAGCCAATCCTTCATTTGCTTTACTTATGCAATACCATGCATGAGGCCATAACGAATGTCGTTTAGGAGATCCGTCTCCGGTAGCTGTAGAACTACTATTACTGTTATATAACCAATCACCTGCGCTTCTCCATGCGCGATAGTTTCCTAGGTCTACTTGGTGAGTCATGCGACCATCAGCCTCGGGGTTGAAGATTTCATCGTCACCCCAATTCCAGGAAGGAGCCCAATTACACTTCTGTTTATCAGGTATGCAATTGTAAATCTCTTCTATATAGCCCTGAAAATTCATGAAGTTCTTAAAGGCATCATCTCCTGATATAGTAGAATCAGGTTCTTTATCCAAATAATCTTCACAAGAAGCTAAACTAGTTCCTAATATTAAGAACAGGATACAACTCTTTAGAAAAGTTTTATATATATTTTTCATCATCTTTAATCTTATAATGAGAATTTAATACCTAAATTGTAACGTCTCACAGTAGGATAAGCGCCTAAATAACCTGCACCGGATAAATTTGCTTCACGGTCGTCAGGCATTCTTGTCCACAACCACAGATTATTTCCATTGAGATATATTTTCATATTTTTCACACCTAATTTCTTAATCCAGCCATCAGTAAATGTATAGGCAACCTCAGCATTCTTCAAACGGATATATGATCCGTCATATAAAAACTGAGTACTGGTATTATAGCTCGGACTAGAAGACCATCGTGGCACTACAACATCGGCAGATGTATTATCTTTCGACCACCATGTTCCTATATCGTATACAGTGTTTAGTTTATTACCGAAGCTTGTTAATGATACATCTCGGGTTACATTTGTCACACCATAGAACTGAACGAAAGCACTAAATCCTTTCCATTCGAAGCCAATAGTAGCATTGAATGTATTCTGAGGTGTACCGGAATATCCATAAGGCACTAAGTCTTTATTGTCAATCACCCCATCTCCATTGAAGTCTATTATGTTATAATCGCCGGGTAATTTTTGCGAATCGTTAGTGTCATGACGGGTACTTCCATATAATTGGTCGTAGGTATTGACATATCCGGCATCAACGTATGATGTATATTGTCCAATGCTATATCCGGCAGCTTTCTGATAAGCAGGTCTTAACGCCTGGTCATCTTTTTCTAATATTTTATTTTTAGAGTGTGTCATGTTGAAATTACCCCAAAGTCTCATATCATTAGAAAGTCGTTTATTTATACGTAATTCCAATTCATAACCATTTGTACGAACTCTACCAATATTCGCTGTAGGAGGCATAGCTCCCAAATACGACGGAGTAGAACGTTGATCACCCCATACCAAGATATCTCTACGGTCATCTCTAAAAACATCTACGCTACCAATAAATAATCCGTCCAAGAATGAGTAGTCTGCTCCTACATTTATCTTTCTTACGGTTTCCCATTTCACATTTTCATTTCCAAGTGCTGATTTTCTGTACCATGTATAAGGACTATTTCCATGATTTAAATCCATTGCTGTAACTCCTCCATAAGCCCACTGGGTCATATAAAGCCAACGTCTGGCTGAATCGAATTTGTCACCACCAAGATTATCATCTCCAATTTCCCCATATGAAGCTCTGATCTTAAGCATATCTAAGAATTTTAATCCTTTCATAAAATTCTCATTGCTTAACATCCATCCTATAGCACCAGAATTGAAGAATGCAAAACGATTTTCTTTACTGAATTTATCAGAACCATTATAAGCACCGTTGTATTCTATAAAGTATTTGTCTGCGTAATCATAAGTAGCACGGAAAGCCCAGTCTTCACGGAAAATAGGCATCACACTACCTCTCGCCTCTTCTTGACGACTGAAAACACCCATGGCTGTTATGCTATGCGCATCAAATTTACGAGCCCAATTCAATTGGGCCTGATAGTATAAATTACGTAATGTTGCTCCATTATTTACAGATCCTCCTGATGTAGCCCAGTTAACACCTTGCATCCAGTCGAACTTATTATTTCCATCAAAATTTTGTCTATAAGTTACTTGACCTGTTTCTGGATCTATCCATTTTCCCTGAGCCGAATTATTTAAATCATTTATTCCTCTTTCGAATTCAACGAAAGTATTATCCCAAGAAACAACTCCTCTAGCAGACAATCCTTTTGTTATAAAACCCAAGTCTTGCTCTAAAGTAAAGTCTGTATTGATACGAGTTGTTGTTGTCTGCATTGTACCTCCCAAAGAAAGAACTGCAGCCGAGTTACTCACATTCGAAATATTTGGATAGAATCCCCATGAGCCGTCCGAATATTGGGGAAGGAAAACATCCGGTGCAATATTATAGGCTCCAGACCATTGTTGAGCAACAGCCCATGTGGAGTTATCGGTTTGTCCCCAAGGTGTTTTCTTGATAGCATTAGAACCCGCTAGATTAACCTTAAACAAAGTTGTCTTTGTAATTTGAAAATCCAGATTACTACGAACATTTAGCCTGTCGAATCCATATCCGGCATTATAATTACGTCCATTATCATAAACGCGGAAAAGGTCGCCTTCATGCACAAAGTCGGCAGAAGCAAAGTATTTTACAACTTTTGTTCCTCCCGATACATTTATATTTGCATTATAAGACATTGCAGTCTTCTTGAATAGAGCATCCTGCCAATCTACATTCGGATAGCGTTCTCGTTGCTCTATAGTAGTCTGGTTCCGATAATTGTTGATGAATGCTTGTGGTCGTATATAAGCCCAAGAATCAGGCGTTAGAGCTAATTCATGCTCAATAGCCCTGTTACGAGCCATTAATGCATCATAAGAATCCAATTTGTTAGGTAATTTAGACGGAGCTTTTAGTGTTGCATTGAAACCAACATCTATCTTTGCGCTTCCGTCACTACCTCTCTTGGTGGTAACCAAAATAACACCATTCGCACCTTTAACTCCATAAACAGCTGTAGCAGAAGCATCTTTCAGAACAGATACGCTTTCTACCGAACTAATATCTACGGAGCTGATTGGACGTTCGATACCATCGACTAATACTAGAGGATCGCTATTGTTCCACGAACTAGCTCCTCGAATTACAATCTTTGGTTCTTCTTCTCCAGGCATCCCTGTACTCTGAGTAGTGATTACACCCGGCAAATTACCGGTAAGAGCAGCTCCAATATCAGAAATACCAGCGGCACGCTCTAAAACTTTACCTGTAGTTTGTGTGATTGCTCCTACGACACTGGCCTTCTTCTGTTGACCATAACCTACCACAACTACTTCACTTAAAATCTCTTCATTTTCGGACATAACCACTCTTACATTCTGTTTGCCTTGTATGTTTATGTCCTGTGTTGTCATGCCTACATAAGTAGCTACGATGGTCTTTGTTCCGGCTGGAACAGTTAATGAAAAATTTCCATCAAAATCTGTTACAGTTCCTACTGATGTATTGCCCTTTAAAGTAATATTAACTCCTGTAAGAGGCTCATCATTTTTGTCTACGACATTTCCCGTAATAACAGTTCCTTTCTGCGCATATGCTGCAAAGCAAATAAATAGCAGTAGTAAACTTATGCAGGGAATTTTCCAAGCTCGTTTTGTTTTATTATTCATTACTATTAGTTTAATATGATTAACAATTTTAATTTATCATAATATGATCGATTCTTAATATCAATCTAATAGGATTATAAAAGTCAGCTGTCATCAATATTAGTTTTCATGGATTAAAAATTAAATAATAAGTTAATGCCTATTATTAAAAAATACATTTGCATACTCTCTTCGAGAATTTGTCAAATCAGCATTTAGGTCTAGGAGATTATTGATCATAGAAAACATAACATAGAGTATTGTCTAGCTACATTTTCTTCAGTTTATTGGTATTTTTTCACAAAAGAGTTTTTTATCATATGGTATTACAATTTAAGGTTATTTTAAGTGTATTATTTACAATTATTATCTCAGACAGTATTTTTTATCACCACAGTTTTGGTTATCGTTTTCTGTTTTTCTAATAGTATTTGCTGCAGTAAAATGCCTGGAGAGATGGTATTAAATTTTTCAGGTAACTATCGACGTAGTGAATAATCGACTCCAAAATGTATGCTAGTTCTCCACTACGCCGAAAAAAGTTTATATGCAAATAAGCAAAAGCTTATGGTTGAAAATCATTTGAAGATGTTGAATATAAACCAATCAATGCTCCAGTAAACCCACCAGCAACATCTGTGGAAAGAATATCACCGGAAACAGTTCCTCCAACATTTTTGAATACTTGATTATCAACAGAGTAATTAAATCTATAATTATCTTCGTCTGCTTCAACCTGCAATTGTATTGGTTTGCTTACATCAATTTTTTCACTAGCAACAAGGGTAGACTTATTCTTATCTGTTCTGACAAGCAAGATATAAGAGTCGCTTCCTTTTTGTGTAATACCAAATACATAGTTAAATGATTCTTTTTGATAACAAACGATTCCGGCTAAATCAGTTTCAGAGGCAGGTACATAGTTCATGTTCACTGTTGTTGAAAATGTTTTATGCTGTTGTCTATGAAATAAAGCTGAAATAGGCTTACGATCTTTGATGTTTGCCTGGAATGGCTTAATCTGTAAACCATCTTTTGTAATATTCACAAAACCTTCACGAGGGCCTCTTACTGCTATCCATCTATGATCTAAACTTTTGCTTGAAAAATCGTCATTAAAAGTAAAGTTTCCATTAGGGAAGAAACCATTCATTCCTGTTTGATTTTGTACACCTTCCGGCATTTTCAACTTAGGCGATAGAGGAATAAGCCCATTCTCGAAAACAGGGAATTCTCCACTCCAGTCTACAGGTAATATAAATGTTTCTCTACCCGAATTTACTCTTTGTTTATTATTAGGACGAATTGCTAAAAACACGCCGTAATACTTACCATCAGGAGCTTGTACTAAATCGGCATGTCCAGCCCAATCTACTTTATCTTTTCTATCTTTTGCAAAATATCTTTGAGTCAATATAGGATTATTAGCAGCCGGCTTAAATGGTCCGCGTGGATTTTCACTAACAAAAATCACTTCACTATGCCAATCGCCAGTACCTCCTTCTGCACACATCAAAAAATAGCGACCATCTTTTTTATATATATGAGGGCCTTCTATCCATATAGGTCTCTTTGTAATATCCACCCCCCCATCTACTATTATTTTATCTGTACCAGGAATAACTCTATCGTTTTCTACATCATATTCCCATTGTTTAATAACCCTGTGACCAGAATACAATTCTTTGCCATGATCCGGAGCATCATTGTGTACTAAATAAGCTTTACCGTCATCATCAAAGAATAAAGCCGGGTCAATTCCATTAAACTCTAGGCGGATCGGGTCGCCCCATCCTTGTCGAGGATCTTTAGTTTTAACAACAATATTACCCAAACCTCCTCCAATATGAGTCGTGATCATATAAAAGGTGTCATTATGAGGATTGTATGCAATGTCGGGAGCATAAACTCCTGCACTCATTTCTATATCTTGTACTTTTAGTTGAGTTGGTCTTTCTAATACATTTCCTATTTGTGTCCAATTAACTAAGTCTTTACTATGAAAGATTGGGACTCCCGGGAAAAAAGCAAAAGATGAGTTGACCAAATAATAGTCATCTCCTTTACGAGTAATACTCGGGTCGGGATAACACCCTTGCAAAATCGGTGTATAAAATTCATTGCTTTTTAAAGGATTTTCATTATAAACCTTATCATTCCCTTGATAAATAAATTTGGAAAAAGTAGGAATCCCTTTTTGAAGTTTTTTGTTTGCCTTAGTCTGACTGCTCAAACTAAAAGGACTAAATAAGAGTATACCTGTAATAATAGCAATTACATTTTTTTTCATGATATGAATTAAGTTATTATATGGTTTTACGCTTTAGCGATAACATTACAAAGCTATATATCTAAAAAAATTAAAGGATAAAAACTTGTTTCTTTTACAATCGCACAAGTAATTACAACCCTACGGATTGTTGCATTTTCAATCTTCTATGTTGCACGTTACATTTCCTTTCACTAAAAAGACTCTCTACATAAGGGAGAAAGCGAATAATTGGCTTTTTTATATTATTTATAATCGATTGCATAAAAACAGAGTCATCGTCCCTCGTATATGCAGCAACTAATTAAGTGTACCTTCAATCGTTTTGATTTTACCGTTGCTGTCATATTCCAGTTCTACCACCTTAAGGCTACGCAACCATGTTTTCCCTCCAGATGGTACACAGTCATGGTAAAATAAATACCATTTCCCTTTGAATTCGGCAATTGCATGATGAGTAGTCCAACCGATAACCGGAGTAAGAATTACTCCTTGATACACAAAAGGACCGTATGGATTATCTCCGGTAGCATAACACAATAAATGTGTATCACCTGTGGAGTATGAAAAGTAATATTTACCATTGTATTTATGCAACCATGATGCTTCAAAAAAACGCTTCTCTGTATCTCCTGCCGTTAATGAGTTTCCGTTTTCATCTAGGATGAGAACATCGCGAGGCTCTTCTGAAAATCCAAGCATGTCAGCACTCAATTTTACAACTTTAGGACATAAAGCTAAATCTTTCCCTTCGGGCAGAACGGCACATTCTAGCGCTTTGTTGTTGCGATAACGTTGAAGCTGTCCACCCCATAATCCACCAAAATACATATAGTATTCGCCATTTTCTTCCCAAATAGCAGGATCGATACTATAACTTCCCTTTATTGGATTTTCCTCAGGAGTGAATGACCCTTCGGGCTTATCGCCAATAGCTACTCCTATACGAAAAATATCATTTTGATCCTTCAGTGGAAAATACATATAATATTTGCCATCTTTACAGGCTACATCACAATCCCACAATTGACGACCAGCCCAAGGGATATCAGCTGTATCTAAAACAACACCATGATCTTTAAGAACACCATTTTCGATATCATCCGTAGAAAACACATGATAATCCTTCATATTGAAGTGATCGCCATTATCATTTTCTTCGATTCCACTTTCCCAATCGTGTGAAGGATATATATACAATCTCCCGTTAAAAACATGAACAGCTGGATCTGCCATGTAAGCATCAGGAACTAAATATTTAGACGTTTTCATATTTCCGTTATTTCTCAGTTGATATTCTTTTTTATTTTCTTCTAGACATTGCCTCATCTATAATACTCTGAACAACAGGTTTAGCTTTATAATTCCTATCAAATAACAAAGGATAATCTGTACGTCCTCTCATTGGAAAATTATTTTTCCACGAATCGCCATCCGTAACACCCCACATAGTTACCCTACTTACTTTATCAGAATTATCCAAAAAAAGTGTAAAGTATTCCAACATCCGCTTACTCCAAACATCTGAAACAGAATCGGGCAAAGCTTCAACATAAGGATTCATCTCCTTCCTATAAGCTTCTGTATCCGATATATTAGCTCCCACATTAAAGCGAGGCGAAGGCAATGCACTCAATTCAAACTCTGTAATCATAACTTTTACACCCAATGCTGTATAGGCATCTATCGCCGCCTTATAATCAGCTAATGTCGGGGAATCTAATCCCACATGACCTTGCATACCAACGCCATCGATACGAATACCTTTTTCTTTTAAAGTTTTAACTAGATCCACAATCGCATCGCGCTTCTCATTAAGCCATTCATTATAGTCGTTGTAATAAAGCTCTGCATCGGGATCAGCTTCATGAGCATATTGAAATGCTAACGGAATGAATTCTTCACCTAATATCTCATAGAATTTACTTTTGCGAAACTCTCCATTATCTAATATCGCTTCGTTAACAACGTCCCAGCCTTTTATGCGTCCTTTATAACGGTTCACAATTGTTGTTATATGATTTTTTATCCTTTCTTTTAATACTTCAGGCGAAACGTCTTTTCCTTTATCATCAGTAAAGAACCACGACGGAGCCTGAGAATGCCAGATCAGGCAATGGCCTGTGACAAACAGGTGGTTCTGCTCACCTAATTCAACAAACTTATCCGCATCATCAAAAAAGAACTCTCCTTCTTTGGGCTGCATATACATGCTTTTCATGCAATTTTCTGCTACAATGGCAGCAAACTGATCTTTTACAATTTTCAATGAAGCTGTATCGCGACCTTGTATCTGATTTAGATTTAAAGCCGTTCCGATATAAAACTTTCCATCTAGTGCATTTTTTAAAGATGGATTTTTGTCATCACTTGTCGATTTAGCCTGAACACAGCAGAGCAATAAAAGCATCAAGCTAAAACTAAGAATAGGTGTTAATAATTTCATGATAATGATTTTCTATATTATATATTTATTAATTTCATTTTTAGATGAACGTTACTTGTCATTCAGATAACGTTCTTCGATTTCCAAATGAATCTTGTTTATCTCATTGTATTCCTGTTCAGGTTTAGATTTATCCCCGCCGGTTTTATAAATTAAACTATAAGCACAAGCCATACCAGTATCTTTATTGATTTTGATTTATGCCCCCTATCTTCACACGTCTAAGGCTAAGGACTTTCTGCATTGTAAAATTAAACCATTAACAAAAGAGAGGTAACTATTATTGATACAGCTTACGCTATCATATGTTTCGCAACAACTCTAAGATGTTTCACTTTATATCTATATTGTTTCTTCAGATTCTTGAAAGCATACAAAGAGATTTTTTGTGCTTCTTTTTCACAAAAGAGCTTGACCTCAAAAAACAGACTATTCCGTCTAAAAAGTCAATGCTAGCATAAATGCCATACATTTGCACTTATAATCGAATTGATACATGTGTAGATTTAGCTAAAATATACTAACATTTGAAATTTAAAGAAACGTACATGCAATTATACCATCATTAATATATGTGTTCCCAAAACAGAAGAAACCGATATAATCCACCTAAACAAAGACATAAAACACCCTTTACGTTTCACAAACGATAGTTTATGTTGCACATGGAACAAAATATGTTTATTTTGTTCCCTTTTTCATTGTTTAATTCTTTATTTTTGTTTCACATTCTAATACCGAAAATCTAAAATACATGAGCAAACGCTTTTTTTTGTTTATTGCCCTTTCGTGCGTCTCCATTAGTTTAAGCTTAGCTCAACAGGAACGCTTTTATGGATTAGGGAAATTATCGAGCAACCTAATCACCCGAATTACTCAAGATTCCTCAGGATTTATTTGGATAGCTACCCAGAACGGATTAAATAAATTCGATGGATGGAATTTCACTCATTATTTTTACAATGACAAAGACTCCACATCCTTATCAGGTAATTATATCGAAACTTTTTTCACTGATGACTCCGGCTCTCTCTGGATCGGTGCAAATAGAGGATTAGAATATTACAATCCTTACAAAGACTCTTTCATTCATGTCAAATTCCCCGATAATACACATCCATCAGTCAGAGGAATTATACAACTGCATAGCGGAGAAATCTGGATTGTAACAGGAGGCTATGGCGTATACTCTATTAATAAACAAACAATGACAGCAACTTCTCTCACAGATATAAACAAACTATTGGTAATCCCTTATTCTAACCATATTTTTGAAGATCGGGCACACCAAATATGGATAGTATTATCAGAAAGCCGTATGGCATGTATTTCTCCAGACAAAAAAAGCGTAAAAACTTATGATTTACCTATCGACCCTCAATATAAGGTCTATGGAATAACAGAAGACCACATGGGAAGAATGTTTGTTGCAACAAGCTCTTGTGTTTTTTTATGGGATATAATCCGTCAAGACTTTATGCGTATCAAAAATGATGAACCAAATGTAAATATACGAGGTATCGCTTGTCTTAAAGACGGAATGGTATACGTCAACACTGTAGGGCAAGGACTGAAATATATAGATACCAATACGATGACCTTGGTTACGCCTTCCAAACTTAAAAATGGATATGACAATCCTATAAAAGAACGTATTACAACTTTTTTTGAAGACAATAAAGGGAACTTATGGTTTGGATGCAATCAAAAAGGATTATTAATGGGCTTAAATGAGCCTACTCAGTTCGATTTTTGGTATTTTAAAGAAAATGGAGAGACAGGATCTATTACTTCATTATATGAAGACCGTGAAAATGAATTATGGCTAGGAACGGACAATGGTAAACTCAATAAGATAAACAACAGAGGGAAGATTTTAGAGTCTTATAATATTCAAAAAGATGTTTCTACCATATATGAGGATATCAACGGAACATTTTGGATTGGAAGCTACCAAGGAGGTGTTTATACTTTTGATAAAAAAAGTGGGAGGAGTGCTAAATATCCATCCTTCGAAGGAAAATCTGTTGTTGCTATAGCTGAAGATAAAAAGAAAAATGTATATATATCCGTACTTGGAGAAGGTTTCATTCGGTATAATATTGAAACAAAAAAATGGATATTGATATCTGATAAAACCCGTTTAGCAAATGATCAAGTTTTATCTAACAACTGGATTAATGATATCTTGTGCGACTCCGATGGGCTTATTTGGCTTGCACATAGTATAGGTGTAGACTGTTACGATCCGAATAAGAATATCCTTCTACACTATAGCGATGATACATCTCTTTCTTCTATGATTTGCACCACTCTAATGGAGGACAAGAAAAAAAATATTTGGATTGGGACAAATAATGGATTATACAGATATGACAAAAAAAACAAAAAAATAGAACACTATGGGATGGAAGAAGGTTTGCCGAACAACATTATATGCGGACTAGGCACTGATGCTACGGGAAACAACATTTGGGGAAGTACACTCAACGGAATATTCCAATTAAATATAGAAACCGGACGTATCGCATGCTACTACACAGGGAATGGACTTGTTGATAGAGAATTCTCGAAGAATATTTTCTTACAAGATAAGATGGGATATTTATATTTCGGTGGATTATATGGAGTAACGAAATTCCTCCCGGATTCAATTAAGGCTCTAAGTTTAGACTTTCAACCCAAACTAACTCATTTATACATAAATAATGTATCAGTTAGTGCTGATAAGATAATAAAAGGCAAACCGATATCCGAGACTAGACTGTTTGATGCCTCAGAGATAAACCTATCCTATAACGAAAAGTCTTTTTCTCTGGAATTTTCCACAATGAATTATCATAATCCGGAGAATGTTATTTTTGAGTATCGCCTACTGGGAATGAATGAAGAATGGATATCTACATTTCCGGGAGAGAATCGTATAACATATAACTTTTTATCTCCAGGGAATTACACCTTAGAAGTAAGAGCTTTCGAGAACAATGCTTATTCTTCTATCAAGACTCTAAACATAAAGATTTCACCACCTTGGTACAGTACTACTTGGGCAACATCCTTATATGTATTACTTTTTATCGGAATATTAACAGGTATTGTCTATACATGGCAGAAACGTCAACAAAGACGTAGAGAAGAACAAAACAATGAAGATAAATTGAAATTCTTCATTAATATTGCACATGAACTACGATCACCTACCACACTAATCATAAGCCCATTATCTGAATTACTAAAAACCGAATATGATGAAAAAACAAAAAAGTTATTAGAAACAATACAGCGTAATGCACATCGGATAATGAGCCTTATAAACCAGCTTTTGGATATTAGAAAGATAGACAAAGGACAGATGAAGATTGCATGTCAGGAAACGGATATGGTCGGATTTATAAAAGACCTAACACTTGTATTTGATTACCAAGCAAATAAGCGAGATATAAAGTTCTCTTTCGAATCAACAGAAGATCGTCTGCCAGTATGGATTGACAGAAATAACTTCGACAAGGTATTGATGAACTTGCTCATAAACGCATTCAAATATACGAAGGACGGAGGAGAGATTAAAATAACCCTTACAACTATTAAATCCGAAAATGCAGGAAAGTATGCTGAAATTAATATCATTGATTCGGGATTAGGATTAAACGAGAAAGAGGTTGAACGCATTTTCGAACGATTTTATCAAACAGAGCCATACAATCCATTAGGATTCGGCATAGGGCTGAACTTATGCAAACTATTAGTTGAGCTTCACCATGGAACTATAAAAGCTTCTAATAGGAAGGATATACAGGGTAGCTGTTTTACTGTTCGTATTCCTATAGGGAATGAACACTTCACAAAAGAAGATATTGTTCAGCAAAGCGAAACAATCCGCTTTGCATTAGAAACACCTATTTGTTGGGAAGAAAAAGATCATCCAACAGTAGCAATTAAAAATAAAAAAAGACAACGCATATTGGTTGTAGATGATGATGAAGGACTACAGGAATATATACAAAGAGAATTAAGTGCGAGTTATAAAGTCGTTACTGCAAATAATGGCAACGAAGCCTTGCAAATATTACTACAAGAACGCATCGACTTGGTCATATCAGACGTAGCAATGCCCGAGATGGATGGTTTCACTCTACTCAAGAAAATTAGAAGCAATGAGAATATAAGTCATATCCCGGTGATCCTCTTAACATCTCAGGTTGAAGCGGATAGTCGCATGATGGGCTGGAATGTAGGTGCGGATGGCTTTATGGATAAACCGTTTCTGATGGAAGAACTGCTCTTCCTTTGTAATAATCTGATATCAAACAGATCTTTATTGAAAGGTAAATTTGTAGGGGTAAAAGAGTTGGAAGAAAAAGTTACTCCCTTAGATATTAAATCGAATGACGACTTATTTATAGAACGACTGATGACTCTTATTAATAAAAATATAGACAATTCTAAATTCAGCATCGAGGCTCTATCTAAAGATGTTGGTATCAGCCGTACACAACTACATCGAAAACTTAAAGAAATAACAGGGATAACTACCAGCGACTTTATTCGAAATGTACGTTTAAAACAAGCTGCAAAATTGTTAGTTGAGAAAAAAGTAAACATATCACAAGTCGCTTATGCTACAGGTTTTTCGAACCCTACCATTTTTGCAGTTGCATTTAAGAAATTCTATGGATGTACCCCTACAGAGTATGCAGAGAGGGGAGAAAGTTAAGATGCAACATAAAAGAACGAATATGCGACATAATAGCAGTCCAAAGCACTATATACGATTGTAAAAGGAATGGATTCTGTAATTATTATTTTTAATGTTTCGTAAATTTGAAATATGATTATTGAGAAAAAACAATTATTGAAAACAAGAAAGCTTCACTGATGAAAATGACAGTTTATATCTAAAAAGCCCTAGTTTTACAAATATAATTTCTCTGATTAAACTTCGAAACATCAAAATATTTAACAATGAGTTCTATTGATTTATTAAACAAAAGTGCAGACAATATTCGTATACTGTCGGCTTCAATGGTTGAAAAAGCGAAGTCAGGACACCCTGGGGGAGCAATGGGTGGAGCCGACTTCATCAATGTTTTATTCACTGAGTTTCTCGTTTACGATCCGCAAAACCCGACATGGGAAGGTCGTGACCGTTTTTTCCTCGATCCCGGACACATGTCACCCATGCTTTACAGCACATTGTGCCTGACTGGAAAATTCACACTCGAAGACTTACAGCAATTCCGTCAATGGGGAAGCGTTACTCCAGGACACCCCGAGAGAGACATCAACCGCGGAATAGAAAATACATCAGGACCACTGGGGCAGGGACATACTTTTGCCGTAGGAGCCGCAATCGCTGCCAAATTCTTAAAACATCGTTTTGGTGAGCGTATGAATCAGACCATATATGCGTTCATCTCGGATGGAGGTATCCAGGAAGAGATTTCGCAGGGAGCAGGGCGTACGGCCGGACACCTGGGACTTGATAACCTGATCATGTTCTATGATTCAAACGGAATACAGCTATCTACAAAAACAAAAGAAGTAACCGAAGAAGATGTTGCCGCTAAATATCAGGCATGGGGATGGAGAGTGATCACCATTAAAGGAAATGATGCCTCCGAAATACGTGCCGCTCTTACAGAAGCTAAAGCTGAAAAAGAAAAGCCGACCCTTATCATCGGTAAAACAATTATGGGTAAAGGTGCCATTAAAGCAGACGGTTCAAGCTTTGAAAATGAGACTGAGACTCACGGACAACCCTTAAGTGCTGCCGGGGCTTCTTTCGACAAAACAATCGAAAACCTAGGAGGTGACCCCACAAATCCGTTCGTTATTTTCCCCGAGGTAAAAGAGCTATATGCTAAACGCAAGGCTGAACTCGAAGAAATAGTAGCAAAGAAACACGCCGAAAAACAAGCCTGGGCTAAACAAAACCCGGAGCTTGCCGAAAAAATGCAGAAATGGTTCAGCGGCTATACTCCGGCAATCGATTGGGCAGCCATAGAGCAAAAACCTAATCAGGCGACTCGCGCGGCATCGGCAACCGTACTGGGTGTGTTGGCAAAGCAAGTAGAGAACATGGTTGTTTCATCTGCCGACCTTTCCAACTCAGATAAAACAGACGGCTTCCTGAAATATACCCACAGCATGAAAAAAGGAGACTTCTCAGGAGCATTCCTGCAGGCAGGGGTATCGGAACTGACAATGGCTTGTCTGTGTATCGGCATGACATTGCATGGCGGTATCATTTCGGCTTGTGCAACCTTCTTTGTGTTCTCTGACTACATGAAACCGGCGATACGTCTGGCTGCTCTGATGGAACTGCCGGTTAAGTTTATCTGGACGCACGATGCTTTCCGTGTAGGGGAAGACGGACCGACACATGAACCCGTAGAGCAGGAAGCCCAGATTCGTCTGTTGGAGAAATTGCAAAATCACAACGGGCACAACTCCATGCTGGTACTGCGTCCGGCAGATGTTACGGAGGCAACCGTTTCTTGGAAAATGGCCATGGAAAATCAAACAAGCCCGACAGGACTGATTTTCTCCCGTCAGAACATCAACGACCTGCCGGCAAAAGAAAACCGATATGCAGAAGCTCTTCAAGCGGAGAAAGGAGCATATATAGTGGAGGAAGATGCGAACTACGACATCATCCTGCTGGCTTCTGGATCGGAAGTATCGACACTCGTTGACGGGGCTAAACTGCTGAAAGAAGACGGCATAAAAACTCGTATTGTTTCCGTTCCATCCGAGGGAGTATTCCGCACACAAAGTAAAGAATACCAGGAAAGCGTATTGCCGGAGGACAAGAAAAAGTTCGGATTGACTGCCGGGCTACCTGTGACATTACTTGGGCTCGTTGGCGACAATGGCAAAATTTGGGGAATGAACTCTTTCGGGTTTTCCGCTCCTTACAAAGTTCTCGACGAAAAACTAGGCTTTACACCTGATAATGTATATAAACAGGTCAAAGAATATCTGAAGTAATATAAAAAAACAAAGCTGATATACAGAATGGCTCGTTAACCAACCAGAAGTATATCAGCTTGTCTATTTTTAATAGTATTTATGTATAGAAATTAAATCAATATCAATGAAGAAATTATTTACAACAATATTCTCTTTCGTTTGTGTTATTCACCTTTGTGCTCAGGAAACTACTCCTAAAATCAACTATTTTGATCTGAAAGACATAATGTTATTGGATAGTCCTTTCAAAAGGGCACAGGATCTTGATAAAAAATATCTTTTAGATTTAGATGCAGATAGACTTTTGGCACCATTCTTAAGAGAAGCTGGATTGCAGAGAAAGGCAGAGAGTTACACGAATTGGGAAAACACGGGTCTTGACGGACATATCGGAGGGCATTATGTTTCAGCTCTTGCTTTGATGTATGCTTCTACAGGAGATGAACAGATAAAAAATCGTCTTGACTATATGATAAATGAATTGAAACGATGTCAGGATAAAAATGGTAATGGATACATTGGAGGTGTTCCGGGCGGAAAGGCTATTTGGGAGGAAATAGCCAAAGGTGATATTCGAGCCTCTGGTTTTGGGTTAAATAACAGGTGGGTTCCTCTCTACAATATTCATAAGACTTATGCAGGCTTACGTGATGCCTACCTTATTGCAGGGAATGAGACAGCAAAGGATATGTTAATTAAAATGACAGACTGGGCTATAAAACTAGTATCGAATTTGTCTGAAGAGCAAATACAAGATATGCTGCGCAGCGAACACGGAGGACTAAACGAAACTTTTGCGGATGTTGCCGTAATAACGCAAAATGAAAAATATTTGAAATTAGCTCATCAGTTTTCTCACCAATTAATACTAAACCCATTATTAGCTCATGAAGATAAACTAACAGGATTACACGCAAACACGCAAATTCCTAAAGTTTTAGGTTTTAAACGTATTGCTGATATCGAAGGGAATGAATCTTGGTCGGAGGCCTCTCGTTTCTTTTGGGAAACTGTAGTAGAGCATCGCTCGGTATGTATAGGTGGAAATAGTGTAAGAGAACACTTCCACCCAACAAATGATTTTTCGAGTATGATAACAAGTAATGAAGGCCCCGAGACTTGTAATACATACAATATGCTCCGTTTATCTAAAATGTTTTATCAAACATCCTTAGATAAAAAGTATATTGATTATTACGAAAAAGCATTATATAATCATATCCTTTCAAGTCAAAATCCTCAAACCGGAGGCTTAGTGTATTTCACACAAATGCGCCCCGGACATTATCGTGTATATTCGCAGCCTCAAACCAGTATGTGGTGTTGTGTTGGATCTGGAATAGAAAGCCATGCAAAATATGGAGAAATGATTTATGCACACACAAGTGATGATTTATATGTAAACCTATTCATTCCTTCTTCATTAAACTGGAAAGAAAAAAATGTTGAGATTGTTCAGGATAATAAATTCCCCGACGAATCAAAAACAGAAATCACTGTAAACCCTAAGAAAAAAAGTGAATTTACAGTGTATGTACGATACCCATCATGGTTAGAAAAAGGAACAATGAAAATTAAGCTGAATGGAAAAACGTATGCTGGAGTTCTAAAGAATGGTTATATTGCAATAAAAAGAACTTGGCAAAAAGGAGATCGCATAAGCGTAGAATTACCGATGACTATTGTTGCGGAGCAACTTCCTGACAAATCAAATTACTATTCATTCCGATATGGACCAATTGTTCTTGCTGCGAAAACAGGACAGGAAGATATGACCGGTTTGTTTGCTGATGATAGCCGTGGTGGACATATAGCACACGGAACTCTTCTCCCTTTATCCGAAATGCCTCTATTGGTTAGCGATAAAGAAGATATTACTTCAAAAATTAAACCTGTACCGGGTAAACCTCTGACTTTCAAGTTGAGTAGCCTTTATTCCACCAAATATCCGTCAGAATTGGAATTTATTCCTTTTTTCAGATTGCATGAGTCTCGCTATATTATATATTTGCCCCAAACAACAACTGAAGGATTAGCTAGTTTGCATGAACAAATAAAACGAGAGGAACAAGAACGTATAAAACTGGATTCTAAAACCATAGATAAGGTAGCTTGTGGAGAACAACAACCGGAATCAGATCACTTTATACAATTCGAAGAATCGAATGCAGGATCATTCGAGAACATTCACTGGCGGGAAGCTAAGGGCTGGTTTAGCTATCAAATGAGAAACAAAGACAAGAAGGCCAAAGTTCTATATGTCAAACATCTAGCTTCTGATAAACCAAGCATTTATGAAGTTTCGGTCAATGGAGAGAAACTTCAGAATCTAAGCTTAGATAATAAGCCAGAATCGGGAATCCAATTTATACTATTAGATATTCCTCTAAGCGAGACGACAAAAGAGATATTAGATATTAAATTTACTGCAAACAAAGAACATACAACACCGAAAATCATAGAGGTTAGATTATTAGAAGATAAATAGCTGTTTAGTATTACCTTTACATTAAAATAAAAAAGAACCAAGACTAGCTGAGTCTTGGTTCTTTTTTACGATAATATTAATGGTATGTAACCAGTGTTAATCAACATATGAAAAAAAAGAATACCCTTTTTTCAATAATTCATCATATTTTTCTTTGTTGAATTTGTAGTAAAAAGCACCTCGCTTCGAGGTTGATTTATCTTTATCCTGTTGCTTTTCCAAAACATTCATTTCCAGCATCTTCTTTCTGAAATTACGTTTATCTAATTTTGTTTGATAGATTGCTTCATAAAGGGATTGCAATTGAGGTAAAGTAAATTTTTCAGGTAATAAATTGAAACCGATAGGCTGAGTCGCAGCTTTTCGTCTAAGTATCACTAATGTATCTGATAGCATCTGGTTATGGTCGAAAACTAATTCTCCAACCTTATCCACTTCTTCCCATCTGGCATTGTGAACCTTACAAAGTTTATCATCGAACAATTCCAGATCAATCAATGCATAATATGCGATAGACACAACCCGTTCTCCTTGATCACGATTAATATCGCCATATACACCAACCTCTTCCATATATACGTTCTGAATACCGGTATATTCATAAACAACACGAGAGATTGTTTCATTAAGATGTTCATTCGAACGCAAAAATCCACCCATGAGTGTATCATGACCTTCTAATGGATTAAATTTTCGCTTCGAAATAAGTAAATACATTTTATCATCTTTAAAACCAAGTATTATACAGTCGACGGATATATAGAATTTTTCTTGCTCTTTATAGAATGATGGTGTCATCTCAATTTATTTAAATTAAAAACAAACAATAGAGTGTATAATAAACACTTATTACATGCAAATATACCATCTTTTTTATAATTATTTATCCGACTCGTATTCATTATATAATATTGCGTTATCCGACAAAAGTATGAATATACAACAACTAGAATAAAGACACAGATAGTTAAACACTTAACTACGATCTATATTATATTCTCTAATAAGTAAAACTTGTTTATTATTGAAATATTCGTCTGACAAAATTATACAAACTATTCTTCCATACATCAAAATCGTGCCCTCCTGGTGTAATGTAATAGATATGCTCTACTCCATTCTTATTAAGTGTGTTATTATATACTTCTGGCCATTCTTTTACGACATCATCATTGCTTCCTTTTACTATCATTATCAAAGTCGATTTCTTATACTTTGAAGGCACAGTAAGCGTTTCTTGTGTAAAAAGACCTTTCTCTACATCATAAGGCAGAACACCTACTGCAGGAGTGAATGCTCCGATATATGCAAATTCATCAATCATTTCTATTCCAATATGGAGAGCAGAACGACCTCCCATGGATAAACCTGCTACAGCACGATTATCTCGTCCGGAAAGTACCGGATAATTTTTCTCTATATATGGCAACAGGTCATTTTGAAGGTCATTCAAAAAATTATCATATTCCTTAAAATGTTGGACAGAGTAAAACTCCGGGGCAACTTTCACACTATCATGCCTAGCTTTGATATTGGGAATAACAACTATCATTTCTTTACATTTCCCCTCATGGAGTAAGTTCGATATAATTTGATCCGGATTGCCGCCAAACCAGTCATTCTCATTTCCGCCCAAACCATGAAGAAGATATAAGGTCGGGTATTTCTTATTCTTATCATAATTTGGCGGCAAAATTATTTTAGCGGGCCTATTGCTATTGGTTGTCTTCGAAAAATAACTGACATCGTTAACTACACCATACCTTACATCCGGTTTGCGTTGATCGAAACCAATAGGTGTATCATAATTGTTATCTACAAATGATTTCACCTTAGGTGTAGTACAACTTACCAATAAAATCAGAGATATACTGAACAGAAAGAACAGCTTTTTCATTGTTTTTGTTTGAATATTAGAGGTAAAAATTGATTAAGGCATCGTCTCCAAGTAAGCCACTCATGATGAGTTCCTGGAGATTCGTAATATGTATTATTTATCCCATTTTCCTTTAAGAAATCACTAATGCGTTTGCTGCCCATTCCCTCTTCTGAACCCATGCCTAAGAAAAGAGTATGAACTTTTTTGTTAAAAACATCAGGCTGCGCAAAAACACCGTTGTAGGCTTTCTTTATATTGTCTTCTTTCAAAAAGAAAAGAGCGCCACTAAAGGCTCCTATATGCGAAAACTTATCTATATTATTCAATGTAGTCTCAAATGTCTGATGTCCTCCCCACGACAAACCGGCCATGGCTCTGTTTTCTCTATCCGAAAATGTCCGGAAATTTGAATCAATATAAGGTATAATATCATTTATAAGTATTGGGGTAAATAATGCTCCAAACTCCTTTTGAGATTCTCCTTTTTTAGTTCCATGTATATATCCACAATTACCATAATCCATTACAACAATCATCGGAACACACTTCTTTTCACTTATCTGGTTATCTAAAATAAATGCCATTTTCCCTTGTCTGCTCCAGCCGGTTTCGTCTTCACCCATACCATGTTGAAGATACAGCACAGGATAACGTTTTGTAGGATTCGCTTCATATTCGGCAGGGGTATATACAAAACATCTACGTTGCTTCTCCTCTACTTTCGAGAAATAATAACATTCTCGAACTTGCCCATGAGCAATATCTTTTTGATACGAATAATAAACAGATTCTGCTTTAGATTCGGGAATTTCTATACCGCTCGCCATTCTTCCACAACCAAAAAACGTCTGGCTGGCGGGATCTACTACAGATACTCCATCTATCAATAAGAAGTAGTAATGAAATCCTACCACCAATGGGTCGGTTGTTACTTCCCACGTACCGGCTGCATCTTTTGTCATCGGATATTTTTTTCCACATATATCAACTTGCATGCTTTGCGCAGAAGGAGCTTGGATACGGAATGTAGCACTTAAATCTCTATTCACTATAGGATATTGACCTTCAGGAATATTGTACTCAGACGAAATACCTCCCTCTAAATCTTGTGCTGTAGCTTTAGAGGCAATAGACAGAACTAAAATAAACAGCAAAATACAGTTTTTCATAATAATTAGATATTTAATAGTTAGGACGGAAATATTATTTTATAGTTTCCACTTAAATGCATAAAAGCAAACAAATACAATAGTCCATCATAGTATGCATCAAAAAATCCATCTTCGTATGGCTTATGTTCAGAATTCCAAAGATGATGAACAAATTCACTCCTCTTAGGATAAGTAGACATTGTAGTTGCGGCAGCACTTGTAGCAACTAATCCTAAGGAGTGTCTTAAATTCTTTTTATAGTTCCCTGCCGGTAATGTATCAGAAACCATTCCTCCATCAATCGTATACTGGTCTACAAATGTTTCCAACCCTTGAGAGTATAAGAAACTTTGTATCTTAGTGCCATAGTCTTGTTGCCATTCTTTGTCTGCACAACTCCACGAATAATCCAATGCTATATTCAAAGGGACTCTCCATGAATCAAACCGAAAATCTTCACCGACAATACCATATTCAGTGCGAAATGGCCTTCCATCGTAATATGAATAATCAGGAGTTAAGCCTGTTACATGATGCACAGCCTTATGCAGATAGTCTCGGCTAGAGCGAGCACATTCTTTCCAATATTCAGAACGTCCATCTTCTGCCCATTTAGCCCAAACTTCATAGAATACAGGAATGTGATACGATGGATCGGTAAACAGAGCAGCCCCTCTGAAAGGCACAAAAGTAATTAGTTTGTGCTCTGCATCGATAAGGTTGGTCACTCCGTCTTTTCCCCCACCCTTATTCATCGAACAGTTAAGTATATTCTGAGCTTCTTTCAAATAATCGATTCCTTCATCATTTCCCCAAAGATTAGATGCAAATATCAAAGAAGTAATATAATAGAGCTCTCCATCAGACGCCGATCCTTTTGCATTAGGGGTTCCATCAGTTTTGCAACTCCATGCGAAATAACCTTCAAAAGGTCCATCTTGGTGTTGCATATTCTTTTTGCTCCAACGCCATAAGCGATCAAAAATATCCTTTTTGTTCAGTTGTACAGCAATCATCATTCCATAAGACATTCCTTCTGTCCGCACATCATGATTTTTGACATCTGATATGTAAGCCATTGAATCTCCGACTTCAAAGTAAATCTTATCTCGACCGAAAAAGAGATTTTGAAATATTCCCTGTAATTTCTCATCAACCTGTTCTTTAGAGTATCCTACTTCAGTAAAAAGATTCCTATATTTCTGCGATTCAAAAGCTCCTGTCTCCCATGGAGTGACTTCGATATGTTTATTATGATTACACGATATCAAAGAAAACAAGAAAAGTACCGTGAATAATAATTTACAATAATATTTTTCCATAAGTACAATTTAATTACTTCTTTAATGAACTTTCTTTATACAGTTGCAGCATTTTTTCTGCATATCTAGTCCCTAAAGTTCGATATCCGGCAGCACTAAAATGCAATCGGTCTTTAACTCCTTCGCATCCTTTTGAAGAAATAACATGGGCATTCGGTATAACGTTGGGTAAAGTATTTATTATTAAATTCATGTTTGCACATGCCCCATATTGTTCTTCATCTAATAGTTGTCCAGCTAGTAAGGGGGTTAAATTCGGCTCAAGATTCAGATCTTTTAGTATATTGTCATATACTTTTCTGACTTTTTCCGGCCAATCAGTCTCTCCGCTATTAGATTCACCTTGATGAAGTAATATACCTTTAATCACACCACCCTGACTTTGAGCCAGCTTAGCCATTTCTATCAATCGGGCATAAGGATTGCCATCATATTCATTAACCATATTTTTGAGCCATTCTGGAGATTGGTCTACATAAGATTGAAAATTTTCTTTATCAAAGAGTTCTATTCTACAACCTCCTACCGCAACATTGATTACACCAACCTTCGTATCTGACGGAAGGTTTGCAACCATCGTCCTTCCAAAATAATCAGCCGGACTAAGTCCTGTATGACATCGTGCTAATGGTGGAATAGCTTTATACCAGTTTCCCTTAAAACGTCCCAGTTCAGGACAGTCAACCGTTTGCAACATCATAAAACGACCATCTACATCAATAGTATCTTGCGCTTCAATCTTCGCATGCCCCTCCATGTTGGATTGCCCAAAACATAAAAAAACATGAAACTTATCCTGAGCTACAATGGACATATGAAGTGACATAAAAAACAATACAATAAAAAGAATATTTTTTTTCATATAAATGCATATTTAATAGTAAAATCTGAAGATATAATTGATTATAAAAGTATTATATCATTCAGCAAACCTCCAATAATCAAAGTACATGACATCAGTATTCTGAGGCCCTTTGAAAACGAAATATAGATCATGAACACCTGTTATCTTAGGGACATCAATCGAAACCAACTTCCATCTGTCACTGCCTCCGGTACGTGGAACTTTTATTGTACCGAGTAAAGCCCCATCTAGTTTATCTTGACGAATTTCAAATGTAACATTTGCATTATGAGTAGTTCCTATTCGTGCAAAAAACTTAGAAGCTCCTTCGTTTTGGAAATCAACATCTCTAACTTTTATGTATGCCCCATCCTTTTTTGCGGTCACAAAGACTCCAACCTGTTTATTTTGAGATGCCTTTATACCTTCAGACCATGCAATTGTTTCTGCTTCTGTTTTTCGATAAGGATTGAGAGTCCCTATTCCTTGCTTAATTCCTTCTGTCATTTTCAATTGGGGGATAGAACCATCTGCATTAAACGTCATTTCCTCAACACAGACAGACCTTGTAAAACCGCTTCCACCAGGCAGTGCTCCATTATGATAGAAAAAGTAAGTTTTCCCTTTAAAATCGATCACTCCGGGATGGTTTGTAAAAGATTTACCTTCTGTAGGCATAACAATACCACCATATTTCCATGGCCCTATAGGGCTTTTACTTGTCGAATATCCTATAAATTCGGGCAAAGGGCCTCCCGGCCAAAATAAGTAATAAAGATTATTACGCTTATATAACCATGGTCCTTCCTCGTATGAAGTCGGTCTCTCCGGATTATTTTCTCTTTTGCCGAATGATTCTGCAACCATCGGAACACGGACTACATCGCCCGAATAAGAGATCATATCTTCATTTAACTTAACATAATACAACTTGGGATTTCCCCAGTAAAGATAAGCCTGACCATCATCATCAATGAATACTGTAGGGTCGATATCTCCCCATTCTGTTTGTACCAAAGGTTCACCAAGAGCATCATAAAAAGGGCCAGACGGACTATCTGCTACCGCAACACCGATTGCTCCCCTATTATTTATTCCGGATATAACAGGTACATACATATAAAATTTCCCATCACGCTCGATACATTGAGGCGCCCAAGCATCACCTTTTGCCCATTCGAAGTCTGTATATTTCAGAATTACACCATGATCTGTCCAGTTAACCATGTCATCTGTAGAATACAACTTCCAATCATTCATTGTAAACCATGTAGAGTTATCCTCATCATGAGTTGTATAAACATATAATCTGTCATTATACACCATTGGAGCCGGATCGGCTGTATACATCGTTTGTATGATCGGATTCTGCGATTGCAATAATGTTGGCATAAATATTGCCAACATTATTAAGTATATTTTCTCTTTCATATTTTTTTCGGATTCTAATTTCATTTAAATTCCCAATAATCAAGGAAGAACAAGTTATTTTTCTGAGAGGTGCTTCTAAAACAGAAATAAAGATCATGTACCCCCTTAGCACCATTTACTGCACACGACATCAGCTTAAACCTGTCCATTGCACCCGAACGAGTTACTTCTAATGTGCCGATCAAAGGGCCACTGGTACTATCTAGGCGAATATCGATATAACCACCATTTACATTACATGCTGCAAGCACTGAAAATTCTTTTGCTCCTTTACCAAAATCAACACCACGAACACACAATGATTCATTATCATCTATTCCGGTAAGACAAATTCTGCCATCAGGCATCTTTTCCGTTTTCAAACCATATCCCCAAGCCATAGTTTCGGCTTCCACTCTGCGATACGGATTAAATAATTCAATTTGCTCCAATACATTCTCTGTCCAATATGGAACTTCCTGAATAGTTCCATCCGCATTATAATGCATTTTTGCTGCCATAGACGACCTCCTCTCATGATGTTTGAAGGTTTCTAGGTGCATTAAATCGTAACTCAATCCAAACACATAAGAACTACCTTTATAATCAATTACACCGGGATGGTTTCCTCTTGTACGCTGAGTTGGTTTCATTATATATCCTTTGGTTGTCCACGGGCCTGTAGGTTTGTCGCTCATGGCATACCCTAATCCTTCGGGACAACAAGTAGCGGCAAAAGCCATATAATAATGTCCGTTTCGTTTATATACCCATGGTCCTTCCTGATAATGCTCAGGGTTCTTATCTAATTTCACAATATTTCCAGAATAAGAAATCATATCTTCATTCAGCTTCACATAATAAACATTCGGATTCCCCCAATACATATATGCCTGTCCATCATCATCTATAAAAACTGTGGGATCTATATCCTCCCAATGTTCTTTTTGCCAGACAAGTGGTTTGTTTATAGAATCTTTAAATGGTCCATAAGGAGAATCAGATACTAAAACGCCAATACCTTGCCCATGTATCGGACAATACATATAGAATTTACCATTTCGTTCAACAACTTGTTGAGCCCAAGCTCCATTATCCTTTGTAACCCAACTAAAACTTGTTAATGATGCAACAGTCCCATGATCTGTCCAGTTTACCATATCCGTAGAGGTATAAAGCAACCAGTCGAGCATTTTAAATCCCTGAGAATCATCTTCGTCATGGGTGGTATAAAGGAATACGGTATCATTATGTACCATTGGAGCCGGATCGGCTGTATATCTTGTCTGTATAAGTGGGTACTGCGCCTTAATTTGTGATAAATTAATAACAAAAAGACACACAAAACAGCTTAAAAGAGTTAATCTTATATTCATAATTTATTTTAATAAGTTAATACAAATCCTCCCTGAGACAAAATAGATATTTCTACATCTCCATTCTGTTTCACTTCTATTTCCTTCAAATAGGTTTCTCTGTTTTTATCATCATTATACATTTTAATCTTCTTACCGGCATACATAGGTAAGTTTAATTTTAACTTCTGAGTTTCCTTCAAGGCATTTACTCCCGCAACATACCATTGGTCATTATTACGGCGGGCAATCACAGCATATTTCCCCGGATATCCGTCAATATATAATGTCTGATCCCAAGTTGTAGGTATTTTTTTCATAAAATCAAGAATGAAGCCTTGTGTATCTGTAAGGTTATTAGGTGTAAGAGCAAACATTTGAACAGCATTCTGATATAAAATACCTGTTGCCAGCTGAAAAGCATCGGTCGTTAATCGCTTTTGTCCCTGTTTGTTCCCTTTATTCAGGTATTTATTCAGGAATACACCTCCAAACTCCATAGATCCTACCGTATTGCGAATAAACGGATGCAGCGTCGAAAAGAAAGCCTCATTTTCTCGTATACCTTCCGAAAACACAAGCATTTCAGACGCCAATACAGCCTCGCTACCCACATAGTTCGGATACATGCGTTCCCAACCACGAGGAAGAGTACATCCATGGAAAATAATCATCAGTCCATAATCGTTAGCATCTGAAAGAATATCTTCGTACAAACGCATCGTCTCTTGCTTATCACCACCGAAAAAGTCAACTTTCAATCCCTTAACACCGATCTTCTTTAGCCATTTCATTTCTTCTTTACGCGAAATAGATGTGTTCATCTTATTTCTTGGACCTTGAGGAGCATCATTAAAGCCTCCATTAGAATTATACCACAAGAACACATCTACATTTTTTGACTTCGCATATTTTATCAACTCTTCAATTTTCGTATAGCCAATATTTACATCCCATAATGCATCCACCAAAATATATTCGTATCCCATTTCGGAAGCTAAATCAATATATTTTACCTGATCATCCCAATTCATACTATTATCTTGCCATACAATCCAACTCCAAGTTGCCCGACCATATTTATATGATTGACTTGCTTGATATAAAGGGTCAACAACATCGAATGGAATAGTAGTTTCTACAATAGGTTTGAGAGTTTCTCCTACAGTTATCGTACGCCAAGGCGTAATACCGGGCAGGCTAACCTGAGCACCTGTGCTGCCAAATCCGTTATTTTGCCTTTTATCCGGAAATGCTACTGTGTATAAACCTTCTTGCGTACCATCACTTAAATGTGATGCGCAATACAAACTGTTGACTCCTGTTTCTGAAACAAGAACCCAGCCGGCATCATTTATACGAAATAGACCGGGAAAAACATATCCTTGATTTTCGTGGGTTGGTTTTCCTACTTGTTCATCGTTGGTATAACCACTTTCGTAACTCGGTGAAGTACGAGCAAAGGCTTGCATCGGACTCATCATATATGACAAAAAGGTTGTAGTCGATTGAGGAAATTTGAAACCTGTAGCTTCCTTTTCTATAACACAAGCCTTTCTCTCACCCCATTCCGGAAGTTCGTAACGGAAAGCAATGTTATTGTTATTAACCTGAAACAAGATAGATATTTGATTTCCTTTTGGATTCTGAAATGTGCAGATCAAAGAATTTGCATTATAATGGATCTCTGATTGCTTTATCTTATCTTGTGTATATTTTTTATCTACCGCTCCCTCTTTTTCTGAAATATATTCGAGTCCTCTACTAAAATCACCTTCATTTGTGATAATACCTAATGGAGACTTTTCGAGCATAGTCTTATTTTTATACTCAACGGCATACATAGGAATACCATTATCAAGGAAAATTTTTACCGATAATAGTCCATCAGGGCTAGTCACTGTTGCTTTCTGACTATATGCCTGAAACATAAAAAAGGCTATAAAAACTAAACAAACAATTCTTTTCATTTTTTCTTTTATTCTATATTTAAGTATATATCAAAATTTTATTTCTAAGTTATTACCATCGTATTCAACTGTCTTTTGGGTAGCATCCTGAAGAATTATTGTCAATTTTCGACTAAGTAACATCCCTTTATAAGATCCTTTTCTATCTCCGATAATTAAGGTGCGGGAAGCATTATTCCATGTAATAGGAATCTCGGTATATTCTCCCTTTTCATAATTATAATTGTCAAATTCATCTTCGTAAAGAACAAATGACCCGTTAGCACCTGTATATACACGTAGTTGCAAGTGATCCCATTGTTTCTCTGTAGCATATTGTACTTTTGGTCCAAATGGAATAATACTTCCGGCTTTAATAAATAATGGAGTATTATCAATAGTTGTTTCCAGCTCTATTCTTTGTCCGCCTTTATATTGTTGATTAGTCCAGAAATCATACCAAGTAGTTCCGGCCGGGAGATATACCTGAGTACGCTTCTTAGCTGTAAAATCAACAACCATATTGCCATCCGCATCTTTTGCCTGATCTCTATTCCATCCTTCTTCTTCATTTACCTTTACAATCTTTTCGGGCGTGTATTGTGCTTTCACGATAGGAGCTACAAGGATTGACTTGCCAAACATAAACTCGTCATTCAGGTCTAACGCTTTAGGATCATTCGGAAAGTCCATCACTAAAGCTCGCATAAAGCTTGACTGCTTATTGGTTACTTCCCATGAAGTAGAGTAAATATATGGTAAAAGGGCATAGCGCAGATTAATCGTTTTTTCAATGGCATCATAAATAGGCTCTCCTTTTGTTCCAAAACAATAAATTTCCCTTGGCGTATCTGTTCCGTGGGAACGCATCATCGGATTGAAAGCCCCAAATTGTAACCAACGAACATACAATTCCTGAAACATTGGATTACGAGTTGCACTGCCGTCATTCCACGTTTTATTATAAGCACCGGCAAAGAAACCTCCGATATCGCTATTCCAATGAGGCAACCCACAAATAGAAAAGTTAAGACCAGCCGGAACCTGATTGCGTAAAGATTCCCAAGATGAACTAACATCCCCTGACCAAACATTGGCTCCATATCGTTGCTGACCGGCAAAACCAGAACGGGTAAGTATGAATACACGTTTATTCGAAGAGGTAGCTCGCTGATGGTCATAAACACCGCCTACTGTCATCAATGGAAATGCATTACGCACTTTCCGGAACGAACCGAGATAAGTTTTGGTATCCATATCTTCGGGTTTCCAATCTAAGTGGTCGGGTTCGGTAGAATCCATCCACCATCCATCTATTCCGTATTTAAAAAGACCGCTATTTAAATATTTCCAATAGATATCTCGCGCTTTAGGACTATACGCATCATATACACGCACACCCGATGGATAATCCATATTTGGAGGCCAAGTATCCATACCGGACTGAGGCCATGTTGTAAAATTGAATAGTAATCCGTTTTTGTCGAGTTCTCTGTAAGGCTTTGTTGCAGGACCGAATGACGACCAAATGGAAATAATCATATGAGCATTCATCGAATGAATATCATCAACCATTTTTTGAGGATCGTTAAATAGTGGGTTTTGAAAGTCCATCGCATTCCACAGATAATTATGTCCCCAGTATTGCCAATCTTGAATAATTCCATCAAGAGGAACTCCCAAGTCTCTATATTTTTTTACAACACCAACTGTTTCATCCTGACTTTTGTATCGTTCTTTACTTTGCCAAAAACCGTATGTCCATAACGGAAACATGGGTACTTGCCCTGTAAGTTCGCGCATTTGAGCAATTACTCCATCCGAATTTCCGCCATACATAAAGTAATAATCAACACAATCTCCTACCTCAGAGGAGAAAGAAGTCTCTTCTTGATCATCCTTAAATGTAGTTGGAGAATAATTGTCCCAAAATACACCATAGCCTTTATTTGATTGGAAAAATGTTACAACATTCTCTACATTTCCCTGAATTAAATATTTGGTTAAATTTCGTTGCTTCATTTTTCCATTTTGTAGCTGTCCTAAACCATAAATGGATTCATCCTTTTCAAGAGCAAATTTTTGAGAGACCGAAAACGTTTTCTCTCCGGCATCATCAAAATCCGTAAATACAGGCTGGCCTTTTTCTTTTAGCAAAAGTTTATTCTGCGTATTGTAAAAAAACATTTGTCCCGATTTTAAATCCAGAGTAACATGCATTGATGGAGTCTTTAATATAAGAACATCTCCCTTTTGCTTTTTTTCTATATTTACAGCACGATTATTATCGATAACCGAAAGGCTTTCCTTTTTGTATTGATGATTTTGTGGAGATTTTAAAATTCTTACACAAGATGGCGTGTAAAAGCGAAGCTCTATATCTATGTCACCTATGGTAGTTCGAATACCGGATTGTGTATCCTGATAATTTTGAGCTATTGACTGTGAAGTATAGCCACATGTCAGAAATAGAAGTAAAAAAATGAGACTGGGTTTCATTGTATATTAGATTTCATTAACAAATATGATTTAACAAAACTAATATATGAACTCCCTTTTTCATGTTTGATTTCAGATAAAAAACCTTACATTTTAGACAAATCAGCCTGTTTATTTCTAATTATATGTAGTGTTATTATATTTCTGTGGGAGATTTTCCAAAATATTTTTTGAATGCTGTGCTAAAATAATTATTACTTGAAAAGCCACAGATATCACTTACTTCCGAAATAGTATATTGGTGTGTTTTCAATAATTCCAAGGCATGATTAAACCTTATTGATCTGATGAAATCGATAGGTGATTGTCCTGTAAGTGCCTTCAGTTTCTGATATAGAAGAGAAGAGCTGATGTGCATTTCTGAAGCAAACTCTTCTTTCCCAAATTGAGTGTTTGACATATTTTCATGAACTATACTCAATGCTTTTTTTATAAACTTATCATTCAACTCATTTATGAAAATATCTTGTTCTGCATCAGATTGACTAATTAGCTTTAGAGCTTTATCCCGGACTATAATCCTATTTTTTAAGATTGTACTGATTCGATAATTAAGAATACGGATATCAAAAGGCTTTGTTATATAATCATCTGCTCCAAGGTGCAGACCTTCAATCAGATTCTCTTTTTCGGCTAAAGATGTTAAAAGTATAACAGGTATATGAGATGTTTCGAATGTCGATTTTACTAATTTACACAATTCCAACCCATTCATTTCAGGCATTAAAATATCAGAAAGAATCAAATCAAAAGATTTGGATTGAATAATAGCCCACGCTTCACTCCCATTACTTGCGGTTGTAACATTGTATTGATCTCTAAAAGAACAAGCTAAAAAATTCTGAAGATCTATATTGTCCTCTACAAGCAATATAGACATTTGTTTATCTTGAATATTTTTCTGATCTATATCTTTATAAAGCGAAATGTCATCGTTGAATTCTGTATTATTTTTTATTTCAGACAAAGCTGGTTTAGGCATTGCTTCCTCAACGTGTTTATAAGGAACAACTATTTTAAAGCTAGAACCTTCATTTTCTTTACTTTCGAAAAGAACATTGCCTTCATGCATGAGTATATAACTTTTTACAAGTAATAGCCCAATACCCGAGCCAACTATTTTGGAATTTATATTATTATCTCCTCTATAAAATTCTCTAAATAATTTACCTTTTGCATTTTCGGATATTCCTAGTCCGTAATCTTTAACCTCTAAAATCCATTGTTTAGGCTCACATGTTAAAATTATATCGACTTGGGTATCATCGTGCGAATACTTTATTGCATTGGAAACAAGATTATCTACTACTTTTTCTATTTTCATATCATCCAATGCAGTATTATATGAATTTTGATTTGAAGAAAAGTTTAATTTTATATTTCTCTTTCTTGACATTTCTTCAAACATTAAACATCGCTGAGATATTAATGCTACAATATCTGTCATCATCAAAAAAACCTGTCCTTTTCCGATATCTACTTTTTGGAAATCCAGCAATTGTGTGGCAACAGAGAGCAAACGTTTCGATTGACTTTGTGCTAAAGACAAGTAATATTTGGATTTTTCGGACATCATTTGATCTTTCTCGAGTTCTTCAATCGGAGAATTTATCAATGTTACCGAAGTTCGGATATCATGTGCAATATTTGTAAAGAATCGTATCTTATCTCTGGCATGCTTTTGTTTTAACCTATTGGAATATGACCTTAGAAGGTAAGCTATAATTCCTATTATAATTATAAGAAGAATAAGGCGAAACCACCATGTTTGCCAAAATGGAGGTGTTACATTTATAAACAACGAACGTTCGTCAAGCTGATTGCCAGAACTATCGAACATTCGTATTTTCAAATTGTAATTTCCTTTCTGGAGATTTGTATATGTTAGAATGGATAAATCACTAGGATTACTCCAGTCTGAATCAAAGTCTTCTAATTTCCATGAGAATTTATATCCACTTAAAGAGCTGCTTAATGGTAATAATTCGATTGTAAAATTATTTTGGTCATACCTCAATGTTAACTCAGCTCTTTTATTGATTGGTATATCACTCAATAAATCCTTATTTTGTCGTATAGATTTTCCTGATATAATTATATCCTGAATAAATATCTTCCCTTTAGTTTCATTATTATATAATAAATCAGGATTAAAAATAACCGCTCCTTTATTTGTACCCCAGATCAAGTTTCCATTTTTCTGTCTGTATTTCGAATTTGTATTAAATGATACTGTTTTTAATGATAATGATGATGGGTACTCATATACCGATTTATCTTTTATGCTGAATCTACATAAACCACTTTCGGTACCAAGCCATAGAGCATCATTATCTAACATAATACTATTTACGTAGTTCGATGTCAACCCTGATTCGGAAGTATATTTCTTTGAATTTCTTGTTTTATAGTTGAAGTAAACCAATCCATTTCCTGAAGTCCCCAGCCAGATATCATCCCCATTAATAAGAATATCCTGTACAAGACAATCATTTAAGAGCAACTCTTTATTGCCGGTATTTTTATTCATAGATATTAATCCATAATCACAAGCCAAAAGAAGTTTATCGGACGACAACTCTGCAAAAGCATACATGGATTGACGATCAAAAATACGAAAACGCTTTTCTTTCTCTTTATAGCAAATAATATTGCCGGTGCCTCCAATCCAAATATTACCTTGAGAATCTTTAAATATGTCGGATATAAATTTACCGGAAAAGCCATTTTCTTCTTTCTCTTGAAAATAATGATTCAGTTCTCTTCCTGTATCACCATCAAGAACATATACTCCGGACGAATAACTTCCTGCCCAAATATTCCCATCATTATCTTCACATAAGGCTAAAAAGACTTTAGCCTGTTCTTGTTTATTATCGTAAAATGCATCCCATTTATTTGATTTTGGATTCCATCTATTTACGCCATTATTCGTAGCAAACCATATATTCCCTTTTTTATCTTCAATTACCTTATTTACATGATTATTTATTAGCGAGTTTGGGTTATTAATTTGATGGGTAATTTGGTTTACAGGGAATATTTTTTGTTCAAAGAATGATAGACCTCCGGTATAAGTTGCCACCCAGATACGTTCATTATCATCACAGAATATATCATATACACCATCTCCATGAAGCGAGAAAAAGTCGTTAACATCTTCTTTATAGATATTCAATACTTTATCTCCATTTTCGCTCAATTCCCATAATCCTTGACCATCAATACCAATAAGAAGTGATGAGGTTGTATTTTTTTTTATCGACAATATAGGTTGTCTGGGCAATTTATTTGCTTCTTTATTCAACAATTGACGATTACTAAGATCATAAGACCAAAGCCCATTCGAAATTGTTCCTATCCAAAGTTTATTTGTTTGCGCATCGTATAAAAATGAGGAAACTTCCAATTCGTTATCTCGACTATACTTATATATATATTCCAGTTTATCTGTATCCGTATGAAAAATAGCCATTCCTTCAGGAGTAGCCAAGAACAAGCTATTTGAAGTATACTTGCTTATGAAAACAATCTCTAGATCGTGTACTTTTAATTTCAATTGATGATTCTCATATTTGTACAAACCATTAGAGGTGCCAATCCAAATACTTTTATTTTTATCGACTACAGCTCTTTTTGTAGCAATATATTCGTTATTTAATAATCGCTTCAAGTCGACCAATAAATCAAACCGATCATATAGAGGATCGTATTTAAATATCTGACTATTATTTGTGTAAGCCATTAATGTAGAGTCCGAATAATCGAGTCTTGTAAAGTAAATATCGGTAGATTTATGAGGTAATTGATATTTTCTGCAATTATTAGAAGATATCCTTAATATGCCCGTTTTGGAGGCACCCCAAATAAATCCATTATCGTCTTTAGTTATAGAATATACTTCACGAATGGATGTACCGTAAACATCATTTATATTATAAAATCGGATATCCGCAGCAAGTGCACTAATTGTAAATATAAAAAAAAGAAGCAAAAGTAAAATATTCTTCATGATATATGATGTCCATTCATTAAAGCTATAATAGGCATAGTACTTTCTTTGCCTTGTATATAATTTCTGGGATAGAAAGAGTTAAAGATATCAGCTTTAAGATTATAACAAAAGTCTAAAACAGATAACAAATATAATTGAATAAAGCCATAAAAAAAAGAAATACAAAGAATAGAACTCTACTGATTACACATAAAAAACACTGAGATAATAAATCTTTATATTTGATAGAATGATAGAGAGAATATCAGATGTAATTAATACGGTAACATTTTTTGACCAATAGTCTAATTCCTGTGATTTGTGAACATATACGGTTGAGTATTATCTATTAACTTTGTCAAATGAAAAAGTATCAATTAAAAAGCTTCAACAGTGTATTCTTCCTGCTATGGATTATTATTGCAGCTATCATATGGGCTGTAGATGACTCTAATTATCCATTTTTATTTCAAAAAATATTATCGGCGATTGCTCTTTTAGGAACCTTAATTGTTACTACACACCTTTTGTGCAATCGTATATTATCAGGAGCAATCCTAAAAAACAGAATGCCTCTAATAGTCAGCTGGATTTTGCTAATGGCTATTACTCAATCCATTCTGTTGTCGTTATTTTTAGAAGGATTCTACTTATTGGAATCACATGGAATATTGCCATTATCTGAAAATTCAGAAAATAAAGAGCTCTTTTTAGCAGAAGTATTTGGTTTTTTACCATTGACTATTCTAGTTAATCTTGGTTTTGGTGGACTAAAATTCTATTTTGAGCATGCTAAGCTCTATGAGCAACATCTTATATTACAAAAAGAACATCTGGAAACTCAACTTCAATCCTTGCAAGCTCAGATCAATCCGCACTTTATGTTTAATGTACTGAATCACATACACATCCTGATACAAAAAGATTCGGATTTGGCTTCTTCGTTGCTGATAAAATATTCAGACATTCTTCGCTATCAACTCTATGGCTCTGATAAAGAAAGTGTGAATATAGAAGATGAAATCCGATTTATGAAAGGCTACATAGAAGTTGAGAGGTATCGTTGGGAAAACACCTTGGATTTTAACGCCAACTGGCAATTAGAAAACCCTAAGATGCAAGTACCACCACTACTACTAATTCCGTTTATAGAAAATGCTTTTAAACATGTTTCGCGGTCAAAGTCACAAAAAGGATATATCAGCATCAATCTGAACCAAAACAATAAAGAATTAACTTTTGAGGTTGAGAATTCAAAATCATCTATAAAACGAACAACAGCTTCCAATTCGGGAATAGGGCTGGATAATGTCAAAAAACGTCTCAACATTTTGTACCCCAATAAACATAGTCTCATAATCAGTGAAACTGAAAATATTTATCATTCAAAACTTATAATAAATCTCAGCAATGATGGTGAATCTAAATAATATGCGACTGAGATGCTTGATTATTGACGATGAACCGGGCGCAATAGAAGGAATCAAATTCTATATTGGCAAATTAGATTTTCTAGAGATTGTAGATACCTGCTTCTCTGCTATCGATGCAGCCAGCATACTCAAAGAAAAGGAAATTGACCTGATGTTCCTTGACATTAACATGCCGGATCTCACTGGGCTTGAATTTCTCGAATCGTTGGAAACTGCACCTTTAACTATTCTTACAACAGCATACTCTGAATATGCTTTGGAAGGTTATCGTCTCAATGTTATCGACTATTTGTTGAAACCTATTGCTTTTCAACGCTTTTTTCAAGCTGCACAAAAAGCGAAAAACACTTATACTTCGCAGTTACTCTTCAAACAAAATTTAGAAAATGATGACAATGATATTTATATTAAGCAAGGTGATTCATTTATACGTATTGTATGGACAGATATACGGTATATAGAGTCGATGCAAAATTATGTAAAAATTCACCTATCGGATAAAATTCATATCGTACATCAGACAATGGCTGCTACTGAGAAGATGCTACCTAGAGAATCATTCTTCAGAATTCACAAGTCTTTTCTTGTAAATATCTCACATATCGACAGTATAAAAGGAGGTAGAATTTATGTAAAAAACAAGGAACTGCCTCTCTCAAAATACCGGCGCGGTGATTTATTTAAAATAGTTATCAATAAAAAACTCTTTGGTAAGTAATCTTTATCAGAAGGTATAAGATACTCCTATGCTATACTGTTTTTGGGAAATAATAGGAACAATAGCCAGGTTCTTATTAACATCTTCAATTCCAAACATTTTCTTAATATGAGGTAGCAACAGATAAGCTGCTTCAGCACTCAAAATACCAATCCCTGCTCCTGCCACTACATCGCTCACCCAATGTTTATTATTCATCACGCGCAAAACTCCTGTTGCAGTAGCAACGGCATAACCACTAAAAGCCAGCCACCAATTAGAATCCTTATACTCTTTGAATAGAATATGTGCATTAACAAATGTGGTGGCTGTATGTCCTGAGGGGAAAGATTGCCTGTTTGAACCGCTTGGACGCATCACTTTAGTGGTATGCTTCAATGTCTGTACCGTCGCACACATCAAGAGATTCGATGTTGCCATTAGAATTGTACGATCCCTGAGGTTGTGTTTTGCTTTTATCCCGATCAAATCAAAAGCATAGACACCAACTGCTGGAGCAAACTGAATATAATCATCTGCCGGGATACGCTTGGTCACACGCTTTATTGCAGATAATTGAGCTTCTTTATCTAATTTCTGCAAAGGCTTGACATATTGAGCAGCAATACCATAAGAGATCAACAACGATGGAGCGATCAGATTCACATAAGGAATCTTTATTTTAGGCTGGTTATTATTCTCAAATTTCAAATCGGCTAGTTTCAAATCTATATTATCTTCTTCTAACCATACGGGAGTAAGTATCGGATGCAAAAATACAGAATCAGCCTTCCCCTCCATATCAATTTGCTTGTTAAGTAGATGTTTATGCAATATCAATGTATCATTTTTTATTTCGGTCTGCCCCTTAAGAATTAAATAAAAGAAAATCAAAAGAATAGAAATAGAAACTCTTTTAGTCATATCAATACTTTAATAGTTTACAGACACAAATTTCTTGAGCTTTAAGGGGCTTTTCAAAAAGGATTGACAAGTGGACATTAGGTGTTGACCCATGGACTAAATAATATATCAAGTAGATTTTTTAATATTAGAGGTGGAGAAGGTAAAAATAAGAGAAAAGGATCGTTATACCCCATTTTAATATTTTGAATATCTTTGTTTTCGAAATACGTAATAGAAATCGAATGATGGATAAAATTTTAGCATTGTCTACACAAAATCAGCAAAAAGCTTGGGATATTATTAAGGATACTAACGTAATAAATATATGGAAATCTATAGGAGCAACAATCAATCTGATTGGGTCTTTAAAGTTGGGACTTATGATGAAGCACTGCGATATCGATTTTCATATATACACATCTCCATTCTCGTTAACTGATAGTTTTGCAGCTATGGCTCAACTAGCTGAGCATCCTTCTATAAAACGAATAGAATATAGTAACCTTTTAAAGGAAGAGGATGCTTGCCTCGAATGGCATGCATGGTATGAAGACAGGGATGGAAAAATGTGGCACATTGATATGATTCATATCGTCAAAAATTCACGCTTTGATGGATATTTTGAAGATGTTACGGATCGTATTGCTAGCGTATTGAACGAAAAAACAAAAAATACTATTCTACGTTTGAAGTACGAAACGCCTGACGATCAAAAGATAATGGGAATTGAGTATTATCAGGCTGTAATTGAAGGAGGTGTGAGAACATATCGAGACTTTATCCAATGGCGTAAGGAGAATCCGGTTACAGGTATAGTAGAATGGAAACCCTAATTTTAGACATCAAACAGTCTCATTTAAGCTCATAAAAGAATATTAGTAAAAGAATAAGCATAATAAAAACGAAGGCATCTCAATGCGAGATGCCTTTGCTTTTATAAAGATTTTTATTTTCTCAATTTTTATTTTTTAGTTGTCAGGCGTAATACAGTCAACGAATTACCGGGGAATGAACGTGTAAGTTTTTTCCCTGAGAATTTGAAATTCTCACTCTTAGGCGAAACTTTTGTGGGTTCGTCCAAAGTGTTTTCATCAAACGGACTAGCAGACGTCAATACTATAGCCTCCCCATTTCCGGTAAGCAAATCAGTACCCTTCAAGTCAATCTCAGTCTTTACACTTTTACCCGTAACATTCACGATTTTCAAAATAATATCGCCTGTTTTATCATCACGTGAAGCACTTGAACAAAGACCTTTTACTTTCAGACTTTCATCAGCAGAAACTTCCTGTATAAGTTTACCGTCCAGATATGCTTTTACCGAAGTGCCGCGAAGCTCTATCTTCACGTCATACCAACGACCGGGTTCTACATTATAAGGCATACTTTCCGTTATCAAACCGACCTCTAACATGTTCACAGAGTTCGTAAAACCACCTAAATCCCACCGGGTACGCTCTCCTCTATTCTTATTGTGGAAATAAATTTGAAATCCATTTTCTCCTTCAATCTTACGAGCTCTCACTTTTATAGTGTAATCTGTCCAGAGCGTATCTCCCATATAAATAGTGGTATTTGGTGAAATTGCAGATTGTTTCAACACACCATTGGTTGCAGACCATTCACTGCTAGGTGTATGTTTCCATGTTTCATCTATTTTACTAAAATCTGGTTTGAATAGTACTTTACCATTCGGTGCTGTTACCTCCAAATCTTTGAACTCAGCCGAATTCAACCAAGTACCCAATCCAATGCAGCCACTCGAACGAGGCATCTCAACAGTCGGGGCATAGTCTATATTAACAGGCAAATTTACTGTTCCTTGATTGGTTGCGAACATCTGCTGAACATAATAGCTCGGAATACCGAACCAGCGATTATTATCAAAATTGATCAGGTTTACAGGCCATGCTTTATGCTTGGCATGACAAAAAAGTGGAGCATAAGCTGCCATAACCACGATATCAGAATTACGTTCCATACCCGTCATCCAAGCTGCTTCACCGATAGCTCCACGTAGATTACCATTCCCTGTACCACTTGTGACAGCATACTCTCCCACAAATATTTTAGAGCCATTGCGATCATAACTGTCATATTTATTTGAATTCCAAATAAACCAATCAGGATTGCTATAATAATGCTCATCCACGATTTGTGGTTTTGGATTTTTGGGATGTCCTCCAGCCCATTCGTTAGCGATTAAAACAATATCAGGGTATTTATCATGAATAGCCTTCACAAAGAGTTCCCAGCGTTCAGCATAAGGAGCCATTCCATTTTCATTTCCTATCTCTAAATATTTCAAGTTGAATGGTTCGGGATGTCCGTTTTTGGCACGAATACTCCCCCATACAGAAGTGACAGGACCATTTGCATATTCAATCGCATCCAAAGCATCTTGTATCCATTGTCCCATCTGATCCATTGGAACCACCTCGCGGTGCGAAATACCGGCATTAATGCAAAATAAAGGTTCAGCGCCAAGATCTTCGGATAATTGTAAATATTCATGATACCCCAGGCTGTGTGTAGCATTATATCCCCAAATATTCCACAATGGTGTACGGGTATCTATATTACCGATAGTTTTTTTCCAATTGTTCATATGAGCTAAATCTTCTCCTTCTACCCAACAGCCTCCTGGGAAACGAAGAAAGGTAGGTTTTAAAGCGTTGATTGATTCAGCCAGGTCGATACGTAATCCACTATTCTTCCACGTTTTTTCTGGAATCAACGAAACCATATCCAGAAATAACTTACCATTTCCACTACCTGAAATTTCAAGCCGGGCATTAGAGTCTCCTCCCGATGCTGTAAGTACGAGAGGATAATATTTCCATTCTGATGTGATACCGTTTATTTCACCCGAAGCAAGAACATTTCCGTCTGCACTCACAATCTTTACTTGCAATGGAATTTTTAGTCCGCCAACAGCGCAGGCAGCCAATTTGAACAAATATCGTTCACCACTAGCAACATGAATCCCCCAATAACCGTTATTTTCTAATTTGAAGGAGCCATCAAAATCGATAAGAAGTGACTTACGATTGTAAGGGTTTAACGGTGGCACGGGTGGACTCGAATGAACATTGGCCTTAATAATATTAGCTGTTGATTTTTTTTCAGCCCCAATAAACTTCCAGTACTGTAATGTATCGGCATCTTCAAACGAGCGGTTGCGAATAAGTTCTGCATACAACCCACCATCAGCCGACAAGTTTATATCTTCGAAAAATATACCGAACAAAGTAGGCGAAATTGTATGTCCTGGTGTTCCAACATCAACAGTTATTTTAGCCGTCGAAGATTTCTGAGCATAAAGTTGCAAAAACGAAACAGATAAAGTCAGGCTCAAAAAGAGACAAGCTTTTCTAAATATTTTTGTTGTCATAATTCTAAATTATATAACTTCAGTTCTTGATATATTGTATCAAACGGGCTTTACACCTTCTTTTGTTTGTACAACTTTCTGAATCGTCCCATCCGGATTAAAATATAAATAATCTACACAAATAGAACGGCGATAGCTTCCTCCGGTAGGAAGAGCCCCGTTGTGATAAAAGAAATAAGTATTGCCTTTAAAATCAAGAATTCCGGGATGAGTCGTAAAACTATTGGGCACATTATCTTGTATTATTCCTTTATATTCCCATGGTCCTTCAGGACTATTCGACATACAGTATTCGATCATCTCGGGTTTTGTACCCGCTCCTGCATAGATTAAATAGTACATTCCATTTCTCTTGTAAAGCCACGGACCTTCAATATATCCTTCCGGCTTGAAAGCTGTGATCTCACTATCAAGCTCAATCATATTTTCTTTCAGTTTAGCCCATTTGCAACTGCCATTTCCCCAATAGAGATAAGCTTGTCCATCATCATCTATAAATACGGCCGGATCAATATCATCCCATCCATGTTTCATATCTGTAGTCATTTCATTTACAACGAGGGCTTTTCCTATCGCATCCTTGAATGGACCTGTAGGACTATCAGAAACGGCAACCCCTATTGCTGCACCACCTTTAGAGTTTTCGTCACTTTTATGAAAAGTTGATACATACCAATAGAATTTACCATTACGTTCAACACAATGTGCAGCATAGGCATCGCCTGTAGCCCACGAAAATGTTGAAGGTGAAAGACAAGATCCATGATCTTTCCAATTTACCATATCGGTAGACGAAAAAACATACCAGTCGGGCATTTTATAATTTGTATCTTGTTCTGTTGCACCATCGTGTCCGGCATAAAGATATACTGTGCCATCGTGTACCAAAGGTGCAGGGTCGGCTGTAAACATGTGAGTGATAATTGGGTTTTGAGCATTAGTAGCTATCGCCAATGGCAAAACACCCAAGAAAAAAATCAAAGCTTTCTTTTTCATTAGATTTTATATTTTGTTGTTCCTTTAACAATTGTTTTTCACGTATATGATACTTGTCAATTATATTCATTTCTTACAATTCAATCTTTAGACTATTATTATTTTCGTATAACAATCTAATTATATCGTTACTTAAATAGCAACTCAGCAAATTGTTTCAATGATCTTCTCCATGTCAACCATTCGTGGGATGTTCCCGGCGATTCGTAATAAACATGTTTAATTCCTGCTTTCTCGAATTCTTTATGAAAGTTATTTACGGTTTGATACATATTTGTCGGCTCGGCAGTTCCAATACTTAAATATATCAATTTCACTTTTTTGTTGAATGCATCAACGTCGGACCAAACATTATTATACATTTTAGAAAAATCAGCGCCTTGTTCTATTATTCCGCCTCCGCTAAATCCGCCTACATAAGCAAATTTATCCAAATTTGTCATAGCAATCTGGAATGACTGAAACCCTCCCATCGATAAGCCTGCCATAGCCCGATGATCACGATCCGCAATAGTACGAAATTCTTTATCTACCAAAGGGATAATCTCGTTAATAAAAACTTTTTCCAATGCACTGTTCTGAAACAATCCTCTAAGCCCCTGAGGTGAATTAGCTGAAGATGCCGACGGATCTACAGCATAGCCGTTATCCATAACTACGATCATCGGCTTAGCTTTACCTTCTGCTATCAGATTATCCATAATTGCATCCATTTTGCCTTGGTTAGGCCATCCTGTTTCGTCTTCGCCTCCACCATGCTGTAAATAAAGTACAGGATATCTTTGCGAAGCATTTGTATCATATCCTGCCGGCGTATATACAAATGCTCTACGCCATGCTTTGGTCACATCTGAGAAGTAACGAATCTGTCTTATTTGTCCGTGAGGTACATTCTTTAGGTTATAGTAATCCACACCTTTCTCGGGTATTTCAATCCCACTTGCCATACGGCCCATACCATAAAAAGTGCGACTTGCAGGATCACAAACAGCAACACCGTCAATAAGGATAGAGTAATAATGAAATCCTTCAACAATAGGTTCGGTAGTAATTGCCCATGAACCTTCTTCTTCTCTAACCATGTCATATTTCTTTCCTAAATCCACTTGCACTCTTTTAGCATCAGGTGCTTTTATACGAAATAACACTCTGTTTCCGGATAATATCTGAGGATATTGAGCCCCAGGAACATTTGTTGATGCAGGGATACCGACCTCTGCTTCTTCAGGAATATAGCTGTATTGTTCGATAAGATCAGCGGTCACAGGTTTAAAGAGCAATTGGGAGAACATATACAAGTTTTGCTTCCAAATATTAAAATCATGATATCCATTCGGTATAACCTGATAAACATGAGGGACTTGATTTTTAGCTAAGTAGTCATGAGTACGCTTACTGAAGTTAAGTAATCCGTCTTTGTCTCCACAAGAGATCCAAAGGAGCTTCAATTTTTTCTTTGCGTCATCTGGATTAGGGACTAACACTTCTGGGGCTTTAGTGTTTGGCGCAGAAGAAAAACCTCCTACCCATGCAAATGTATCAAGATTCCCCAGTCCAAAATTTAGAGATTGTCCGCCACCCATCGATAAGCCGGCAAGCGCGCGATTTTCCTGATTTTTCAACACAGGATAAGTTTTCTGGATAAAAGGAATAAGGTCATTTAACAAATCTTTCTCGAAAGTAGCAAATGCCTCTACTTTTGGTGCCTCCATTATATTTCCAATAGCACGATCATCTTTCATAGCACGTCCGTTGGGCAATACGACAATCATGGGTACTATTTTCTTATCAGCATACAAATTATCAAGAATTACTTGAGGCTGTCCATGGCTAAGCCACTCTTTTTCATCGCCTCCAATACCGTGCAACAAATACAATACAGGATATTGTTTATTTTTAGAGTATCCGGGAGGAGTATAAACAAGAGCTTTTCTATTAGTATCTACGGTCTTAGAATAATAAGTTACCGTATCTATTTGTCCATGAGATATCCCAGTGCGGGGTACATCGTATCCATTCGGCGCACTTTTATAATTTTGACTGATAGCCCCGACTGTCAGTCCCCAAATAAATAAATGCAAAAAGAAAAATTTTTTCATACTATATGATTTAGATTAAGTACATCAACTTATGCATAGAATAACACTACGGTTAGGATTTATTTCACCTTAGAAACTATTTTAGCCCTTGTACATTCATATTATTCGCTTTTAGCATATTCAAAATAGTCAACATCAACATACCCCCCGGCAGCTTTAGTTGCATAATTGTATATTGCAAAGCGGTTGCCCATAAAATGTTTCAGGTTATAAATCATATGAAATTCGGTACCTAACTGTATCCAATTTTCTTTATCAAGACTATAGAAAAAATTAGCATTATCGGTATTGAAATCACAATCCATACGTAAATATATCTTATCAACGGACAGATCAACTCTAGCTTTTTCTTGATCTCGATCTTTCATAACAAGGTACTTTTTATTACCTTCCATTAACACGGATATTAATCCCGGTTCTGCACAGTATGCTCCGAGCCCTGCAATATCTCCATCTTTCATATTCGAAATATCCATAGAAATAATACCACTACATTTTGGACCTTCCGTTCTTTGTGATAAAATATTACGAGCTTCAAATATAGTTTCAACTACTTTTCCTGTTTTCAATCTCATGTATCCCGGACGTTCTGATAGAGACCATAAATTATTATCAGGATTATGGTTCCATTGCCAGTTTAGAGCTAATTTATCAGTATCGAAATTGTCGCTTATGACTAATGGCGTTGCATTAAATCCTTGTATAGGTTTTTCCATTACTTTAGGCACTTTCCCCTCTTCATTACCTAGTATTGGCCAACCATCTTCCCAACGGCAAGGCATCAATACTGGTACACGTCCTACAGCCCCTCTGTCTTGGAATAAGAAGCCATACCAATCTCCATCTTCTGTATCAACAATACAACCTTGTGCAACACCTGCACCCGGTCTATCCATAAAGTCTGACAGGATTACTTTTGACTCATAAGGTCCTCCGATCTGGTCTGAACGAAAGCATAATTGTGTACGAATGCCCCCCTGAGGCCACCAGATTAAAAACATATAATATTTATCGTTGTATTTACATAGATGAGTCCCTTCCAACAAATGAGGGAAGCCATCTTCTTTCCCTTTAATTACAACGACATCAAGTCCGTCAGGTTTAACATCCGAAAGATCGCTCTTCAATTCTGTTATGCGAATCTGACCGCTACCATAGGCCAGGTAAACTTTTCCATCGTCGTCGAACAAAAGTGATGCATCATGAAAAGTTCTATCAAATTCACTTATTTTTTTCCACTTACCTGTAGGATCTTCTGTCTCATAAATATATGTTCTCTGTGGTCTGTTCGTAGCAAACAGAACATAAAATTTTCCATTATGATATCGAAGAGATGACGCCCATTGTCCTTGCCCATATACGTTGCCACCTTCTAGATCATATAAAGGGCTGTCTTTAATTTCATCAAAGAGGTAACTTACAATTTCCCAATTAACAAGATCTTTCGATCGCATAATAGGAGCTCCGGGCATTAAATGCATAGTAGTACTAACCATATAGTAGTCACTCCCAACTCTGATTATATCCATATCGGGAACATCTGCATATATTACAGGATTTGTAAACTTATCTTTTTTGACTGAAGGTGTGTTTTTACACCCTGCCAAAGCTGATATAAATAAGGCTAATACTAAAATAATATTTTTCATATGGTAAATATTTAGATTATTTATTTTTCATATTTAGAATGAGGATTGTGATAATTCACTTTGGTACAGACCAAACCCACGGCATACTACAAAATTAAAACAAGCTAAGAGAAACAGAGACTATTGTTGTATACTATTACCCAAGTAAATGTCTTATCTATATTGCATGTGTTGCATATCCTTTTGCTTTTGTTGCACACAAGGCGCACAACCATTTATCCACAAGAGTAATTAAGAACTCATTTCTAATTAGATATACCTATAAAAAAAGAAAATAGCCAAAATACGATTATTATCACCACTCCAGAAATAACAGACAGATGGAAATTTCATTATATCTACAGCAAAAGCTGAAATAGAACAAACTCCATCAGTTTTTTCTAAAAACATACAATTAACGCACGGACTATTTACCGATATTAATATTTTTCTCGATTTCAACTTCCTAAATTTCAATTAACACTAAAGAAATCCACCGGAAAACAATACAATAAAAAAACTGCAAGATTCAAAAAAAAAAGACGATTAACAGCTAATCTAAAAGTTAGAATTTAAGACAATTTTAATTCTAAAATTAAACAATAAGACAAAAACGAAAGGATATGCAACACATGCAATATAGATAAGACATTTACTTGGGTAATAGTATACAACAATAGTCTCTGTTTCCCTTAGCTTGTTTTAATTTTGTTTAATACATATCGTACATAATCTTAGACTAAAATTGACCGGTTTTATGCCGGTATGATGATAAAACTATCGATACTGAAAATCTATCATATATCATGAATAATATAAAGTACATTCTATTAACGCTCTGCTTATTCCCTTTGATTTTATTTGCTCAAGCAGATCAATTTGTTTCATTCTCTGACAAAGACAAAGAGGACGTCTTTACTCTGGTAAAATCTTTTGTTGCCACACCTATATTGATCGATAACAATATAGACTCCGGAATACTGAAAGCAATAACGAACTTATCTGTGGACATAGATAAAGTGACAGGAGTATCTCCTATATTGAAAGTAGATAAAGTGTCTGCCGAAGAAACTGTATTGTTGATAGGCACTATCGGCAAGAGCAAATACATTGATGATTTGGTAAAAAACAAAAAGATCAATGCCTCAGAATTGCAAGGGAAATATGAGAAATATTTGATTCAAACGGTACAAAATCCTATCAAAGGAGTAAAAGAAGCCTTAGTTATAGCTGGTAGCGATAAACGAGGTACCATATATGGTATATACGAACTGTCTAAACAAATAGGAGTTTCTCCTTGGTATTATTGGGCAGATGTTCCGATAAAAAAACAACAGAATATATATATAAAAAGAGGAAAATATACAGAAGGAGAACCTGCTGTAAAATACAGAGGCATATTCCTGAATGATGAAGCCCCTGCCCTTAGTGGTTGGGCTAATGTAACATTTGGCGGCTTTAATAGTAAATTTTACGAGAAAGTTTTTGAGTTAATTCTTCGCCTGAAAGGTAATTTCCTTTGGCCGGCCATGTGGGGAAGCGCATTCTATGATGACGATCCTCAAAACGGAGTTTTAGCAAACGAAATGGGGATTGTCATGAGTACATCTCACCACGAACCCATGGCTATGGCACAATCCGACTGGCATCGTTATGTAAAAAGGAATAACTTACCAAACATTTGGGATTATACTAAAAATACAAAAGCGCTACAAGAATCTTGGAGGTTCGGAATGAAGCGAGCTAAAGACTGGGAAAAAGTAGTAACAGTAGGCATGCGCGGGGATGGAGACGAAGCAATGAGCGAAGATACAAACATTGCTTTGCTCGAAAAAATAGTAAAGGATCAACGAAAGATCATAAGCGAAGTTACAGGAAAGAAACCGGAGGAAACACCTCAGGTTTGGGCGCTGTATAAAGAGGTGCAAGATTATTACGATCAGGGGATGCGAGTACCTGATGATGTCACACTTCTCTTCTGTGACGACAACTGGGGAAATGTACGAAAACTTCCCGAAATCAATTCGAAACCACATAAAGGAGGATATGGAATGTACTATCACTTCGATTATGTAGGTGCCCCCCGAAATTCGAAGTGGATCAATATAAATCCGATACAACGTGTCTGGGAACAGATGAATCTTACTTACACACATCGAGTAGATCGTATATGGGTTGTTAATGTAGGAGATCTTAAACCAATGGAATATCCAATCAGTTTCTTCCTCGATATGGCATGGAATCCCAGCCAATTCAATCCGCATAACCTATTAGATCATACAGAAAACTGGTGCGAACAGCAATTCGGAAGTACATACGCAAAAGAAGCAGCACGTTTGATTAATCTTTACTCAAAATACAATAGACGCGTTACTCCTGAATTATTAAATGATAAGACTTACAGCCTTGAAAATTATAAGGAATTTGAGACTGTAATGAACGATTATCGCAATCTGGTAATCGATGCTATGCGTTTATATTACCTCATGCCAAGTGAATATAAAGATACATTCGATCAGCTGGTATTGTTCCCAATCAATGCATGTTCCAATCTTTATGAAATGTATTATGCTCAAGCAAAGAATAAATCGTATGCAGCTAAAAAAGATGTACAGGCTAATTATTGGGCAGATAAAGTAAAAGATTGTTTTAAGAGGGATTCATTACTGACTGTCCATTACAATCAGACTATAGCCGGAGGTAAATGGCCGCATATGATGGATCAGGTACGTATAGGATATAGAAGCTGGAACAATCCACCTAAAAGCATTATGCCTAAGGTAGAATACATAATGCAGACAAAAGACTACCAGAACAAAGTTTTTGTCGAGAAAAACGGATATGTTTCTATTGAAGCGGGCAATTACAGTCGCTTGAATAATTCCGACAAGATACATTGGGATATAATACCGGATATGGGGAAGACAAAATCAGCCATGACTACTTTCCCTCAAAATATCTATCCAAAAGAAAATGATAATATCTATATCGAGTATGACATTGATTTCGAATCGACAGGAGACTTTAATGTACATCTATTACTTTCTCCGACATTGAACTTCAATGCGAATAAAGGGCTTCGTTATGCAATCTCATTTGATGGTAGGAATGAACAAATCGTAAATTTCAACGGACATTACAAAGGCGAGCTTGGTCTATGGCAGGCAGAAGCTATAATTAAATCGACCACAAAGCATACGATAACAGAAAAAGGTAAACACACTCTTCGATTCCGTGTATTAGAACCGGGCATTGTTCTACAAAAAATATTAATAGATACTGGAGGTCTGAAACCGTCGTACTTAGGTGCACCTGAAAGCGAATTGAAATAAAGTTTAATAATATGCAAAGTAAAAATATTGTAAAATTCTGTTTGATTGTACTATTCATTTTGGGTTTTGGTATACAATCAAGTGCGAAAGTAAAATTACCTCGCCTGATTAGCGACGGAATGATACTTCAAAGAGATACCCCTGTCAAAGTATGGGGCTGGGCATCACCTAAAGAATCTGTAATTGTAAAGTTTCGAGGAGAAACATATAAGACAAAAGCCGATAAGAATGGAGATTGGACAGTTATTTTGCCGGCACAAAAAGCAGGGGCACCCTCCGAAATACAGATCAATGACATCATAATTAAAAACATTTTATTTGGAGATGTTTGGTTATGTTCTGGGCAATCTAACATGGAATTACCGATCAGACGAACACTCGATTTGTACCGTGAAGAAGTAAAGGAGATTAATAATCCATATATAAGACTTTTCCGTATGCCAAACAATTATGCATTCGGCGAGCCACTTATTGATTACAAAGGAGGAGAATGGAAAGATGCTTCGCAGGCAAACATTATGGAATTTTCAGCCACGGCATACTTTTTTGCAAAAGAGCTGTATAACAAGTACAAAGTTCCAATAGGACTTATAAGCACTGCCATTGGTGGCACTCCTGTGGAAGCATGGATCAGTGGCGAAACTATAAAGAAATATCCTGACCTCAATGCTGAAGCAGAAAAGTTTGCAACAATAGGATTTATCGAAGAAACTAAAAAAAGAGAACAACAAGAAAGACTTGAAAGATGGTCTGGCATCAGACCAATTGACAAAGGCACAGGTAGTTGGCATAAAGAAGATATTGATATATCGGAATGGAAAGATTATTATCTCCCGGGCTCATGGAAAGAAAAAGACATGGAAATAAATAGAAGTGTCATCTGGTTTCGCAAAGAAATTGAACTAACAAAAGATGAAGCTGCCCAAGCAGCAATCTTACGCTTAGGATATATAATAGATTCAGACTCAACCTTTGTTAACGGGCAACTTGTTGGTACAACAAGTTATCAATATCCACCGCGTATCTATAATGTTCCCGAAGGAATACTTAAAGCCGGAAAAAATACTGTTGCGATAAGAGTTGTTACCAATAGAGGAGGTGCATTTATGGAAGAAAAGCCATATAAGATAATTCTGAGTGACAGAACAATCGATTTGACTGGAGAATGGAAATATCGTGTCGGAATAGAAAATCTACCTATAGAAGGTGGTTATACTTCTTATCAGGATAAACCTACCGCACTGTATAACGGCATGATTGCTCCATCAAACAACTATAAGATCAAAGGTGTAATCTGGTATCAAGGAGAGTCTAACGTCGGCCGGGCAAAAGAATACGAAGCCTTATTTAAGGATTTGATCAAAGATTGGAGAACCCAACGAAATGAACCGGAGTTACCATTTATATACGCTCAACTGCCGGAACTTAACAGAGCAAACAAATATCCTTCGGAGAGTGGCATGGCCGAACTTAGAGAAGCGCAAAGAAAAGCCTTGAGTTTACCATATACAGGTATGGCTGTCACATTAGGACTCGGTGACTGGAACGATATTCACCCGCAAAACAAAAAAGGAGTAGGTCATCGTTTGGCATTGGAAACTCAACGTGTAGCTTATGGTGACACCACAATTGTAAGCAGAGGCCCCCAATTGGAAAGCTTCGAAGTTAAAGGCAATAATGTCATTCTCACTTTCTCTTCTGTAGGATCTGGTCTATATTCCAACCAGGTGCTTAACGGATTCACTATTGCAGGAGGAGATAATAGGTATGTTTGGGCAGAAGCGGCTGTATTAAACAGAAATACAATAAAAGTATGGAGCAATCAGGTGCAACAACCTGTATCTGTACGATATGGCTGGGCTGACAATCCAGAAGGAGCCAACCTAAAGAATAAGGAAGGTCTTCCCGCATCTTCATTCCAAGTTGAATTAATAAAAAAATAAATAAAACATACAATGGAATCAACATCACAAGGTAAAGCCGAATCAAAAGGTTTTTACAAATTATCGGGAATACAACGCATTGGATTCGGCTCGGGCGATTTAGCCCAAAACCTTATCTATCAGACGGTATCAATGTACCTTCTCATTTTCTACACAAATGTATTCGGCATTTCTGCTGCCGCAGCAGGGATTATGTTTCTTATAGTACGTATTGTCGACGTAATCTGGGATCCTATAGTGGGAGCATTCGTAGACAAACACAATCCTAAATTAGGTAAATACCGTTCTTATCTGGTGCTTGGAGGTATACCTCTTACGGGCTTTGCCATCCTTTGTTTTTGGAATGGATTTTCGGGGTCATTGCTCTATGCCTACATCACGTATGTTGGTTTATCGATGCTTTATACCCTTATAAATGTTCCTTATGGAGCGTTGAATGCATCACTTACACGCGATACAGATGAAATTACCAAACTTACTTCGGTACGTATGTTTATGGCAAATCTGGGAGGACTGGCAGTAGGCTATGGAATACCTATTCTTGTAAAACTCTTCTCATCCGACGGGAAAATTAATTCGCCGGAATCTGCCAACGCATGGTTTATCACAATGACTATCTATGCCATAGCCGGATTAACCTTATTAATTTTCTGCTTTACTCAGACTAAAGAACGAGTAGTAATGGCAGAAAAAGAAACAGAAAATGTAAAAGTTTCGGACTTGTGGATAGAATTCAAACATAATCGCCCACTGAGAATATTGGCTTTTTTCTTCATTACAGCTTTTGCGATGATGGCAATCGGTAATTCAGCCGGGTCGTATTATATGATTTACAACGTGCAGGCTCCCGATATGCTTCCATACTTTATGGCTTTGGGATCTATCCCTGCTTTTATCTTTATGCCGATGGTACCTGCCATCAAAAGAGCAATCGGCAAAAAGCAAATGTTCTATGTATTTCTAACGGTTGCTATTATCGGTATGGCGCTGTTATATGCCATTTCGGTAATACCTGCGCTTAAGACCCAAGTCTGGCTGGTCTTTATTGCCCAATTCATCAAATCGACAGGAATAATTGTTGCTACGGGATATATGTGGGCTCTGGTTCCGGAAGTAATCTCGTATGGAGAACATACAACAGGTAAAAGAATTTCAGGAATAGTCAATGCTTTGACAGGTATCTTCTATAAGGCAGGAATGGCCTTAGGTGGTGTTGTCCCGGGGCTTGTATTGGCTTTTGTCGGCTTCGACAAAGACAACGAAGTTACACAATCTGCCTTTGCCGAACAAGGTATTTTATGGCTTGTTGCTGTAATACCTGCAATACTTCTTCTTTTAGCTATGTTCATTATATCTCGATATGAGTTGGAAGATAATGTAATCGACAAAATAAACATGGAGATTGAAGAGAGACATCTGAAATAAAAATAACGCTATAAAACATTTTAGTATGAAAAAAAACATCTATTATTTTCTCATTTCTTTGTTGCTGATGACAGCATTTGCCTGTAGCGCAAAAAGTAATAAAGAAATAAAAAATGAACCGTCACTAAAAGGAGCCCTAAAAGGAAAATTTTATATAGGGACAGCTCTTAATGTAACCCAGATACATGGGAAAGATACCGCATCGATAAATATTGTGAAAAACGAATTCGATGCCATAGTAGCAGAAAACTGTATGAAAAGCATGTTCCTGCAACCCAAAGAAGGTGAATTCTTCTTTGATGATGCTGATAAGTTTGTAGAATTTGGAGAACAAAACAATCTTTATATCACAGGACATTGTCTAATTTGGCATTCACAAGCCCCATCGTGGTTCTTCGTAGATAATGATGGAAAAGACGTATCAGCTGAAGTTCTTAAACAACGCATGAAAAATCATATCACGACAGTAGTGTCTCGCTACAAGGGACGTATAAAAGGTTGGGATGTGGTGAATGAAGCGATTATGGAAGATGGATCATATCGTAAAAGTAAGTTTTACACAATTTTGGGAGAAGAGTTTATTCCTTTAGCTTTCCAATATGCTCATGAGGCTGACCCTGATGCTGAACTGTATTATAACGACTATAACGAATGGCATAAAGGCAAACGTGAAGCTATTATCAATTTGATAAAATCGTTTAAGGAAAAAAACATACGAATCGACGCTGTAGGTATGCAAGGACATTTTGGCATGGATGGACCAAGTCTGGAAGAATATCAGGCAACTATTGATGATTATACTTCAACAGGTGTAAAGGTTATGGTTACAGAATTAGATCTTAGTGCCCTACCCTCTCCTCGTCGCAACACAGGAGCAAACATCTCTGATATAGAAGCATATAATCAGAAAATGAATCCATATACAACCGGACTACCTGATTCAGTTTCAGTAGCATGGACAGAGCGTATGGGAAGTTTCTTTAAGCTCTTTATAGATAATAAGGAAAAAATAACCCGTGTCACCTTATGGGGTGTAAGCGATGTAGATTCATGGAAAAACGATTTTCCAATGAAAGGCCGTACCGACTATCCTTTATTGTTTGACAGACAATACAAGGCTAAACCTGTTGTTCAAGAAATTATCAAGATGGCCGGTCTTCCTGAAGAGAAAAGATAAGCAAAAATAATAAGCATCATTATCTAATAAAAAAATGAAACAAGCACGATATTTATTTCCGAAGGATTATATGGCTGACCCATCTGCACATGTATTCGAAGGTAAGATCTATATTTATCCTTCCCACGATTGGGAAAGCGGCATTGCAGAAAATGACAACGGAGATCATTTTAATATGAAAGATTATCATGTCTTCTCTTTAGAAGATGTGGAAAACGGAGAGGTAACCAATCATGGGGTTGTTCTTTCAGTAGAAGATATTCCCTGGTCTGGTCGTCAGCTATGGGATAGCGATACGGCTTTTAAGGACGGTAAGTATTACTTGTATTTCTCAATGAAAGACAAAAATGATATTTTCCGTTTGGGAGTAGCTGTTAGCGATAAACCTTACGGGCCATTTATACCACAGGATAACCCAATAAAAGGAAGTTATAGTATAGACCCTTGTGTATTTGAAGAAAACGGACAATATTATATCTATTTTGGAGGCATCTGGGGCGGACAGCTGCAACGCTATCGCAAAAATAAAGCATTGGAGTGCGCTTCTTTTCCGGCCGACAACGAACCCGCTTTGTGTGGAAAAGTTGCACGTCTGAGAGATGACATGCTCGAATTTGACGAAGAGCCTCGAGATGTAATTATTCTTGATGAACATGGCAATCCATTGACACAAGGTGACACCAATCGACGATTCTTTGAAGCATCATGGATGCATAAATATAACGGCAAATATTACTTCTCGTATTCCACAGGAGACACACACCTTCTATGCTATGCTATAGGTGACAATCCATACGGGCCTTTCACTTATAGTGGTGTTATACTCACTCCTGTAGTCGGCTGGACAACACATCACAGCATTGTCGAATACAGAGGCAAATGGTATCTTTTCCATCATGACTCTGTACCCTCGGGCGGAAAAACATGGCTTAGAAGTATGAAAGTTATCGAATTGGAATATAACAATGACGGAACAATTAAAACAATAGAAGGGTTAGAAAGCTATTAGTTTATTTTAGGTTTAAAGGTTTTAGGTTAATTTTTTGGACTCTTAGTTTTCTGGCAAGGGCGAATGAATATTCGCCCTTGTATTTAATATTAAAAGGATTAATATGACAATCAGATACATTTCGCTCTTTATTATTTTTATTTTATCATCTCTCTTATCATGGGCTGAAAACGGGAGCCGCTTATGGCTACGCTACCCTGAAATAAAGCAAAAAGAGAAATCGATACTATCATCACATAGTAGCCCTACTATCAATATTGCTTTGGATGAATTATCAAATCATTGGCAAAGACAGACCGTAGAGCTACAGTTAAATAAAAAACTCAAGCATCTTAAAGATGGATATAGTATTAAATCCAATAATCAGAAAATTATTATTTCAGCAGGTTCTGATGTCGGGCTACTATATGGATCATATTGTTTATTACGATTGCAACAAACAGGAGCAGACTTAACTACTTTAAATATAGAAGAACTGCCCTCTTACGATATACGTATCCTCAATCACTGGGATAATCTAGACGGAACTATCGAACGTGGATATGCGGGTTATTCGTTATGGAAATGGGACGAACTGCCCAATACACTTTCTCCACGATATAAAGAATATGCTCGGGCGAATGCTTCGATAGGAATTAACGGAACTGTACTGAATAATGTGAATGCTTCACCGAATATTCTAAAGAAAGATTATTTGGAAAAAGTAAAAGCTTTAGCTGACATCTTCCGTCCCTATGGTCTGAAAGTTTATCTCTCTGTAAATTTCTCTTCCCCTAAGGTATTGGAAGGTCTATCCAATTCGGATCCATTAAACCCGGAGGTGCAGAAGTGGTGGAAAGCCAAAGCCAAAGAAATCTATTCACTAATCCCCGATTTCGGAGGGTTTCTGGTAAAAGCTAATTCTGAAGGGCAACCCGGACCTCAAGATTACGGACGAACCCATGCCGATGGCGCAAATATGTTAGCCGATGTACTGAAGCCATACAAGGGTATAGTTATGTGGCGAGCATTTGTATATAATCCGAGTATGGAAGACCGGGCAAAACAGGCATATCAGGAGTTTGTACCATTGGATGGACAATTTCGGGATAACGTCATTATTCAGATAAAGAACGGTCCTATCGATTTTCAACCACGTGAACCATTCAATCCTTTGTTTGGCGCACTGCGTAAGACTCCGGCAATGGTAGAATTTCAGATAACACAAGAGTATCTCGGTTTTTCTAACCATCTTGCATATCTGGCTACTATGTTCAAGGAAACTCTTGACAGCGACACATATTCGGATGGAAAGGGTTCTACGGTAGCCAAAATAACAGACGGGACATTACGTCCGGCTAAAACGACGGCCATATCGGCTGTAGCTAATATAGGTGAAGATACAAACTGGTGTGGACATCATTTTGCACAGGCTAACTGGTATGCATTCGGACGCTTAGCTTGGAATCATCAACTTTCTTCAAACCAAATAGCTGATGAATGGATAAGAATGACATTTTCGGATAATAACGCATTTATAGAACCGGTAAAAAATATGATGTTGAGCTCTAGAGAAACCATTGTTGACTATATGATGCCGCTAGGACTTCACCATATTTTTGCCGAAGACCACCATTACGGACCTGAACCTTGGTTGTCTCAAGCCGCTAGAGAAGACTGGACTTCTGTATACTATCACAAAGCAGATACTATAGGGCTCGGTTTTAATCGTACAACAACGGGGAGTGATGCCGTGTCCCATTATTTTCCTCCTTTGAATAATATTTATAATGACATATCAACCTGTCCAGAGAATTTACTCTTGTGGTTTCATCATGTTCCATGGAACTATAAGATGAATGACGATAAAACGATGTGGGATGCTCTTTGTTATAAGTATGATTCGGGTGTACAGCAGGTAAGAGAGTATCAGAAAGTTTGGGATAGAATGGAGCAATATGTAGACTCCAGACGTTTCGAGGAGGTTCAATCCAAATTAAAAATTCAGGCACGAGATGCCGTATGGTGGAGAGATGCTTGTTTGTTGTACTTCCAGACATTCTCAAAAAAGCCTATCCCCTATGATCTTGAACGTCCTATATATGAGCTCGATGACCTGATGAAAATAAAACTAGATATGAAACACCATAATTAACTAGAAAATGAAAAAGACATGGAGGTGGTTCGGGAAAAAAGATAAGATTACGCTGCCTATATTGAGGCAAATCGGAGTAGAAGGGATTGTTACCGCATTGCATGATATACCGAACGGTGAAGTGTGGTCGTCAGAAACAATCAACGATCTGAATAACTATATAAAAGAAGCCGGACTGTACTGGTCTGTTGTAGAAAGCCTGCCTGTTAGCGAAGCCATTAAATATGGAGGAGATAATAGAGATTTACTGATAGATAATTATATTACAAGCCTCCGAAACCTTGGAGAAGCCGGTATTAAAACTGTTTGCTACAATTTTATGCCCGTTATAGACTGGATTCGTACAGATCTCATGTACCCATGGTCTGACGGTACTTTCTCTCTTTATTTTGATAAGACACGCTTCGCTTACTTTGATTGCATGATCCTTAAACGGGAAGGTGCAAAAGAGGATTACTCAAAAGAAGAAATGGATAAGGTCTACCAACTGGATAAGATTATAACAGAACATGAAAAAGAACAGTTGATAGACACTATCATTGTAAAGACACAGGGTTTTATCAATGGTAATATAAAGGACGGGGATAAAAATCCTGTTGCTATTTTTAAAACACTTCTAGCTTTGTACAATGGTATAGATCACAAAGTATTAAGAGAAAACTTAAAATACTTTTTAGAACGAATAATGCCTGTCTGTGACGAATACGGTATTAATATGTGTATTCATCCTGACGATCCGCCATATCCGGTATTGGGTTTACCTCGTATTGTTTCTAACAGAGAAGATATTGAATGGATATTAAATGCTGTTAACAACCCACATAATGGAATCACATTTTGTGCAGGATCGCTAAGTTCAGGAATACACAATAATGTTCCGGAATTGGCTCGACAGTTTGCATCGCGTACACGCTTCGTACATTTAAGAAGTACAAATATCCTTTCGGATGGCAATTTTATCGAAGCCCCACATCTGGAAGGACGGGGACATCTAATAGAATTAGCCCGTATTTTTGAAAAGGAAAATCCGTTACTTCCCATGAGAGTAGATCATGGCAGACTAATGCTCGATGATGCTGATAAAGGCTATAATCCGGGTTACTCATTCTACGGACGCATGTATGCTCTAGCACAGATGGATGGAGTAATAGAAACCATAAAAAACGAATTGAACAGATGACAGATATTAATACAAAAACAAAACAGAATATCTTTTCTATAGAAGGTAAAGTTGCGATTGTTACAGGAGGATACGGAGTATTAGGCGGCAGTATCTCCAGACACCTTGCAGAACAAGGAGCAAATGTTGTAATACTGGGACGAAACGAAGATAAAGGAAATACTCTGGTTAAGGAAATTAATGAAAATGGAGGTAAATCTTTATTCATCAAATGCGATGTGATGGATGAAAATCAGTTGATAAAAAGCCGAGAAAAGATACTCAGCATATATGGCAAATTAGATATTCTCGTTAATGCAGCAGGTGGTAATGTTCCGGGAGCAACATTAGCTCCTGATCAGGATTTTTATACAATGAAAACAACGGATTGGGAAAAAGTTATAAAGCTCAATATGGACGGTACAGTTTTTCCAAGTCTGATATTTTCAAAAGTTATGGCTGAACAAGGAAGTGGAAATATTATAAATGTCTCTTCCATGGCTGCATATTCTGCAATAAGTCGTGTTCCCGGCTATTCGGCAGCAAAAGCAGCAATAAGTAACTTCACTCAGTGGATGGCTACCGAAATGGCTCTAAAATATGGAGATAAGATCAGGGTAAATGCAATTGCTCCGGGATTTTTTATCGGAGATCAAAACCGTGCCGTACTTATCAATCCTGACGGTTCTTTAACAGAGAGAAGTAAAAAGGTATTGACTAAAACCCCAATGGGACGTTTCGGTGATATTACAGAACTAAACGGAGTTGTACAGTTTCTATGCAGTGATGCAGCTAGTTTTATAACCGGAGTAGTGCTTTCTGTCGATGGTGGGTTTAGTGCTTACAGCGGAGTTTAAATATTTATATGACAGAATAATATGAATAAAAAAAGAATTACACGTTTCTGCTTATTATTGATCTTGATTAACTTGCCTTTATTTAATTTAAAGGCTCAAAATCCTATTATACAAACAATGTATACCGCAGACCCAGCACCGATAGTCTATAATGATACATTGTTTTTATATGTGGGCCATGACGAAAAGGATGCTCCGCCAAATGGTTATTTAATGAGGGATTACCAATTATTTTCAACCATAGATATGGTAAACTGGACAGCACATAAAACACCCTTGAGAACAAGTGATTTTATTTGGTCGGTAGGTGATGCAAGTGCGGCACAATGTATTTATCGTAATGGTCAGTTTTATTGGTATATCTCATCAATGAACAAGTTCTTTCCCGGAGTTGCTGTAGGAGTAGCCTCATCCGATAGCCCTTATGGGCCATTTAAAGACGCTTTGGGGAAGGCGTTAGTGACTAATGATATGACTAGCCATGCTAAACATGCATGGGACGATCTGGATCCTTCTGTCTTTATAGATGATGATGGACAAGCTTATTTGTATTGGGGTAATGGCGTATGTTATTGGGCTAAACTTAATAATGACATGATTTCGGTTGATGGTGAGATTACCGCCCTCGATGCTAAAGACAAGTCTATCTTTGGACCAGGCTTTACCGAAGCGCCATGGGTCTATAAACGTCAAGGTTTGTATTATATGATCTATGCATCAGGTTTCCCTGAGTCACTCCATTATACAGTAAGTAAAAATCCGACAGGTCCGTGGGAATATAAAGGTTGTGTAATGCCTTTGGAAGGGGGCAGTAATACCAATCATCCCGGAATAATTGATTATAAGGGAAATTCATACTTCTTTTATCACAATGATGCCCTGCCCGGAGGCCATAGCTATTGCCGTTCTGTATGTGTAGAACAATTCTCCTATAATGAGGATGGATCTATCCCTGAAATGAAAATGACCAAAGAGGGTATCATGAAGGGTGTTAACAAATTGAATCCTTTTAAAAGAACTGAAGCAGAAACGATGGCTTGGAGTGAAGGTATATCGATAGAAGAGAATGAGAAAATCGGTGTTTATGTTACCTCCATACATAATGGAGATTATATTAAAGTACGGAACGTTGATTTCGGAAATAAAGGGGCTTCACGATTTTCCGCATCAGTATCAAGTAGATATCATGGTGGAACTATTGAAATACGACTTGATAATATTGACGGACAACTGGTCGGTACTTTGCACGCACCATATACCGGAGAATGGGATAATTGGAGCTTAGTGGAAACAGCTGTTAAAAACACAAAAGATGTTCATGATGTATACTTTGTGTTTAAAGGCAAAGAACCTCACTCTTTATTCAATTTCGACTATTGGATGTTTGGAGAATAGATGATTTTGCTATGATATGACTTCTTGTTGTTCTAGTCAGATTCTCTCTACATATAAATGAACTTGAACAACTACAAAGGATTTAATCCTGCCAGTGTTATTCTTGGCAGGATTATTTATCTATATATGAGTTGGTCGAATGAGAAAGTAACAAGGAAAATATATACAATAACCTGTTACTTTTGTCACCTTTGTCACTTTTTTAGCATATCTACTTACAGTTAAATAAATTAGCAAACTAAATTTCAAAAGGCCTGCAAAACTCTTTTTCGATATCAAAAATAAACCTCAAGATAATTCTTGAGGTTCATATTAATTCTATTTTTTTGCATCATCTTCATCCTGAGCTTTCATTATATACTCAGTAGGAGAAATGCCATATAGTTTTTTAAACATTGTGGAGAAGTAAGATTGATTCGTAAATCCTACGGAATAGGCAACTAAGGACACATCCATTTTCTTTTCTCTAAGAAGATTCGCAGCTTGCTTGAGCCGAATATTCTTAATAAAGTCTACAGGCGATATACCGGTCATATCTTTCATCCGTCGATGTAGCTGCGACCGACTAAGGCCAACTTGAGATGCCAGCATATTTACATTGAGTTCGGTATTACTTATGTTCTCATTTATGACCGTAACAACACGTTCCATTAAGATATCATCGCCTGATTTGAAGTCGATCGGTTTTATTTTATCTTCTTGATCCTGAGCTCCCGAAAATTTTCCTTTAAGTAGCCTGCGATTTAAAATCAGATTATTTATAGTGACGATTAGTTCTTCTATATTAAATGGTTTGGACAAATAGGCATCTGCTCCTCTATCTAAGCCCTGTATACGGTCTTGGTATTCAGCTTTTGATGTTAGAAGAATAATAGGTATATGGCTTACATTATTATTGTTTTTAAGTCTTTTCACCAAATTTAAACCATCCATATTGGGCATCATTACATCAGAAATAATTAAATCGGGCTGTCGATCTATAGCAACTTGTAACCCATCAACACCATCAACAGCAGTAATTACTTTAAACAACTCACCCAATTCTTGAGAAAGAAAATCTCTTATTTCTTCTTCATCATCGATTATTAGAATTTTATAATTTGTTCTTCGTCTATACGTTTCGGATTTTTCATTTGTAACATTTTCTATAAAGTTCCTTTGGTTCAACAACGGACGACTGTCTGATGTCTGATCTGCGATCTCATCCTTTCTCAAATGCAGATTTCCTAAAGGGATGCGAATTGTAAAACAACTGCCCGTAGTACCCTCTCGGTTCTTAGCTGTAATAGCACCATAATGTAATAGCACCAATGTCCGAGCAAGGTTTAATCCTATCCCCGACCCTACAGTAGTGAAAGTCTCCTGATTTTGTCCTTGATAGAACCTATCAAATATTTTTTCTATCTTCCCTTCTTCTAAGCCTATACCTGAATCAACGATTGATATCTCCATGTATTTCTGAAGAGGCCCCCAAATGCTGTTATCGACTCCTGTGGCTAATGATACATTTATTTCTCCACCATCAGGAGTATACTTGAACGCATTTGATAATATATTCATCAATATTTTGTCGAAGTTATTCCGGTCAATCCACACTTCTAAGTTGTCATCTTGGTGTTGAAAGGTAAACTGAATATTTCTCCTGACTGATTGATATTCGAAAACATCAAACAACTCCTTTATGAAACCAACCATATCAGTCTTACTAAACCTCAACTTCATTTGTCCTTTATCCAGCTTTCTTATATCGAGCAATTGATTCACAAGCCCCAATATTCGGTTTGCATTACGATGCATATTTTGCAAAGTTTGCATGGTTTCTGTATCGAAATTACTTTTCAGAAGTTTTTCCATAGGACTTATTATTAAGGTCAGAGGAGATCTTATCTCATGAGAGATGTTAATAAAAAACTGAAGCTTTGATTCATTTATCTGTTCGTTTCTTTTCTTCCGAATAAGATTTACAATCAATACTCCAAAAATAAGAATGAGAAATAAGTAAAATGCATATGCCCATGTACTCTTATACCAGGGAGGTGATATAATGATAGAAAACTGCTTCGGCTGAGAGAAAGCACCAAATTTACCGGCCTTAACCTCTAATGTGTATTTTCCTGGATTCAGATGATTATATGTTACCTGATTAATTCCCGGTAGAGTTGAACTCCACTCGCTACTTAATTCTTTTAATCTATATTCGTAGTATATATTCTCCGGGTCAATGAAATCCATAGTCGAGAATTCGAAAGTGAAAGTGTTGTCTTCATACGAAAATTTAAACTCTTTCGCTGATAGTATCTCCGAATCGATTATATGTTTCCCTCCTGATAATGTATTAATATTCACAGACTGATTATGGACATACAGATTAGTAGTCAATATATCATGTTCATAACTGGGCGTAATAATATTTTCAGGATAAAAGGAAGTTATTCCATTATTCCCTCCCCAATAAATAATCCCATCAGCACCTTGAAAATAAACTCCTCTATTATAAATCTTATCAAATAGTCCATTTCCGATATAATAGTTTATTATTTTATTCTCTTTTATTTTTATTTGATTAATACCCTGAAAGGTACTACACCAAATATTCCCCTCTTTGTCTTGAGCCAAGCCACAAATAACGTCACTCGACAGCCCATCTTTTACTGTGTAATTCTTTATATCCTGAGTAGCTCTATCTATAGAGAAAAGTCCATTATATGTTCCTAACCATATATTGCCATCGTTACTCTCCATAATAGACAAACATATCTGATTTGATAAAATACTATCATGCTTGATAGGAATAAAACGATTTTTAGATGGGTCAAAACAACTCACCCCTTTATAATGGGCAAACCATATTAACCCTTTGGAATCACATAGGATAGAAGTAATCCAATCATTGCCAAGCCTACCCTTTTGCGGGTCCTCTTGCCGCATATTATACTGTTTGTGAATACCTGTTTGAGGATTATATTGAATAAATCCGGCTCCAAAAGTTGATATATATAGTAAATTATCCCGCCCTTCCCTTATTGTCTTCATATAGCCAGAATAAGGGATATTCAAGAAATTACATTTGCCTGTATTACGATCCAACTTAGCAAGCCCCTTACTATAAGAACCAATCCAAAGATTATTTTTTGAATCTTCCACTATAGATATTATATCATCAACATCAGTAAACTGTTTTACAACTTCTCCTTTATTATTTAGTTTAAGAACTCCTACTCTATCTACAGTGCCCCAAATATAGCCTTCATGATCCTTACATATTGATGTTATTAGATTTCCTAATTGATTTTGACTATTTATGATACTCCAAAAATTAAATTGAGTCGATTTATTAGGAATTACTAATAACCCTTTCATAAAACAGCCCAACCAAAGATTTTTATCACGATCCTCTAATAGTGTATAGATCTTTGCAGTATTAATTGCTATACTATTTGTAGAATTTGTATATGTTAAAACTTTTCGGCTAACCTTATCGATATACTTCACTCCCTGCCCTTTAGTTGTAGTACTAATAAATACAGTTCCATTATGACTTAGCATCATATCGGTAATTCCATACCCAGGTTGTCCATCCCATTCTAAGGGTATAAACTTTTGACTATTTCGCTCAAAATAACTCACTGATTTTGATGTACTCATTAGCAATCTATCGTTGTCATCTTCAAGCATACAAATGATAGAATTAGAAGGAATATTCGGAGTCGTAAATTTCTTCGTTTTTTTTGTGACAGGATTCATTTGAATAAGCCCTTTGTCATTAATTCCAAACCAAATATATTTTTCTTTATCCTGATAGACATATGCAATAAAATCGCCCGTCAAACGTGTAACCTCTACTAGAGGCTCTGCTGTCAGGTTATCTCTGTTGATAGAAAAGACTCCACTACCTGCTGTCGTCACCCACATCTGACCATCATGCAACTCTATTATATTGGAAACGTGAAGAGATAAATTTTCAGGGAAACTTATTGTTTTAAAAGAATTCTCTAAAGAATTATAACATTGAATACCCTTGTTAGTACCGATCCATAGTATACCATCCTTATCGATCATCAATGTTTTAACATTATTGCTTAACAAAGATGTACTATCCTCTTCTAGGTGCAAATACTGAGTATATTTTATTCCATCAAATTTATTTAATCCGTAATCAGTTGCAACCCATATATAACCATCAGAATCCTGAATTATTTTATTGATAAGATTTGAGGATAGTTCTGTCATTCTATAATCTTTCATAGTGAAAGGGCGATTGTGCTGCGCTGACAGTTTACTTAGGCAAAAGAATGACAATATAGATAAAAGGTATACGTATTTCATGGTTTAAGTTTAGATTGTAACAAAGATACTATTTATAAGAGAAACTTTCTTATCCATCATCAATAATACCATTCCTTAACAATGAGCTCAACAAGTATAACCCAACACACAAACAAACCATCAACACAATATAAATCAAACAATTATATAACAAACTATTGCTTTTTCCAACCCAGGTAATATTAAAGATTTTAGGATGCGACAAAAACAAAACAATATGCGACAAAATAGATTTTGGTACAACAATTTTAAACAAATAGAAGATAGTTTCATTAAACAATAATCCATGCTAGTTTCTAGATTTGTTTAACGTATTTTTGCATAAGCGCCGGTATATATTGCATAAATATTATAGTGGAATCTGAACTGTGTTCAGAAGGATATAACGATTGGTGTATAGTTTTTATAACTATCGCTGAGTGATTCTTTTTGTTATAAAATATTTTATATTATGAAAAAGCTGCTAAAAATCAAATCTATTACAACTGAACTTTGGGAAAATTTAACCTAAAAAGATAATGGCTGAAAGCTGTTATTTTGAGAATCTAAATCGATAGTGTTTTATAAAAATTTCTTTTTACTGATTAGCCTAAGTCTATGTAGAATTCCTATCAAATTCTAAAAGCCTCTGTAGAATAAAACAACAAGTGATGAAAAATACAAAACATTAAATTATATATTTATGAAATAACATGTAACAAAAAAGAAATAACATCAAGCTTCTTATAAAGAAGATATTGCTAATAAAACAATTAAATTTTTAATACTTAAAATTGTTATAATGAAAAATACATTTTTATATAAACCTACTTCTATAACCAAGAGTAAGTCGTTTTTAGTCATATTACTATTAGGTATTTTATATAGTTTACCGACTTTAGCACAGCAAAAAGGTAGAACAATAAATGGTAAAGTTTTAGATGAAACACAGGAAGCACTCATTGGAGTTTCTATTGTACAAAAGAATACAACGAATGCAACTGTAACAAATACAGATGGAGAATTTAATATTGAACTTACCTCAGGAGAGCAAGTCCTCATAGTCTCATACATCGGAATGGAAACACAACAAATTGATGTTTCGAACAAAAACAATATCCAAATTATTTTAAAAGAAAATAACAAGAGATTAGACGAAGTTGTGGTTATTGGTTATGGTGTGCAAAAGAAACGAGACCTTACAGGGGCTATATCTCAAGTGAAAGCCGAAGACTTGATTGCAACAGCACCAACAACCATACAAGAAGCGCTGCGTGGAAAAGTAGCAGGGATGATGGTTGCGGGAGCAGATCTTAATGCCGACCCCATGATTCGTATACGAGGGAATCGCTCTATTGAAGCAACCAATGATCCCTTATTTGTAATTGATGGAATACCATCAGCCAGTGGTGTAAGTGTAATCAACCCATCGGATGTTGCCTCAATTGAAGTTTTAAAAGATGCATCTGCAACAGCAATATATGGCTCTCGCGGAGCAAATGGAGTTATACTTGTGACAACCAAAAAAGGAGAAGAAGGAAAAGTGAATGTAGAATATAATGGTTATGTCACTATTGGTAAAATAGATAATATGAGGAAAGTGCGAAATGCGGCGGAATATATAGAATATTTACGAGAAGCCGATCGCAAATATATATATGACGGACAAGGAGGATATACCTTAGATCCGACTTCGGCATACCCATCCATGACTCCGAATTGGGAATATGATCAAAAAATGGAATATATCACCCGCGATCAATCTGGATATGTACTTGAGTCTGTACGCAAAGCATGGGAAAGTGGGACATATAACCCATCTATGCTTCGCGGATTCAACTGGCAAATGGCAGGATACAGGGATGAGGCAATATCTCAAAATCATAACATAAGTATACGTGGAGGAAGTAAGGATACCAAAATCTTCCTATCCGGATCGTTTATGGATAATCAAGGAATTACCCCACGATCTTTTCGAACAAGATATACCTTACGTATGAACGTAGACCAAAAACTTGGTAAACATATAAATATGGGAGCTACTACAAACTTTGCTTATTGGGAATATTTTAATGGTACCGGAGTTGGAGGAAACTGGAACCCATTAGGTACTCCTTACTATACTCCGGGCGGTAGTGGTGATTACGGTAATGGAGGTGATGTTACAAAAAATGGTGATCCTGCTTTAGGTTTAGTTCCACATCCAACAGGAGAAGGTATGTTATGGAACCCTTTCTATGACTTTACCGGAAATCAAGGAAAAACCAAAAGAAACCAGATTGATGCAACCCTATATGCTCAAATAACATTAGACAATGGATTATCATACCGAGCTAATTTCGGAACAAATTATTATAGTGGACAAGAGCAGGCCTTTTATGCTTCTGCCTCTACACAACAAGGTTTTGGTCATGCCAGAGCCAATCAAAACCTGGAGTTTAAAAGAAGTTGGACCTTTGAGAACATACTTAGCTATAACAAAACGTTTGGACAACATAGCCTTAATTTAACAGGAGTACAGTCTGTTGAAAAATCAATCGATGAGCCTGTTACTGCAAGCGGTGTGGGCCTACCAATTGAGTCTCAATGGTACTACAATCTAGGAACAGCAAGTACACAATCTGCTACAAGTGGTTACACGCAATGGTCAATGATGTCATGGATGGGGCGTGCTATATATGGTTTCAAAGACAATCGCTATATGTTAACAGCATCTATCCGTAGTGATGGCTCTTCTCGTCTGGCTGAAGGTCATAAATGGGTTGCATTCCCATCCGCATCTTTTGCTTGGCGTATTTCCGATGAAGCGTTTATAAAAAATAATATACCAGTAGTTTCTAATTTGAAGCTTCGTTTAGGTTATGGAAAGACAGGAAACTCTGCTGTTAATCCATATCAAACTATAGGACAAATCTCTAGTAGTCGCTACACATGGGGAGAGATCGGTGCAATAGGTTATGCTCCTAATTCGCTATCTAATCCACTCTTAACATGGGAAACTACAGGACAATACAACCTCGGAGTTGATTTTGGAATATTAAGAGGACGCATCTCAGGTTCCGTTGATGTTTACAAGCAAAATACAAAGGACTTGTTAATGTTCCGTGCGTTACCTGAAGTATCAGGATTTGGTCAAATTCTTTCAAATATCGGAGAAACAGAAAATCAAGGGATTGAAGTAGCCATCTCCACTGTAAACTTTGAAACAAAAGACTTCAAATGGAATACCTCATTACAGTTTTCGATGAATAAGGAAAAAATTGTAAAATTAGCATCCGGTCTAGAAAAAGATGTGGCAAATATGTGGTTTGTTGGACATCCGGTTGATACATATTACGATTATGTAAATACTAAAAACGTTTGGGGATACTCAAAAGAGGACATGGAAGAAATGGCAAAATTTAATGCAAACGGCCATTCTTACAAACCTGGTGATTTACGTTTTGTCGACCTGGATGGAAACTACAAAATTGATGAAAAAGACCGTGATTTCCGCGGACAAAAAATGCCAAAATGGAATCTTGGCATGGGGAATAATTTCTATTATAAGAATTTCGACCTTTATATATTTATGTATGGAATGTTTGGACATACAATTTATAGCGATCCCGGAGTAGGACACGATGGACGTATGAACACACGGGTCGTAAACTACTGGACACCTGAAAATACTCAGAGTAGTTTCAGAAAACCGACAAAAGGAGATGCTGACCAACCGCATAGAGAAGCTTATTGGTATAATAAGGGAGACTTCGTTCGAATATCTGATATTACATTAGGATACACTTTACCTGCCAGTCTTACAAGGATTGTTGGTGTCGAAAAAGCTAGATTTTACGCACAATTACAGAATCCGTTCACTTTTACGAGTTATCCAAACAACGACCCTGAAGGTTCAGTTAAGGCTACAAGAGACTATGCTCGCAAACACGAATCCTATAGTGAACCTACAACCCTGAGAAATTATATGTTTGGCGTAAATTTAACATTTTAACAATTAAATAATAAGAAACATGAAATCCTTAAAATATATAATTACAATTGGAATATTTGGATGTATTATGGCATCCTGCTCAGATTTTTTGGAAGAAAAAGGATATAACACGAATTATACCTACTATAATTCCAACGAAGGACTTAATGCGTTGGTTGTATCAGCTTACCAAAACGGAAGGGGAATGTTTTCAACATCGAATACTCCATCAGGAATAATCTTTCAGGAGATCGGTACAGATATGTACACAATAGGGGGAGACGGAGGTACTGATTTTGCTTTATATACATCAGCAATGAATCCTTCGAATGAGACATTCTCTGCCTTTTGGACAGATTGTTACAATGGCGTAGCTAGAGCTAATCTAGGGTTAAAATATATAGAGTCGAATACAACTATGGCCACTGACATCAAGAGTATAAGAAAAGGTGAGCTATTGTTCCTGAGAGCCTACTATTATTACGTGCTGGCTATACACTACGGTGATTGCCCGTTGGTACTAGAGCCTGTTGATGCACCAAAGCTCAACTTTGTACGCTCGCCACAAAAAGAAATTTGGGCACAAATCATAAACGATGCTACAGAAGCATGGAATTTACTTCCGTGGGCTGATGCGCAAGGTAAAGTAACCGGTGATTATGGTCGTGTGGGTAAAGGTGCTGCAGGGCATTTACTAACTAAATCGCATATGTTCCGTTATTGTCAGAAATATACACAAAGTCAGTCTGACCCTAAAATGAATGAAGATCGTGGAGCAACTACAGACGATTTAGATTTGGCGATAAAATATGCAAGTGCAGTTTGTAATTTTGGTACAGGTGCAGGAAGTGGCAGCAATCATACCCTTAGTCCCGACTATGCTGACTTATGGAGGTTTAATCCTAAGACAGGAGGCCCTACTCCGGGTGATTATGCAGGCCCTGAAATTCTTTTTAGCATACAGTTCTCAACCAACCACTTTTATAACAACCAAACTCCAGACAAAGTCAATGATGGCGGTAACTGGCTGCATATGATGTTCACTACACAGGCTGACGGTATGCCTATGGTTACAGAAAATGGAAAAGGTACAGAAAGTGTAAGTAGAGGTACCAGTATGGGAATAGGTCGTGATTTAATTACTGGTCGCGGATGGAGACGTACTTCTCCAACACCTTTCTTGTATGCTGATAATGGACTATACGGACCACAGTATTATGCAAGTTCCAAACAAGGTAAACTAATAGACTCTCGTCTTTATAAGTCTCATGTATGGGTATATTATGCCAACCAGACACCTTCGGCTGATGTGAGTTGGAAATCTTTCACGAATGCCGCAGGAACCTTTGATCCGACATCGATAGGCAAGACTGAAGGATCTCCTCGTTATGTGGTAGGCGATACAGCCATTGTATTCTCTGTCGAGAATCTGGATAAACGTTTCCAGAGTGGAACTCGTTCTGAGAAGCTTGCTTTAGCACGTTCTATGGAACCTTACTGGTATATACCAATGCAATCTATTACAAAAACCGAGATTGGAAATAGAGGTATCAGAGACGGAATAACAAATACTTTCCCTACTCTAATAAAATATTTGGATAGTCGTCGAGCATCAACCAACGATCAGGCCGGATTTAGGGATTATTTCTGCTACCGCTTGGGAGAAACATATATCTTGTTAGCTGAAGCTTTGGCGATGAAAGGAGATTATGCAAATTCGGCTGCAGCTCTAAATATTGTCCGCGAACGCGCTGCATGGAAAGAAGGTGAAAGCAAATATTCACATTATTGGAAATATGATGGAGGTAACTACGCTGACAGAAATAAATCGACAGTAGATGAAATGAAAGTTACTGCAGGCTTTATCAGTGCTATGACCGATGATGCAAGATTAGTATTCTTCCTTGACGAAAACGGTAAAGAGACAGAAGGAGAGTTGCATCGTTTTGAGTATTTAGTAAGAAATGGAGCCGATTTCTTTGTCAAAATGCTCAAAGAACGCAATTCTTTTGCTGCACCGAATGTTAAACCGTTCCACCGGTTCAGACCTATACCTCAAAAACATTTAGACCGAGTAAGTCCAATGGATCCAAATGGACAGAATTACGGATATTAAAGAAATGTAATTATTCTTCAAGTATAACTTATTTTGGAAAAGCCCCGAATCTTATATAAGAATTCGGGGCTTTCTTTTTTGTAGAAAAGCATTTGAAAAGCTCTCATAAAAGGATTGTCCGTCCTTATACAAACAAAAACTCCTTAAATATCATTTTAATAAAAGACAGAAAATCATTAGAATGGAATATCTAATTTTAATAACTTTCTAATTGAAAAGAAAAAGAATAAACAAGCTGGAGACTCTATTTTTGTATCGTGAAAAAACCAACAAATAAATCCCTAATAAATTATATGCGATACAAAGCAATACTTTTTCTACTTGTAGGAGTAGTAACAACAGTGAGCGCACAAACAAATAACGAGAAAGACACAATTATAGTTGAAAATAAAGGCTTTATAAAACCGGCGATTAGTTATATCGAAAATACAGTTTTTCAATATTTACAAAAATCCGATCAAACGCCATCAGACAAATCTTTTAACTATTCTGTAATCGGAGGCCCTTATTATACGAATGAAACTAAGGTCGGCATGGGGCTTATAGGCTCCGGACTATTTCGCCTACACGGTTGTGAAAAAGACAATGATCCGTCTAATATATCTTTATATATCAACACAACCTCATCGGGAGCTTACGCTCTTGGAATACGCAGTAGTATTTATTTCCCTAAAAAGAGATATTGGATAGATTCAGATATTTCTTTTTCCGATACGCCTTCCCAATATTGGGGTGTTGGTTATAATGCAGGAAGAAATTCAGATTACACTGATTATAATATACAGGATATGCAGGTAAAAGTCAATTTATTCAAGAAAATAGATAACCATACTGCGATAGGTTTGATGACAAATGCTCGAGATATAAGGGGCAAATATTTTGATGACATGAGTGTGCTGAATGGAGAGAAAAGAAAAATCACAGTTATAGGTGCCGGAATGACTTTAATCTATGATTCCAGAGATAATATTACTGAACCTCATAAGGGAATCTATACAAAAATAGGAGATGTATTCTATCCTAATTTTTCTAGTAACACTTCAGGCTTTAACAAAACAGAGATGACATTCAGATATTACAAACAACTCAATAAGAGAACTACCGTTGCTTTTGATCTTGGAGGGCAATTCAACAGGGGGGATGTCCCTTGGAACCTTATGGCTCAAGCGGGAGATGCAAGCCAAATACGTGGATATTATACAGGACAATACAGAGATAAAAATTGCATAGAATCACAAATCGAATTAAGACAGCATATTTACAAACGAAGTGGTATGGTTGCATGGGCAGGTGCAGGAAATGTTTTCCCTAAATTAAGTGATTTCAAGAAAAAAGAGACCTTGTCTACTGTTGGTCTTGGATATCGTTTTAGGGTTAAAGACCAAACTAATCTTCGAATTGATTACGGGATAGGTAAAAGTCAGTCGGCATTTTATATTAACATAAATGAAGCTTTTTAATATTCTTAGTTCAGAGTAAATTCAATCGTAAAAGTGGTTCCTTTATTTACAACAGAATGAATATTTATTATGCCTTTATGCAGAACTATTACTTTTTTTACCAGAGCTAAGCCGATACCATTCCCCTGTACATATTTTTTGTTAGTTCCCCGGAAAAACGGAGTAAACAGATGTTCTATCTCATCCTCGGGAATACCTATACCGGTATCTGAAAATCGCAAAATAACTCTTTTGTCAATAAGGGAGATTTCAACAGTAGAAGTTTTATTATGCGAATATTTGCAATTATTCTCCATCAGATTAACAAAGGCTGTCTTTAAAAGATACTCATTTCCAATAATAGATAGTTCTGTATTCTCCATAATACCTTGATTGAAAATAAGCTTAATATCATATTCAGGATTTCCTTTTAAAACTAATTCTACTGCCTCTAAGAGTGCTTCATCAATCTTTACGGGACTCATTGACATATTGTTTTCATCGTAACTGGCTTTTGCCAAATCGAGTAAACCATTAAGCAGTTTTATCAGTTTACTTGTATCCTGACGCGAGTTTATTAAAGTATTTCTATATTCTTCTGCCGTACGTTCTTTTAATAATGATAGATCTATTTCTCCTATAAGTGTTGCCAAAGGTGTACGAAGTTCATGTGATACATTGCTTACAAACATTTTCTGAGATTCAAAGGATGTCTCTATTATATCCAATGCTTTATTAAATGATGCTGCAAGTTCTCCAAATTCATCTTTCTCATTATATCCTACCAGTCGTAAATGGAGTTTATTAGCCGTTATATCTTTCATTCTATCCGAAATAGTTCCTACCGGTTTTAAAACAGATTTTGCGAGATAGTATCCGAGGGCACATGCCGCAAGTAAAGAAACCAAGCTTAATATAAGAAGGTAAAGAACCAATTTTTGCATTTTGATCTGTCCATAGTTATCATGTCCAGATGTAATTACTGCATAATTTACATTCTGATGAGTAAAGAGAAATCCGATGGTCTGGAATTTCCCTTCATTTTTCGTATAATCTTCTTTTGTATCAAATATCTCTTTTAGTATAGTTGTTATTTCTTGTGTTCTGTTAGAAATACGATCTGCGTCGGTATAAAGAAGTTTGTAATTACTATCATATATAGAAACATCTATTTTATCTAATTCTTTCTGGATAACTTTTGCTTTCAAAAAAAGTTCTGTTCTTGCAGCACCTTCCTTTTTCAGATCTACATAAAATTCCTGCATCCTTACCCTAGTGGATACAATATAGTTGAGTGCAACAAATACAAACATTACAGCAGTTATCACAGCTGTAATACGAAGAGCTATCCTAGTGCGTATTTTCATTCTCCACTCTTTAGTATAAAACCTAATCCCGGACGAGTGTGTATGAGTTTCGAATCGAACCCTTTATCAATCTTCACCCTTAAGTAATTTATATAAACATCAATGAAATTAGTTCCCGTATTGAAATGAGTATCCCATACCTTTTCAGAGATTTCAGTTCGTGAGAGTACACGTTCGGGATTCAGCATCATATATTGCAACAAGTTAAACTCCTTGGGGGTAAGTTTCATCTCTCGATCACCTCTCGTTACGGTTTTATTATCTAAATTTAATTTTATATCGGCATATTCTAAATGATCTGTTTTAACCGTTGCCGATACGCCATTTTTTCTTTTTAGCAGAATATTTATACGAGCATTTAACTCTCTCAAATCAAATGGTTTTACCATATAATCGTCCGCACCCGAATCAAAACCATCTAGTTTGTCATCTGTTGTGCCTAAAGCCGTAAGCATAATAATTGGAATTTCGGGCTGAACTGCCCTTATCTCCTTACAGAGTTCGAAGCCATTGATATGCGGTAGAATTACATCTGTAATTATTAGATCATATATATGATTATTTACGAGGCGTTTTCCCATTTCTCCATCAAAGGCCAAGGTAACAATATAGCCAAATTCTTCCAACCCTTTTTTAAGAAGTTCGGCAATCCTCAGTTCATCTTCTACTACCAATATCTTTTTCATTCGTAATGTTATTAATGTATTAACAATAATCTGTATTTAAAGTTTTGTATAACCTTTTGCTTCCAGATTTGCAAAAGAACCTATATATAGAGGGTTTATCAAATACGAATATAAAAACATATTTACCTGAGTTTTTTATAATTGATTTTGTGCTTTAAGATAGCCACCACTTCGTATCATAGGCGATAGAATTTATTGAGAAAATCAAATAGTAAAATAAAACAAAATATACTAATCTTTATCAACTAACTATATATATTTTACATGAAAAATAACCAATTTACCTTTATACAATATTTACTTTATAATACAGATAATAATAGACAAGCTCAGATTATTAAATACACATATTCTCGGGTAATAACACAGACGATCGAACAACTCTTTTAACTCATATTTCTACCTATTATACAAGCATTAGAAAATCATTAGAAACCAAAATTCAATTCTAATATTTTTGTAATGAAACTTCTGATAAATAAACAGTTGACTCCCTCTACCTTTGTGATACGAAGATTAATTTGAAGAGTTAATATTAAAAAATTATAATAGTCAATTAATATGAAGTTAGTTTATAATACCAAAAGAACTTTTACTCGCCAAGTCATCATCACTTGTATTTTCCTGTTTCTTTCAGTAGCTTCTTTATCAGCGCAAGAGAGACAAAGGCAGATAAGCTTTGAAGAGGCATATCAACTGATGAACAGAGACAATAAAACATTGAAGATTGCAAATAAAGAAATGGAATGGGCTAAAAATGAACAACAGCGGCTGAATTCTTTTTGGTACCCGCAAGTAATGACAACCGGAGCATATATGCATATGGTGAATGATATAGAAGTGAAAGAACCATTATCTCAATTTACAAATCCGACTACAGATTTCATTCACTCTATAGATCCGAGTGAACAGTTTATATCCTCTATTCTTAATAATTTAGGCAAAAGTTCTTTCAGTGTTCCTATTTTACCACAGAATATGACAAGTATTGATGCTATTGTTACCATGCCGGTTTTCACGGGAGGAAAACGAATATATGCCGGGAAAATAGGCAAATTAATGGTAGATATTGCTGAAATAAATAAAGAGAAAATAAGTGCAGATCAACAAATCCTTTTAGTTGAAGCTTATTATGGTTTGCGTCTAGGACAAAGAATAGTAGAAGTAAAACAAGAAACATATAATGCACTTGAACATCATTACCAGAATGCATCGAAACTCGAAGCCAACGGAATGATAAATAAAGCTGAAAGGCTATTCCTTCAGGTAAACAGGGATGAGGCCAAGAGAGAACTTGAGATTGCAGTGAAAGATTTGGAAATAGTAAAAAACGCCTTTAAAACACTAACAAAAATAGAGTCAGAAGATAATATCCTCACTACCACACCCATGTTCATTAACGAATCTCTACCGGAGATTATATATTTTAAGAATCTTATTATAGAGAAAAACCATTTGGTTAACGGATTGACGACACAACAATACATTCAGAGAAACGAAGTAAAAATCGCTAAATCAGCCTATTTTCCGAATATAGAATTGTTCGGAAAACAAACGCTCTATTCGAATGGAATTCCTAAAAATATAGCCCCACGCACAATGGTAGGCGTTGGTTTCTCATGGAATATATTCGACGGACTGGATCGTGAGAAGAGAATAAAGCAAGCAAAAATAAAGAGCGTCATTTTAGAAACTGAGAAGGAAAAGATTGTAGACGATTTTTCCTTTCAGGAATATCTTACCCACTCGAATTAATGCCCTGGTATTGGCAAGCTGTGCACTATATTATTCCCGCTCCTTCCGGCGTTTTGGCATATATAAAGGTAAACTCGATGGGAGCCTCATTAGCTGATATCAAAACTGAATACATAACGCTTTGGATACAATGCTTCGTTTATTTTATTACTGCTTGCTTAGCATACAGGTATAATATCAAGAAGGCCAAAGCAGAATCGATTATTGCATAATCAAATAAAAACAACACCCTAAAAATTAAAATATGGAAGCAAAAAAAATTATCATCTTTTTATTGGTCATAATTGTTATTCTTAGCCTTGTTTTTATCATAAGAACTATTACGTATAAATTTGGAAATACGGCAAATGGTTCAAGTAATAAAGAAGCCGTAAACACGAAGCCTTCTGAAAAAGCGATTCGTCGTTTTGCAGGTGGAATACGAATTCCTACAATCAGTAATGAAACTTATAATCAGACAAACTTTAAACCATTTGATGAGTTTAAAGAATATCTAGCTCAGGTATATCCTGAAGTGTATAGAGTAATGGAAACCGACACCATAAATACATATGGATTAGTGTTTCATTGGAAAGGAAAAAATAGTAGCCTGAAGCCTATACTATTTCTATCTCATTATGATGTGGTTCCTGTAATTGGCTATGATCCGGCAATGATGGATACAAGCGATACCGTTTTGCAGATAAATGACAAGCCCATACCTCCTATTCAGTCTATTCCTGACAAATGGGATTATCCTCCATTTTCGGGCGCAGTAACAAACGGACGCATATATGGCCGTGGTACACTTGACATGAAGGTTATGCTGTTTTCTCTCATGGAAGGTGCTGATAATCTTATAGCAGAAGGTTTTCAACCGGAAAGAGATATTTGGTTCGCTTTCGGTCACGATGAAGAAGTAAGTGGACGTCAAGGAGCTCTTAAAATTGCAGACTATTTTAAGCAAAAAGGATTAAGGTTCGACGCTGTTTACGATGAAGGTGGTATTATCGCAAGTCCGGGTTCAGCTATGGAGATGATTCAAAAGCCTATGGCTCTCGTAGGTATTGGCGAGAAAGGTTTCCTTACTTTACAACTAACGGTTAAAGGCATAGGCGGGCATTCTTCCATGCCTCCGGCTAAAAGTTCGTTGATATATGCAGCAGAGATAATAGAAAAACTAAATGAAAACCAATTTCCAGCACGTATAATTTCTCCGATAGCATCTTTTTTTGATAATATAGGCAATGAAATGAATTTCTTCGCTCGCATGGCAATAGCTAACCAATGGATACTGAAACCACTATTGTTAAAAACCATGGAGAAAACTCCAGCTTCGAATGCCCTGGTGCGAACAACAACTGCTGTTACAATGGCGAAGGGAAGTGATGCACCGAATGTATTGTCATCAGAATCAGTAGTAACTGTAAATTTCCGTATCCTACCCGGAGACTCAGTTGCCGACGTTATTGAGCATGTTAAAAAAATATGTAACGGTTACGATGTTAATATAGAAGTAATATCTCAACGCGAACCTTCGGGTATCTCACCTATAGACGTCAGAGGATTTGAAGTGATAAAAGAAAAAATCGCACAAATATATCCTGAAGCAATAGTAACGTCATACATTACCATAGGAGGAACTGATGCCTACAAATATCAGATTGTAAGCGATCATATCTACCGTCTTTTACCTCTTGAACTAAATCAGTACGAACAGCGTACAATTCACAATGAGAATGAATACATCTCGCTCGAAAACTTCGGAAAAGTGCAATGGTATTTTAAAGAAATAATGAGGGCTTATTAAAAACCTTAAATCAAAATCGGGAGGTATCATTATCATATATCATTGATGATGATACCTTTGTTTTCAGAAAGAGTTCAACATCTGCAACATTAGCGTCTTTAAGTAATACTCTTTTTTCCTTATCTAAAAGATAAAGAGATGGTATTGCCTTCAAATCATATAATAACATATTCTTCACCTCTTGTTTCTGGTCATAACTATTTATCCAAGTTTCGGGAATATCCGAAAGATGCTTCATCCAAATACTCAAGTCATCATCAGGATAAAATGCGAAAATATTCAACCGCCTTTCTGCCTGAAGAGTATTGATTATTTTTGATTGTTTCAGGTAAGTAATCGTCTCCGAGCAGGCATGACAATCGGGGTTGTAAAACATCAATAAAGTATATTCAGACTTTAGATGATGTAGTGTTCTCTGTTTCCCTGCTTGAAGAGTATAGGTGAAATTTGTCGCAACATTTCCTTTACGGTTTTTTTGCATCATCATTAAGGAAAACTTTGCGCGTTCTTTCGTTGTCAGATCATTGATCGTATCTTTAAGTATGCACTCAACAACGGGGATATAATATTCATCATCCCGCATCGGTGAATTAGCATCGTATAGATACTTTTCATACAAATCCAGAAAATATAAATATACTTTGTTCGTCTTATCTTGCCTTATAGAATGTTCTAACATTTTCGTTATCGAAGAGTAGACCTTTTTATTATCTACTTGAGGAAATATATTAATATAATCTACAAATGCCTGTTCTGTAATCTCGGGTAAATGAATATAGGTGGTGTCGGCAAAATCGAAATTATCCCAATAATGAGACAATAGATAATCAGCTCTTTCATTGGCTTGGGTTAATGCATCAGGAATAGCCACCATATGGAATGTTTTTGGTGTTAATCCGAGTTCTTCCTGATCCATTCTCTTATTCTGTTCAGCCCCCTTTTTTATACATGTCACAAATAGAAGCCCTAGTACTAACAGTATGACTATTGGATAGATAACCCATAATAAAATTTTCATTATACTATATTTTCTTATCATACCTCTATTTTTATATATTTTCCTTAACTATCATATAACTGAAGACAATTACAGTAAAAATAATATTTTTTGTTTTTCCATCAATAAAATATATCGAGTTAATCATCTATTCTTAAAGAATCAAATTCAGCTCTATTGATATCTGTTATTGAATAATATTCGTTTTTAATGTAAAAAAGCCATGCGAATTATCCCAACCCACATGGCCGCAAACTTTACAAAACTACACACAGGCTTGAGACTCACCTGTATTTCGATATGATATTTGTGCCAGAATGTTAATTATCATTATCATTATCATTCTAATTCTACATTAACTGAAGCTTTATACCATTTCAAGTTCTTATATTCTGTATTTAAATAAGAATATTGCTTTTGGCCTATATATACAGTCAACCCCGAATATCTTCTTATATCAAAGCCGTTATAATCCTTCATAAAGGATAAGGTGGATTCCTTCCATAAAACACAATTGGAAATCAAACTCTTTAACATATCTCTCTGTGCATCTGTTTCAAGCAATGCACTGTAATAATCTTCGAAGTCAAAGAATAGACTATAAGAATATCTGTCGAAGTGTTGAATTGTATTTATATCAACTTGCTTAGATAAGTCGCAATTACCTTTAAGCCATCCGGCTAGCCTATCAAGTTCTGACGTTCTAATAATAGAAAATGTAGCCGAATGCAAATACCCCGTTTTATTATCAAACCAAGAGAAAGCATCCTTTGCAAACAGTTTTAGTCCATCTAAAGAACCCGATAAATGATTTATACTATTGGGATAAATTGCGGTAAAGCCAGGAGATATGATCTCTGCTGAGGATGCCAAAATATAATTTGTTTTTTCTTTTAATTCGTAGGCGACTTCTATACCAGCCATGAAACAAGCTTCAAAGATGATGTATTCAAACGTATTATCAGGAATGGCCTGAGCAAAATCAACCAGTTCCATTTCATGCTTCTTATCCATAATAATAGACCTTGGGCTTGTTAATGTAGCCTGAGGTAACCAGCCAGAAGCATGCGAGAAAATGATGAGACCGTATGAGGAAGAGGGATAAAGACTTGTCACTTCTTTTATAACACGGGACAAAGTTTCTTTGCTTGCAGAATTCTCCTTGTTGTAATTATAGATTGTTTTCTTTATGTTTTGCCCATTCTCTGTGGCTATTTCTATTAATGACGGGGTCGTATCGGCTGAATCCGTATATATCAACAACTTTTTATCAGCACTGCCTTTCCATCCTTGCCTAATAGCCTCTATTTTCTGGTAAGTTTCAGAAGATAAATTGTTATCACCTCCCAAATAAAGTAGGATTACATGTTTGTTAGATGTTACAACAGAAGTGTTCTCATCTTTCTCACAGGATACAAAGAATATCCCAGAAAAGATAATTAGAGCTATTTTTATTATTGTCTTCATTTTTTATTTATATATTATCAGCTGGAATGTAATCAAACAGAAATAATCTAATCCAATAATTTTGTTTCTTGCAGATTTCTATACTGATCTACTACCATTCCATCTTTATCTATCACAAGCATCTCAGGAGTAGCTGCTATACCAAAACGTTTAAAGTTTATACCGCTAAACGATTGATAATCGCACAATTTATCTGGCCATGGGTATTTTCGAATATTCTGTTCAAAAGCCTCATTACTCCCATCTGCAGATATTGTCACAACTCTGATTCCTCTTTCTGTCAATTTACTGTAGTTATCTGCCAGCTCATCCAATAAATGTTGACAAATACCACAACTACCATCGTAAAATAAAATTAAAGTCGAATTTCCCCCCGTCATAGATTGTAATCCTTCAATCTGAGGAGCTTTATTTCCGGGAAGTCTAGTGGACACAAGAAGACGTGTTGCAATTTCACTATATCCATCGGCCGGCATATCTATTCCATAAGCATAAGCAACAATAGCCGCTGTAGCATCTGGATATTCTCTCAAAGCATTATTATGAGCAATGACTTTAATAAAAATTTCTATATTTTCCGGAGATTGTTTTTCCAAGCGACCTATTAGTCTCTTTGAATCTCTAACTAACTTTTCTGTTCCACTCTTATCCACGTACAGTTTTATCCAGGCATTTATATACTGTTTTGTGAGACCAAGCGAATCGAGTGAGACAAAATTGAGTGAATCAACCGTATAAAGTTCTACTTCTACAATTTCTTCGGATGTCCCTCCGTTCTCCATTTTTTCTATTATTTTCTCTATATAATGCTGATTCTTTTTCCCACACGAGACAATCGCAAGAGTAAGTATAAAAGATACGATTAAAGCGGTTAAACTATTCCTAATCATCAAGTTTCTTTTTTTATTCAGAACGAGCAATGGAAATTTACTTTCCATTGCCGGTTCTTGTTGATTTTTATTTTAATCTTGTACACAACGTACAGGCAAGATAGCCGTAGTACTCCGTCCTGTCTCAGAAGCTAATTTGGTCGAACTTCCAACTAAATTTGTTCCACCATTTATCCACCAATAACCTAGCTGAGACCAGCTTGACCATGTATAATAAGAATCCGAAACCCAATAGAAAGCACCTCCTGTTAATGTAGCATTTACATTCGAAGAGTTTAGTCCTGTTATAGCCGGTCCTGCCCACCATTGAGCACCTTTCTTTCCTTGGGTATTTGCTATATCCTGAGTTACCAGATTTATTAGACTTGAAGCTTCTCCAGTTGCAGGTAAATGCCACCCGGCAGGACATGCTGAATATCTATTATTATCCGAATAATAGTACTGTCCATTACTTGCTGATGGCGGATAAGTAGATCCATTTCTCCAATTCGTCCCACTAATAGCTCCACCAAAATACACAGCACTTGCTGTACCTTCTTTAGAGTTTTCTACCATCCAGCATTTCGTTCCATACATATGAGTCAAATAAGATCGATTACCGATTTTCAAAGGAACTGCTACTCCGTTTATACCGCAAGCCACAGGATTAATCTGCACTTGCACATCCTCATATTTACCTGCAGGATCAAAAAGTGTAAATATGATATACGACGAAAGATCAGCTTCTGTAGACGGTTTTCTTAAAGTAAAAAGTAAAAGATCGCCGCCTGCTACGTTGTAGCCTCCATTTTGGTTCATATCGAATGAAATCAATAATGATTGAGGATCACTCACGCTTTTGATTTTCCACAAGCTATTCGACTTTATCCTCATACTTTGTTGTGAATTATCTAAGATATAATATTGATTTAGTACAGACTGTACCCCATAGCGTATTTGGCGCAAATAGATCGTTTTGGTAGTGAAACCGGCTCCATTAGATAGAGTAAAGTCAATTTTAGATGCCTTCTCTATAAGAGGATTTGCATCTATTTCGGCTTGAGTCAGAGCTGTAGGAACAATCGTAAAAGTTTGTTTTCCTGTACCTCCAGAAGAAGTATTAAGTATACCATTCAATCCGAGAGTATCAGAACCTGAACCAAAGCTAAAAGGCTTTCCGCCCAATCCTAAATAAGTCAAACCACATTCCCTATCAATAGGCATCCACGAAGCTACAAATTGTTGACTAGCAGGAATTATACCTGCCGATTGACTCTCAAATATAAGCTCATTGATTTCTACACCGTTCAATTTTTTCAATCTCAGTTCGAGTGGAGGAACCATACTTTGTCTCACTTCAATCTTATAAGTGAGCCTTCCGGCACTGATAGTAATATATCCTAGTCGATTTGCCCCCGAATTATTTTCAGTCAGAATTAGTTGCATATCGGTAGTAACATTAGCATCACCTTTATTAACTGAAGTTTTTAACCAATCGTTTATAGGATTACCGCTGTCATCGATGATAGAAGTTACTTTCCACCCCTGTACACTACCATCATTACTTTTGTAGTCAGTCTTAATGCTTACTGTATTATCATCACTAAATGTAGTATAAGCACTTTTTGTAAAGTCAAACTGCCCTTGAGAAACTGCAAGCATAAACTGCCCATCGAATTCAATATTGCCAATCGCAGCTTCATCCCAGACAACAACCTCCGCCTCAATATTGATAGGACGGGAGTTGAATGCATCTTCTTTGGTACGATACCCTGCCGATTTCACTTTGGTTATATTTATTGTATATAGATGATTTCGTAATATATCCAAATAGGTCTTCCCGTTAGCGATATCAACACGATAATAACTAACCTCGGTAGAACCATTATATTTGCCTCCCAGCACCAAAGTTGTTACTTTACTCAGATTCACTTCAGAAGCAGTCTTCGGCACTAAAGATTCGAAAGTATATATGTTATTAATAATACTATTGTTTGTAACTATACCAGAGCCTTCATAGTCGATAGGCCCTTTAGTTGTTGTACCTGTTACTGTGGGCTTTTCTACGGATGAGCTGCTACCTGGCACAAGATTTTCCGCATCAGGAACAATCCTTCCCGAGCTATAATAGTTATATAAAGACACGCTTGATAGAGCAAAACTATTCTCGCTTATTGATGGATCTATTTTGACATTAATTTTGGCAACCATACGTAATAACTTCAAGTCTGTAATTGTAGTATTATCTTGAATTATTATATTATTAGGCGTTTCTCCCCACATCGGAATCGGTAAATATCCGGCAGTTTCATTATTTACATTCCATTTATTTATACCTGTAAGTTGCAATTGTTGCATTATGGCATCTTTAGACGACCCCACAGTAATACCTCCGGCAAAAGTGTTATCCAACTGATCTTTCGCATTAGCCAAAGCAACAAATCGGTATGTCTGGGTACCATCTTTAAAGAGAGTAACAACAAACTTTTTCTTATTATTAACTCCATCATCAACTATGGATCCTTGCTCGGCTTGTGCGCGATAAGCGAAGGTTTCGTCATTTCCATTTACTTTAAAAGCCAATATATCAATAGATCTAACTTCATTTTCATCGTTTTCATCCAATGCGTATGTTCTTGGCAATTGAGCCGGCATACTTATGCTAAATGGCACTTGCACTTTACCTTCTTTCGATACGGGAAAGTGATCTCTTTCTTCATAATCGTCACGACAGCCGATTAGTACCAAAAGTAATGGTAGTATATAAAAAAATATTTGCTTCATCGATTATCTGTTTTCTATATTATTATGAGTTATTGTAATTCTGTATTATCCATATTTACGACCCATCCATTAATGGTAACAGTTATATCCATATTGGATTGCCCGGGAACATAAGGGCGAGCAAATGTCAATAGAATGTCATATGTATGTGTATTTTCGATATCTATCACCTCTCCGCCTTCATTCACTTTTTCGATAAGAGTCATCAGGTTGGCCTTATAGACAATCTGGCTGTTTATAGGACTTAGAATTTTCAGAATAGGATCTTTACGGTCTTTACTCAATCTGAGTATATTCTGAGAACCTGACAATTGTTGATCTCCGCCAATTAGCAGAGAACTTGTATAATGAACCTCTTCCGTATCGGAAGCGAATGAGTTGTCAAATTTATAAATGCCGTTACGTGCTGTTATAGTCAGCTTGTAATCGTTGCTGCTTGGTACGAAATTTTTCGTCTTAATATTTATTGTATTTGTATTTCTTGTAAGAGACAATCTCACACTTTGATATTGCTCTTCTTTTACATCTACCGATGTTCTGTAGGCATAAAATAATGCCGGAGGATTTGTTCGGACAGTATCATCTTTATCTTTTTCAATATATACTCGTCTTTCATCTAAATTCGAGTAGCTGTTTTGTTTATATGGATCTTCTAAATTTATCCATGAAACAAAAGTGTATGTGCCTGGCTGCAGAGAAATAGTCATGTAATAATTTGTTCCGAATGATGGTTGAGCATCATGCTTTTCTTGCATAAAGTTGCCATCTTTATCAAATATATAAAGCTTTACATCGTTTACTTCTTTTGTATCCAGAATAGTACCTGAGTAGATTCGAGGTGTGTATTCAAAATATACACGTATATCTTTATTTTCGGGAAGGCAATCTTCCAGCTTCTGGTCAATACAAGAATATTGCATTGAAACTAACAGAATCAGAAATAATAGCGGTATATATTTCAAGTGTTTCATTATAAATATTTGTCAATAAGAGAATCTTTTTATTGAGTTAATCCGTATCGCAAAGTATCATTGCTTTGCGATACCGGTATTAACTATTTTCTTTTAATGTTAGAATTATAAAATTTCACTATTCTGAGTATTTTCTGCCCAAGGCTCAACCACTATATCAACTGTAATGTTAGTTGGTTTAGATATTTCATGACCCGGATTATCGATATTATCTCCACTTTGTCCTAAACCATTTATTGCAGTAATATTTACTTTGTAAAGGTTGTTACGGAAAATATTATAATTATGTGCCGGATTCAAATAGGCCTTGTAAAAACAATATCCGTCTTGATAGGTAATCATAGTTGGAGTAGTCCCATTTATTGTAGCATCATAAGCAGCAGCATCTATTTGATCTATAAAATAATATTTAACACCGGCATTTGATACAACATAGAATGTTTGGGGATTAACCGGAGCCGTTTCACTAACTAATCCGCTAGAACCATTTCCGGCAACACTTAGTTTTACAACTTTAGTTGGTAAAAATTTTGCACGGATAGAAGTGTAGGTAGAATAACCTTCGAGACTCTGAGCAGATATATTTTCCAAAGCATACGATACATTTGCTGTAGTAATAGTTGTACCATTTGCATTTACAGCTTTATAAGCATTTTCTTTATAAAAATCAGCTAGTGTATTGGTCGGACTAAACGTTGAAGCACTAGGGAGTACATAATATAATTTCGTAATGTTACTTAGTGAAAATTGTAAGTCAGATACTGTTCCTCCCAATACATTGTATTGCAATCCTGCCCCTTTTTCTACGGCTACCTTTGCTAATAAACGAGATACAGTTGCAGATACTTTGTTTGCTGTAGCAGCATTAGTATCAGTCTCTTCTACAAAAGTAGGATTTGATGCAACTTTACTGAACATAGCAAAACCGTTTGCAGGATTCATTAAATCATTTGCACTTGAAACTTGATATATTGCAGTCAGCCCCCTGCTTGCAACATCTCTTGCTAATTCGTCAGATAAGTTAACACCCACATAGATTTTTTTTGCTCCTACTGTTGTCGCAATTGTCCTGTTAGCTGTGTACTCGTTATCTGTAGACGAGGTAAAGTCTGAACTACTCAAACGTTCACGTTTCTCAAGGACATCGCTATCGTTAAAGATGAATACATCAACTGAAGTCATCATATTTTCATCGGCAGTAGCATTCACATCTGTTGTATAAGTTTTTGGCTGAGCTATCGAAAGAGTAAAAGTTGTAGCTTTACCATTAGGAGTAGGATTTCCACCCTTACCTGTTAAGTCATCATCATTGGAGCAACTTGTGAAACCGGCTATCAGAGCTGAAGTTGCAATTAAATAGTTGAAAAATACTTTCATTTTTAAAATTGTTTTTGAATTAATTATTTATGGATTCTCTCTTTATAAATTATTTATCGAATAAATCTTTTTCAGTTTTTCTGATTCGAGATTATCAATCACTTTAATTTATAGTACAAAACTAGGCATATCAGATGAGGATGGCCTTATATAGCTCATTATAAAAAAGTTAGAATCAACATCTAAAAATCTAATCTTTTTCTAATGATTATCAATACACTAACCACACCTCTCATCCTTACTTATTATATCGTTCTAATTTGAGATTATCTTCTCGTTTGATTTGCAACTCCTGTAGATTATGATTTGCTTTTGAAACCCCTCCTGTTAAAGCCCTTCGAAACAAGTCTTCAGCCTGATCCAGATCTCCTTCTTTCAAAAAAATGACACCAAGGTTATTTAATGTGGGTGGATTAGAGCCTGCATTTAATAGATTTCTTTTAGCTAGAGACAATTCATTTACTAAGATAAGAGCTGCACCTGCATTATTATTTGCCGTTTGATCGCCGGGATAATATTTTGGAATAGTATCGGCTAATATCTCTACAAATTCTTTACTCCCTTCACCATAGCTTTGAGCTATTTCATAAAGTTCCAATTGATTGAGTTGTGAGTCTTTTTTTCGAAATAAACTTTTGGACTGATCGAGTGTATAATTTTTAACCGTCACGTTTATATTATATTCAACACGCCTCAATTGAGGAAATAATTCGTCTGACATTTGTTTATAAGGTACTCCATTTGCTAGTTTTCTCAGTTCAAACTCGTATCCATCAGAAGTATCTGCATTATCTATAATATTTATTATCTCATTCTTGTATGTAATATTCGATTGAAGTACCAGCTGTTTAAGCCTATCCCAATCTTCAGCAATATTATTTACCCGAAAGAAGCTTTCCGAAAAACCAAATTTATCTTTCATATAGTTTTTCAAGGATATTGCCCGTGCATAAGACAAACGATCATTAGGGGCATATGAACCTTCAGGAGAAGCATAACCTTCAATAAATAGGCTTTTTATTTTTAAATCAGGATCATTGATAATACCTTTTACCAAAGTATCTATTTTCTCTAACTCCTCCTGATTATGCCTATATTGGGGAAGAATAACAGATTTCCCTCCCTGAAAATCAAGATATGCATCTCCATGTATTGTAAGTATTTTAGATTCATACTTTGGCTCTATATAAGAAACGGAAGGATTTACCTGATAAGGGGTCTGAAATTTTAATTTTACCTTATTGTTCATCAGAAAAGTAAACAAGTGACTTTCATTTCTACACCCTGCAACTTCTTGCTTGATTACAAAATGTGCACTATCCATCCACATCTCATACGGAACTTTAAAATCATAAGTAAGTAATGTATCTGTAAACTGATTGGTAATAATGGTTGTATAGGGAACAATGTTTTCAAATTTATCTTTATTTAAAGACCTCCATCTTTCGATTAGATTGTATTTCTTATTTCCGGAAATGAGCATATAGGGAAACTCCATAATTGATTCATTTGAAACTAACTGAGGTGTTAAATACATGGCAGTACAATCACTGACAGCACCTGCACGGATATTTACTTTAAAGTATATATGAAGACTATCATTCTCTTCTTTTACCTCGTTACTTATAAAAATGATTCGTCCTGTATATCCCTTTGCAGAAACATTTAATACAATGATTGTAAATAGTATAAATATTAATATTCGTTTCATATGATTTTACTTAAGCCATTCATTAAAGGCTTTAGACATATATTTGTTATATTTTATTATTCAAACATATTTAGAAGTATGTCTGCCAATTTTTATTCTCTCTTGATTGTTACAAACTGTTACTTAATAAAATAAATCACAGATAATGAAGCCTTAGTGGGAGTAAAGAAGTTTTTGGTCTCACTGCCTAAAAACTTTTTACAACTCTTGCAAGCATATCGATCATAATCAGCATGCACATAGCCCATTCCAAAATTTCCTTCGAGCGACCAACGTTTAGACATACTCCATTGATATCCGTAACTAAATCCAACACCATATAAGTCTCCCTGCAAACGACTGCTTTTCATATAATCCGAGAATGGAAGCCCAGTCAAATTATAATGAGCATAGACGCCTTGCAATCCGAAGAAATGACCACTGAAAGGTTCACATAACCAGTACCGAATTTCAGGCTGTACAAGTATATGTTTCATATTCTTGTTTACATTAAACTCCCATGGATTGTAACTAAAAGAGATATCGATGCTGTATCTTTCTCCGACTTTGAATTCTGTTCCAAAAGCAATCGAGCTAGTTATATCAAAAAACAAGTTACTTTTTACTGCCCATAGAGGAGTCTTCGCTTGAATTGGTCTCCAATCTGTCAGATTATTCAGAATATCAACCATTTTGTTCAAATCCAAAGAATCTTTTGCTGAGGATATCGATTCCAAAGTGACATGCTTGCTCTCTGATGATAATGAAAGATCATCAGGCATTATTTTTATTTCCTCATTCAACTCTTTGTCCACCTTAACAGATACTACCGGACTTTCTTTAGTATCTTTTAAGTGAACAAGATTTTCCTTTTTTTTAGAGGTTTTAGTCGTAGATAAAAAAATAAGATTTTTACGTATAGTATAAGTATAGTCTGTACCTGCTAACAACTGATCTAAAACAGTTTTCAGATCAGCGTCATGCAACCTAATTGTTATCTTACGGTTTGTGTTAAAGTTGGAGTTTACAAAGGCAAAAGAATATCTTGTTTGAGATTCTATCTGAGATAGAACTTCACTCACCGGAATATTTTGTCCTACAACTGTCACGCTACTCTCCTGTGCCGATAGTGCGGGTAATGCATAGAAACAAACTAAAAAAAGTATCATTTTGAGCATGTAAAGCCTATATCCATACATAAGTGGATACATTTTGTTATATAGTTGCATTTTTAAGTTGGTTATTCTGTCTTATTATTACTTATATATACCGTATTTTTTTCTATTTTATAGGATAAGCTATTATCCAGACATCTGAATATCTCTATTATTTCAGTTATGTTATCCGATTGTTCTATCGTTAGTGTATAACTTCTATTGAGATCGACATCTTTATCAATTTCTACATCAATATCAAACTCTCGTTTAAGCGTTAAGGCAATTGCTTTTAGTGTTTCATTATTAAATACAATCTTCCCATTCGTCCAATCCGCAATATCTTTAACTACATTTGTATCCAGATCACGTATGATCCCTTCTTTGGTTGTGTTATTTAATACAAACTGCTGATTCGGTTTTAGTTTAAATTCCTTATTGTCAATAGTTCGTATAGCAATCGAACCCTTATTTAGTGTTACAACAGTTGATTGGTCATCAGGATATGCCGATACATTAAATTGGGTTCCAAGGACCTTTACATCTAGATATTTTGTGCGTACTATAAATGGCATGTCATTCTGCCTTGTTACTGATAAATAAGCTTGCCCTTCCAGATTAATAATTCTTGCGCCGTCATTCGAATTTTCATTATATTTTATTTTACTCCCCGATTTAATCCATATCTGCGAACCGCAAGCGAGCCCCACTTTTTTATGTTTACCATAAGGGACATTAACTACAACCATTTGATTATCTTTATCTTTCTGAACATCCTTCGTCAAATTATATATTCCTATCAATAGAACTAATGGTAAAAATACTACTGCTACACGAAGCCAGTAATAAGGGCGTTGGCTCATTCTTTTCTTCTTCTTAAAACCTAGTTTTTTTGTAATCTTTTCATATTCTTGTTTAGAAGATAAATCTTCCTGATTATCTAATGAATCCCAGAGCCTATGCATAGCTTTTTGCTTTTCTTCAGAATTTTCAGGATTAACCAGCCATGCATGTATCTTATTTTCCAACTTCTCGGAGTATCTATTCTCAAAGAACCTGTTTATAAGCTTATGATATTGCTTAGTTGGTATATTATTCATTTTCTATTTTTTGTTGAGCTTTACTTTCACGTTCTGTATTAAAAACGATCTAGCTTGTATCTACGCACGGTCAAAAAAATAATTTTCTCTCTTTAATTACATAATGTTTTAATAATATGATCATTGTATATCTTTTTTTAAAAGAAAAATGATAGTACATTTCTAATTTTTTTCATTGCTAAGCTCAATTGATTTTCGACTGTTCTTTTACTTATCTCTAGCTGTTCGGCTATCTTATCGTTTGGTATCCCTTGATTCCTGCTCATCTTATATATAGTTCGCTGCTTTTCAGGCATATTTTCTATTTCCATTTCTACCAGCAGCATGGTTTCCTTTGCTATATACTCATCCTCAGCATTTACTAAGTCTAAGGGTAATACTATTCGTTCATTATAAAATGATTCGCGAATCTGTTTGCCTCGGATGTAATCGATCGTTTGGCGATAGGCAATCGTGTATATATATGAATCAAAGCCTTTAATCCCTTTAGAAGTCATCGTAAACGAATCATGATTCTCCCAAACTTTGACAAATACATTCTGAGTTAGTTCTTCTGCAACAGCAACAGACTTGACAAAGCCATTTATGTAATACTTTACTTTCGGAAAATACTTCAGAAATATAGTTTCAAATGCTTTATGGTTCCCTTTGTGTAAAGCTTCTAATAGCTTGTATGTTATCTGATTCTCCAAAGAATAATTAGATTATTTATAGAAATTATTTGATTTATCATAAATACTCCTCAATAAGAGCAAACGAATAAGACAGTAGCAACGCACGATCTATCAATAAATATTTTACACTTCTTAATGTCCGATTGTCGTTATAAAATAGAATAAGACACCCATGACTTTTTCCAAAGAGAAAAAATCTTTACAGTTATATACCGAAAAATAATATCGGAATATGGTAGCGTAAATACTTTTAGAACAAGTGCGAATCTGATTTACTTAAGAAGATAAGAATATTGCACTTTGTGATAAAGACGGCTCGAGAATAAAACGATGTAACACCGAATCCTAAATTATTATAAAACAGAGCCAAGGAGGGTAGTGTATTTATTGGATAAAGACCAAAAATAAGTGTAATAAATTACGTGCAAAATACAAATCGAAAAGTCCATTTCTTCAATGGACTTTTCAATCTTTATTGCTTAATCATTCACACCCAGAAATTTGAACGGCTGTGAAACCTTGAAGTTATTTATTGTATTCCCATTGTAAGTTTCACCATTTGCTAAAGATAATTTAAGTACAGGAGCACCTTTTGATAAATTCATGTCCTGAAGATTTACCCAGAATGTATTCGGAGTCAAACTCGATTCAAAGAAATAAGTCAAATTCTTACTATCCGATACTGTTCTCCATTGTGTTGTAGAAATTTCAGGACTATCAGGAGTAGAAATTCCATAAGGAACAGAAGCGTTACGAATAACACTGAAAACGCTTGCTACCGCTAATTTCTCATCTCCTATTTTAGGAAGTGCATCGATATAGAAGCTAGCTCTCGCAAAACGATCGGCAGCACGATTAGTACCTGGAAGGAAAGTCAATCCGCCAATAGACTTCCAATAGTCATTCAAGGCCAACTGTTTATCATAAGTTGGAGAATTGGTCATTACATTATAGTCCTTGCTATGGTAGATATTGAGCTTTCCATCTATATATTCGAAAATAGCGCTATCGCCCTTAGCATCAGAAATAGCAAGGTGTAATGTTGCCAGCCTCGAACCATCAGGCATCTTATCAGAAACTACTTGAAAAGAATTTTTACCTACAAAAGAAACAGCTTCATCAACCGAAGCAAAGTTATCGAGCATATATTGTACCCAAGCAGCTATGGTTAGTCCCGGTTTGCTCTTATCCCATGCCGGATATACAGACTCATTCAACCATAACAAATTTGCAACTAAACCCTTCTCATTCATTCCATCCGTACTGGCTATTTCAAAAACAGATGTTACTACACTACCATATTTAGAGGTCCATTTTAAAGAATTGCTTCCGGTTTCCCCACTTCTTTCCATCCCTCTAGGGAAAACCCATATATTACTATGCATTTCAGTTTTCCAGTCCATTGTACGACCTGTTACTACCATTCCATTATCTCCGGTATAAACGACACGTGTACATGCATTCGCTTTAGGTATTGTTACCAAACATATAAAGCCTACGATAAACAAATAAATTCTTTTCATTTCTTTAATTTTTTAATTGTGATTTAAACTATTTTTGATTTTATAATATTGTTTTCTAATTTTGATACTGCAAAGGTAGATATTGTAACATAAACAAATGAAAAACAATCCATTATAAAAACATTAGAATTAAAGAGTAGGGCTCTAATATTTTTCTAATAATATTCTTTAGATATAAAAATTTGATTATTCATCGTGGCTTCTAAAGCGGTATTGAATATCGCAAATACAACATCTCCAAAATATTCTTACTGAAACATACAATAACAAACTAATGAACAACATACGCCTTTAATTTTAATATGGATATAAAGATGTGTTTAGAGCCATAATCAAAATAGATTACCAAATACCAAAACTTTGTAGTGATAAAATTCGTTATTACTTTTATCACTTAATAATAAATAGGTAGGGTAAATAAATTAGAATAATGTATCAGATAGAAGTAAAAGACGTATATAAGTCATTTAAGGATGTACATGCCGTTAGAGGCATCTCTTTTGGAATAGAACCCGGTAAATTTGTAGCTTTGCTTGGGCCTAATGGAGCCGGAAAGACAACAATGGTTGAGATGATGGAAGGATTAAAAAAGCCGGACTCGGGTGAAATTCTCTTACAGGGTAAAAATTGGCATAAGAATGAAAAGGAACTCAGGGCAATAATAGGTCTATCATTACAAGAGACTCGTTTCTCGGATAAACTGACTGTCTTTGAAACATTATGCTTGTTTGCCAGTTTCTTCCGACTTGGCGAGAAACGAGCAAATGAAATTATCGAACTCACCGGTCTGGAAAGTAAACGAAAATCTATGGTAGGAACACTCTCCGGAGGACAGCGGCAACGGCTAGCCTTGGGAGTAGCACTATTAAATACTCCGCAAATTCTTTTTTTGGACGAACCGACTACAGGACTCGATCCTCATTCACGACTCGATCTGTGGAATATTCTGAAAGAATTAAAAGACAAAGGTGAAACCACTCTTATCCTAACAACACATTATATGGAAGAAGCTGAATCTCTTTGCGATCATATAATCATTATTGATGAAGGAAAAATATTAAAGGAAGGAAAACTAGAAGAATTGTTGGACGAAAATTCCCGCAACCTCGACGAATTATTTATCAACCTCACAGGAAAAGCTCTTCGAGAGAACGGAAATATTGTACTGTAAATAACACTTATATACTTTCAATTATGTCAATAAAGGAATCAATCAAAACCAATCAACTATATCAACTTTTCAAGACCCAGTTTTTATTAACAATCCGTGAACCGGAAGTTCTTTTTTGGGGTATGATCTTTCCTGTACTCATCTCCATCGGATTGGGTTTGGCTTTTACACAGCAAACGGAATCAAAATTTAACGTTATACTTGTTGAGAAGAATAAAACCGAATTAGATTCACTCCTCCATATTTATGGAACAAGTGTACAGAGTAAAGAAGGGAACGTCCTAAATTGGAAAATTAGTAACAAAGAACTGGGTAATACCGTATTTAAGTTCTCTCAAAGCAACTGGGATTCGTCTATCATCTCCTTAAAGAGGGGTGAAGCAGATGTGATTGTTACAGACTCGTTGGGAAAGGCCATCTATCATTTCGACCCTCTCAATACTCAGTCTCAGTTAGCATATATGAAACTTTCAGCATTGGTAAAATCACCCGATTCAACCATGAATGCTGAAAACACCAATATCGAACCATTAACATTACTGGGTGTTCGTTATATTGACTTCCTCATACCGGGCCTAATTGCTTTCGGACTGATGAGTTCTATTATGTGGGGAATTAGTTATACAATTATCGAACGAAGATCCCAGAAATTGTTAAGACGGATGGTTGCGACACCAATGAAGAAATCTAATTTCTTGTTTGCATTGATGTTTGTACGGATTCTCATGAATGTAGTTGAGTCTCTGATTCTTCTGTTTTTCGCATGGCTAATATTCGATATTCATATCCAAGGAAACATCGGAGCGTTGATTGTTTTATTTTTGGCCGGCAATCTTGCGTTTACAGGAATCGCCATCTTAGTTGCATCCCGCACTACTAAAACGGAGGTGGGTACAGGATGGATTAATGCAGTACAAATGCCTATGATGTTGTTATCGGGTATCTTCTTTAGTTACCATAATTTCCCGGAATGGAGCATCGGTACTATTAAGTTACTTCCGCTAACGGCACTAACAGATGGAATACGTAGCATTTTTAATGAGGGAGCAGGATGGATGGAAGTGATCTATCCGACTTGTACTTTATCGGCTCTTGGAATTATCTGTTTCGTTATAGGTATGAAACTATTTAAATGGAATTGATTTAGGTTACCCATTATCAATCTCATTTACAAAAAACATATGATTATTATTAATCAAACAATATAGTTGAGGGGAGATTAATCCCTTCAGCTATATGTTGTTTTATACAATTTTGATTAGTAAGTTGATCTAATAGCATTTTATTTATTAGTGTTAATTATGAATAAAAGCTTTTCGTCTGAGAAGAAAAACAAATAATTTTGAGAGAATATTCCTCTAACTGATAATGAATAATGGCTTCCAAAGTTTTAATTATTGAAGATGACAATACATTCGGAATTGTCCTAAAAAAATGGTTTAATAAAAATGGATTCGATCCTTTGGTTAGATCGACTGTAGACGAAGCTAAAAAAGATTTATTAAAAGTTGATTTCTCGTTAATCATAACAGATCTAAGACTTCCTGATGGGGATGGTATAATGTTACTGACTTGGATCAGAGAAAAGAAAATAAATACACCTGTTATCATAATGACCAGCTATGGGGAAGTGCAAAGCGCAGTCTCGGCTATTAAACTAGGAGCTTTTGATTACATGGAAAAACCCATAAACCCGGAAGTTCTAAAATCAAAAATAGAAGAGGCTTTAAATCATACTCCTATTCAAACATCAAAAGAAACACTTTCTACTACACGTATCGTTTATGGTACCAGTGATTTATCCAAACAGATGTATGAGCATATACAACTCGTAGCACCGACACATTTGTCTGTACTTATAAGAGGAGAAAGCGGCACCGGAAAAGAATATACGGCTAAAATGATACATGATTACAGTCAAAGAAAACAAGCTCAGTTTATAGCTGTGGATTGTGGTAGCTTATCAAAAGAATTAGCCCCAAGTGAACTATTTGGACATCTTAAAGGATCATTTACCTCTGCTATTGCAGATAAGAAAGGTGTATTTGAGCAAGCAGAAGGAGGAACAGTTTTTCTCGATGAAGTCGGAAACTTATCATATGAGGTTCAGGTTCAATTATTAAGAGCCATACAGGAACGAAAAATACGCCCGGTAGGCTCTGCCACAGACATAAAAGTAGATGTAAGAATGATAGTTGCAACGAATGAAAATTTGGAAACAGCTATCACCGAAGGACGTTTCCGTGAAGACTTGTACCATAGATTAAATGAATTTACACTCATAGTTCCACCCTTGCGTGAGCGAAAAGATGATATTGTTCTTTTTGCAAATAGTTTCTTAACTGATGCCAATAAAGAATTGGAACGAAAAGTGGTGCGATTTTCGGAAGAGTGTATGTCTATACTAAAAGAATACCACTGGCCCGGAAATCTCCGAGAATTAAGGAATGTTATACGTAGAACTGTATTGTTTACGAAAGGAATAGAAATTACTCCAGATCTCTTACCTGAATTTATCCAAATCCCGAAGCAAACAGAACAAATCTTATTACCAATAGATGAACGGGAGCAAATACTCAAAGCTCTGAAAATAACAAAGGGAAATAAAACGAAAGCAGCAAACCTACTCAATATTGATAGGAAAACCCTTTACAATAAAATGCATCAACATGGTATGGAAATTTAATGAGAATCCAAATAATTTTGAACATCAGATATTATCTGCTCGGCATATTCGATAAGTTCGAGGACGTCACTCTCCCAATCGGGATACATTACAGTAGCATCTAAACGATGTACATCTAGTTTCTTCAATATATCTAATTTATCAACAGCCCCAAGTTGTATAAACATTGGCTGCATTTTATGACCAATAAGTTGAGCCGTATTAAAATCACTCTCAAGGAGAGCCTGCTTAAGACGACTCACGTTTTCTGCTGTAGATTGAACAAAAGATATCAGAACCTCATGTAAAGCATCAGAATCTTCTTCCAGAATTTTATTAAGTGAACTAAAACCTATCACCCTTTCATCTTTTATTTGCCCTCCAAATAATAAATTTAGATCACTTATTGACACAGGCTTTTTGATATAGGCTTTAAAGCCCATTCTTATAAAGTCATCATAATCGACATCTTCTCGGGCTGTGACTATTGTAATCGGTACATTTATTCGACTGTATTTTATCCTATTTAAAACATCAATACCGCTAAAAGTCTCCATTTCCATATCTGTCAAGATCTCATCATATTGACCAATCTCAGCTACTATCGCGTCAAATTCATCTATATTATTACAAGTAGAAGGTATATGCCCTAGGCTTAACAACATATTACGAATAATAATCAGATAAGACATATCGTCGTCCACCACTAATATTCTCTTAGGAATGAAATTATCCTTTACAAAGACCTCGCTTACAGGAATAGATATTTCAGTTCTCGTGCCTTTCTCTTCCTGAGAAGAAACTTTTATACTCCCTTTTAGTAAATCGACTAACCCCTTAACTACGTACAGACCAAAGCCTGAGCCTTCGGATAAATGAGAATTTTGATCTATCCGGCTAAATGGTAGAAATATATCTTTTATCTGATTTTCAGGAATACCTACGCCCGTATCTTCTATAATGCAATATAATATGGAATTAGAATATTTCACATCAAATTGAACGGAACCTTCAGATGTATACTTAATCGAATTAGATAAGATATTTATTAGTATCTGCTTGATTTTTAAAGAATCAGATGATAATATCAAATTCTCATCGAATCCAAATGAATAAGACAATCTTAGCTTCTTCTTATTGGCTAAAGGAATAAACATTTCGACTATCTGCTGACACAAGTCACGCAAATTAAATATACGATTCGATATGTTCGAGGTACCTTGCTCAATACTCGAAAATTCTAATAAATTACCTAAAAGTGCAAGAATATATTGTCCCGAATCCTTTATTGTACGAATCTCATCAGAAAGGAAATTATCCCTTGTTTCTTTTAATTCTAAGGTTCCGAGTATAGAATTAAGAGGCGTTTTGATATCGTGAGAAATAGACAGTAATAGCTTATGACGGCTATCCATAATCTGCTTGATTCTTCGGTTTGCCTGCTCTAGATTCTTTCGCAACCTATAACTTTTATTTACATCACTTATTATAAGCAATATGAATATAAAAATCAGGATAAGAGAAACAATACTGCTTATAATAGAGTAAGTATTATTATCTCGTATAAGTTGTTCACTTTTCTGAATTTCATCAAGTCTTGTCTGTACAGTCTGGTTATATAGACCAATAAGTAATGTTGTAATCTCAGAAGAAATTTCTTGATCTGCTACAATTAGATTACTTAAATTGCTTTCGATTGATATAATTCGTTTTACATAATCGTCTTTAGCTTGTTCGGCTATTTCTGTGACTTCTGATACTATATGGAGTGTATCATTCTTGGGCATGGTCAATGTATCCAATTTGGCTGTAGTAATAGAAGTTACAGTATCTGATCCTTTTGATGATGAAAATAATTCACCCAGTTTTTTCCAAAAACCTTTTTTAGAGCCAGAATAGATTATAGTATCTTGTATGGTAGCAGTAACTAAAACAGTATCTTTTCTGATAACAGGATCAATTTCTTTTAATACTTCATTTATTGACTCGATTGGATTTTTATTGCTAAACTGCTTATTCAAATTTGAGACAATTACTCCTTTCTTTACCAAAAGATTATTGATCTGCTGTAGTTTCTCATTGTGTAGTGGATTTATATGACTTAGAGAATCCATTAAACATTCAACAATATTTAATCTTTCATTAAAGAGTTTATAATGCTTTACTTGTTTCGAAGATACATAAAGGTTTACTTCCAATTGTGATTCGTTTACAGAATCAATTAGCTTGTTTACAAGTGACAACTCCTTATAGTACTGCAAAACACTTCTTTTTTGATCATCGATGTCGTCTCTAAGTTTATATATATAAATGAGCATTCCGCAACAAATAAGAGCTACGATTAAATATATCAGTACAGCTTTGAATCTTATATTTTTCTCGGGAGTTTCTACCATTACCTAGTCTTTTCTATATATAAAACGAACAATTAATGATTCTATTTAGTTTTCCACAACTTAGATTGTAGAAATTTTCCACAATTCTACAGTTGGATTATTCTTCTTTATTAAAAGAAAATTGAAATAAAAATCTAATAATAAACACATTACACAAACAAAAGACATTTCTATTTCTTTTGGCATAGCTATTGCAAACTATATAGTGTAAGTGAAGATTACACATTTATACCTAAATTAATAGTAATTTAAAAATTAGAAGACATGAAAACAATGAAATTTATGATGTTAGCCATTGCGATAGTTTTTGGAACATCAACTTTTGCAAATGTACAAAGTTTCTCTAGTGAAAATAATGCAGTTGTTGCTATCAATCAAACAAACGATGATGGATATGTAGACGTGAAGTTTGAAGACTTGAATGAGAAAGTACAAGCTGCGATACAAGGATACACTGAATCTTATAATGTTACAGCTCTTGCCTACAATGCAGATAAGAAACTTACTAAAGTAACCCTATCTTCAAAATCAGAAGAAAGCATTAAAGTTGTTATCTTGGATGACGAAGGTAAGGAATACGTAGAAGCTACTGCTAAATAAATCAGCCCCAACCTACATCTGACAATTTTAGTAAATAATAGGAAATATTTTCGGTATTTCCTATTATTTTTTCATATAAGTACAGGGTAAAAACAGCCCCTATAAATGTGTATATAATAAATGAAAAGTATACCGGAATGGATTTGAAAAGTATACCACTTAGGAAGGATTTTCAAAGAACGTAAAATGCTTATAAGTTAGCTTCTCTTGCTAACATTTTTTCAGTTTCTTTAAC
>NZ_CATNVE010000005.1:0-247353 GCF_951230145.1 Dysgonomonas sp. Marseille-Q5470 | reverse complement strand
ATTCACTTACTCATATAACAAATATCAATACTCACTTTAAGGTAAAAACAGGAAGTGATATAGACCGAGTAATAGAGATAGGCAAGGGTTATTATGATGAATTAAAACAAGATTTGGAAAAAGCAACAGACGATATAACAAAAGAAGCTATAACTAAACATATACAATCTACACCATATACAGAACTGTTAGATCAAAACGGAAATATTAATTACTTTTCTCAGGATAATCTATATAATGAAGAACGGGTAAAAGGCTATTATTCAAATCCTGAATTATTGATACAAGCTTATAAAGGCACAGGACATTTTAATGTGACTGAAATTGTAAATAATTCTCCTTTTACTTTCGATACGGATTATTTCCAAATGAAAAATGTGCCAACAAAAGACAAGAGAAAGCATATTGTTATGTCATTGGAAGAGCTTCTTAAGCAAAAAGAAATTAATCCTGTTTTTGACTTAAAAGCTCCTAGAGAATTAATCAAACAAGTTGAAATTACGTCTACCGAAAGAGGTGAGTTTATAGTAGAGTGTTTTGATTATCTGGGTAAAGAGAGAATAGAGGAAATTGGCTATACAAGTCCCAAAAAATTAGGAGAAGCACTAATAAAATCTAAGTCTAAGCGAAAAGTTATAGATTTATTCCATGTAATACAGGATGAAATACGGAAAACTCATGACATTGGAATCGAACTTACAAAGAATGAAGCGAAAGAGCTTATTTCAGATATCTATAAAGACAATGGTATAGAACTGAAAGTAATACAGGATACAATAAAGATTTTTTGTAAAGTAAGTGAGAATAATTCAAAATCCCCTTCTACATATACAATTAAAGGGTTTAAATCAGAACTAGATATTAATTCCTTGTAATTTAAGCTAAAAAAGAAATATTATGCAAGAAAACATGTTTCAATCTGATAACACTTTTATTCTACCAGATCAGGGTAACAAGATTACAGAAAATGATATTAAAAAGAATCAGTTAAGAATAACAGTGGCATTTAAGAAATACTTTCCAAAAGGCAATGATATACTTCAATTTGAGTATAATAGCGAAATATGCAATGTGCTGTTTACTAATAGAGATAGTCTAGAGAAGAATCGAAGCCATATCTTAAAATTAGGAAAGACTCTAATGCAAAAACTAAATCTCAACTCTAATTCGCGTGTAAGAATTACAGTATTAAGAAACAAATGCTACAAAATAGAGGTCGTTTGACATTTTCCGAATGAAGGTTCTAGTCGGAGAAAATTAATATAGACGTTTGTAAAAGACAAAAAAAAAACACTGTTTTCGAAAATCATTGTTTTATAATGAAAATCGACTTGAAAAGATAATAATGTAAAATGAAAGCCACTAACACATCAATGCCAGTGGCTTAATTATTCCAAATTAAAATGATATATTTTCAATCTATTTGTAAAAAATAAACTTTCTCTTCATAAGGAAAGAAGTGAGAATAATCATTAAAGCGTCTGTTATTAATAATATTCTTGCTTATTAAGTTGTCTGTGTAAACTGATTTACCATCAAATTGCGTTAGTTTATAATAGGTTTTTCCATTAAACACACTTGCCTCAAAAGCAACATAAACAGAGCCTGTATTCTGAGAATTAATCTCATATTTGGCTATAGTCTTAAACCTTAAATTTACATTATCCATAGTTTCAACATAAAATATTTAGATAAATATATAAAAAAAACTCTTTCACATTAATTCTGTTTTTATTTTCCCAATCAATGGTTCACAATACATTTTATTTACGACTTTTTCCCTCATAAGAGATTTTATACTAAAATTTCTAGATATATTTCTTGTAATGTCGCTATAATTGTCTGTGCCATTCTCTCTTTTATAGTAAAACGGTTTTATAGAGACACAATTTTCATTTTCAAATAGTGTATTTAACAAAGTTCTATCAGAGTTTCCACAAGAATGACCAAATACAAAAATTTGATATTTATCAGAATTTATAAAACTTAGTAACCTTTTATAGTTATCGGTATCTAAATACCTGATAGATTTTATATTTTCTAGAAATTCATTATCAATTAGATTTTCAATTTCTGCATATTCCTTACCGATTTCGTCTCCATAACCAAAGATAATAGGATTGTTTTTGCTATTTAATTCCCCATGAATATGAATAATTTCGGAGTCGTTATTGGTATATAGATTTTCTAAATTAGTATAGTTAAAATTTAGGAATAGAATTTCATTAGGTACAAAATCAAAACATTTATTGACGAAATATTCATCTATTAGAGAATTCTTTAATTCATGTAATGTGTAATTCTTTAGTTCGCCTATCTGTTTAATAGTCTTAGTTGATATCTGTATTTCATTTGGATCACACTGCCCATAATTCTCTATTTTAAAATATTCTTTCTCGGCAAAGTCCTGAACTCCTATATCTGTAAAATCTTTAATTCTGAATTTAGAGTATACTATTGATTCTATATTACGATCAGGTTCTATTTTATTATCAGAAATAATACGGGTAAGATAAGTTTCTAATTCATTTTTAATTTTACAGAAATCCTCATTTAGTTTTTTAATATCTTGATAAAAATAATCAGCCCCCTCTTTTCTATCTATAAAAGAATAAAGGAACTTATAATACGCATCCTCTATATCAACCCAATTTTTCGCGCCAGAGTGTCTTGATATTGTTTCTAAAAACTTATTTTTAAAGACGAGATTTACTTTAGCTCCTGTCCCCATACTACCTTTAAAACGTTTTATTTGTTCTTCTAATTTATTAATTGAATATTCAGAACTAAGACAAGGCATCCCAGAGGTAATATATGCCAAATCATACATATCTGTTTCAAACGTAATATGCTCATTATCAAACTTATTACATCGATACTCTTCAACTTTAACTAAAAAATATTCCCAAAAACTACAAATAAATGAATTGTAACTTGTTGGTAAGCCATGTGCTAAATCAAATCCATTTCCGATAAGAATAATTCTATTCATATAGTCTTCTGTTTTATACAAATGTAATGAATGTATTGAAATAATTTTAACAAATATACACGCAATAAAATGACCTTATCTAAAAAAATCCCCCTCCCCTTAAATAAAAAGTAACTTTATATATAAACAAGGGTCTAGTCACCCTTAAAACCCCCGCAAAGTTCGATAAGAAAAAGAATGCTTTAAACACGCACAACGGCGCAGTAAAAAACAATCGGAGTCCCAAGAGAAAATCTATTTCCGTGAAACCCGATTTATTAAAGTTCAATATATAACTTCTTGATTGTACTTTAAATCAGATTGTTTTACGGATAAAGCAGAATAAAAATAAAACACCTCTTTTTCAAAAATTTTCAATCCAACTATTTGTAACTGAAACGCTTTTATTTAACTTTGTCCCAACTCCTATTTATCAAAGTGTTGATATTGGAGAGACATATTAGTGAAAGCATAAAAGCATTATTCTTGATTTGAAAATCTCGACAATTTTTAGCCATCAGGGAATAATAGCAACTCGCTTTCATGTCATTTGGAATGTATAAACCTATTTGGTATTATATAAGATAATGGCATGAGGCGGTTGTCTATTTATCTTGAATGGCAGGGAGTCGAGACCCTTCAAATCAGGTATTTGGCAATCGTTCTCATGCTTTTTTATTTAATCGTCTTTTGAGGAGAACGGAAAGACATAATTTATATAATACTATTATGAAAAAATTATTCATTGGTTTATTATTTGGAGTTGGTATTAGCCAGATATCAATGGCTCAAACTTACACAGTACGTGTATATGATATGACTCCTAAGTATGCGACTTACACCACACAAGAAACACCTACAGTTAAATTGCCTGAATCAAAACAGACAACAAATACTTATGCTGATTACCTAGAAGAACAAATCAGAATCAGACGTTTACAAGCCGAATTGAGAGAACTTGAAAAACAAGAACGACAAAGACTAGATCCCGTAAGAGAAAATGCTCAAACAGAGCCAAATAAACAAACATCAACTAACGATCAATCAGGGAAACATGCAGTATATGACTCTTCTCCATTGTATGATATACCCGATTTGCAAAAAGGGAAAGGATTGAGAACTTCAAAAAGTGGTTATGTAACCATAATTAATAAACACAACGATAACTTTTTCTTTGTGGAAATGGACGGAGTCAAAGGCTATTTGTGGAAAGGTTGGTTAAAGTAATAAGTTTTACAAATATATCTTATAGGAATGGTATTTACAGATATATATTTATCGCTAGTCTGGCATACTATATTTAGCATTATAGTGGCTTTGACTCTTGTTTGGATTTTTGAAAAATGGTGGGTTATAATTATTGCTATTGCCTATTTTTTCTTTGCTCCGTATGGACATGAAGAAGAAATTAGAAATTGTCAAACAGTAAATGGGTATACCGTATCGATCATTGTTAAATTTAAAGAGCCTATTCTTAAGTTCTTATGGACAAATCCAACAGATGTACAAGTTACAGCTATAAATGGTCTGCAACATAAGATAAAACTTAGTAAAAGCTTAAGTAAAAGAGTATATGATGCAACGGTATTTGAAGGGGGTTTTAGCGAAAATGGTAAGTCTAATACTTTATTGTTAATATTATAATTTGGTGCAATCAAAAAAACGAAATAGAATATACGGCAAGCATGAAATATTGTTTGCCGTTTTTAATAGAGATAATTTAAATTAGTATTAATCAATCTTGATTTAACGAAGTGAGTTAAACCGTGAGTTAAACCGCAGGGTTTTAACAACTGTAACTACAGGTTAATAAACCATCTAAAGTGCTATATATAAGACGATTTCGGGATAACCTCCGAAAATCAGGTCCTATAGCTCAGTTGGTTAGAGCATCTGACTCATAATCAGGGGGTCCCTGGTTCAAGCCCAGGTGGGACCACTTAAGAATAAAAGAGTTACAGTAGAAACTGTAACTCTTTTATCGTTTTAATACCCTTGTTTTAGTAGTGTTTCAATGGGTTTTGTAAACCAACTGTAAACCAGAAATTGACATGAGTTGTACAGTTAATGTATTGTGTTACAAATCTAAAACACTTTTAAATGGAGAGCATCCTTTAATGGTTTGTATATCAAAAGAAAGTAAAAGGAAATATCTTAGTTTAGGAGTGTCTATACTACCTCAACATTGGGATGCTGAAAAGAACAGACCTAAAAGAAACTGCCCTAATAAAGACCTTATCCAGAAGCTTATTAATGAGAAGATAAATCTCTACACTGAACATATATTAGACCTTAATGCTACTCGCAGAGAGTTTACAATAGCTAATCTGATAGACAAGGTTAATGGTGTATCAAATAAATGCACAGTTCAACAATTATTCGATATACACATTGTAGAATTAAGACAGCAGGGAAGATTAAAATATGCATCGACCTTCAAAGAGCTCAATAACTCCTTAATAGAGTTTAATCATCATTTAGATATACTTTTCTCAGATATTGATACTGCTTGGCTAAAGAATTATGAAGTTTGGTTAAGACGTAGAGGTTTAGCAGAAAATTCAATTGGGGTTAGATTTAGAACCTTTAGAGCCATTTATAATAGGGCTATTGAAGATAATATAGTCAAACAAGAATATTACCCTTTCAGGTGTTTTAAGGTCGCGAAATTACATACAGAAACCATAAAGAGAGCCATAACAAAAAGTGAGATAGAAAAGATAATAAGCTATCAAAGTGATAATAAATACACAAGGCTTGCAATAGATCTATTCTATTTTTCTTACTTGTGTGCAGGAATAAATTTTAAAGATATTGCCTATCTAACGAGGAATAATATAGTTGATAATAGACTTATTTATACCCGAAAAAAGACTAAAAAACTCATCAAAGTTCCATTGCAAGCAAGGGTTTTAAATATCATACAAAAATATGAGGGAGAAACTGATATGTATTTATTCCCTATCTTATCAAAAATGCATGAAACAGATATACAACAGGCTAATAGATTACATAAGGTAATGGCTAAGATCAATAAAAATCTGAAAATAATAGGAAAAGAATTAAAGTTACCAATCAGCTTGACAACATACGTTGCAAGACATACATATGCCACAGTTTTAAAACGTTCTGGTGTGAATACTTCTATTATAAGTGAATCTCTAGGGCATAGTTCAGAGAAAGTAACTCAAATTTATTTAGATAGTTTTGAGAATAGTAAGATTGATGAAGCCATGAAGAATTTATTATGATAAGAAAAAATCTGTATAATAAATATTTATATATATTTTATTATAAATTTACATAAATCTTAATTATAGTTTCTTATGAAAGTTTTTTTAAAAAATACTACAACATTAATTTCAGCAATTATTGTACTCATTTTATCTATGGCTTGGTTTGTATATGATTCAGGATTTGAACCTCTTGTTGGTATAGTTACATCTATTACTGCTATAATATTGTCATTATTTTTTAGAGATAAAAAGGATAATAATGATTCGGTAAAAATAATTAATGGTGAAAATATTAATACTGGAAATATAACAACAAAGAGTGGAAATGTAAAAATTGGAAATAATTAATATTCTTTAGTATGACAGAAATAGATAGTAGTAAGAATGTGAATAGTGGGTCAATTAATGCAGATGGAAATGTTTCTATTGGAGATAGGTACAAGCAGATATATAACATATTTAAAAAGAATTCCCAAGGAATAGACTCAATGAATATATTTCTTCCAGAAGGATTTTTGAACACTTTACCTTCAATAAAATATTATGCATATAAGAAAGCCCAACCTCTTTGGGATTCTGGTATAACATCAAATATGATAGAGGGAAATAGTATTGTTATAGATAAATTATTACAGATATATTTAGACTTAGTTGAATTAGTCGAAAAAGATGATTCTATAAATGGTGTTCCCGTAAGAGATTATTATGAGAATAAAATTAGAAAATATTCAGATTATGTTCATGATGCTATAGATAAAGATGCAGGAAATATGCAGATAATATTATCTGGAGGAGAAATAATTGATATTATTCAAGATTGTATTGTTTATATAGTAAAAGAATGTACAGCGAATAGCTATTTTTCAAAATGGTTAGATAGTTGGAATAGTTATGAAGAAGAACTCCATAAAAGATTAAATTTATAACGCACTGAAAAATATTTTATACTAAAATAATATTTACTAATTTGATAATGAATATATGACGCCTTTAAGAGAGCAATATTATCCTACATATAAATGTAAAAACAGAGATATTCTTTTGCTGGAATTCGAAGAAGCTCAAAAAATAGCAAATGGACAGTCTAATATATATAGCCATCTAACGAGTATATTGTTAGGTGTTCTTACTATACTAATCCCCCTTTTTTTAGATCATATTGGAGAAAACAAATTTGTGAATTATATTGATAAATATTCTGTTGAATTAGCTCTGTTGATTTTTGCTTCTGGCTTTTTATTATTAAGGCACTTTGTAGAATTACAGAAAACAATAACAATAAATGCAAAGAAAGTCGTTACTCTTAGAACGATGCTAGGTCTTGATTATGGGTCTATTCATTTGACATTGCCAAACTCAAGAGTTGAAGGGGCTAGTAATCCTTTTACTATAAGATATTTTAAGGGGTGGCTTAAATTTGAGTCAACACCATTTTGGATATTGTTAATTGGAGTTAATCTTATATGGTATTTAGCAACAAAAAATAAAGATATATATATAATATCAACTCCTTTTGAAAACGATTTTAGCATTACAATACCATGGATTTCAGGGAATATATTTATTTCAATAATTTATTTATACTTCTTCAGAACATATCTAAATGAAAGGCATGAAACAAATTTTTTAAATATAGTAGATATTTTAGCTTCAATATTTGGATTGAAGCTGATAAGAAATTTTGAATATATTTTATATCGAGCAAAGCTGTCTTATATCGAATTGGAACGATTGAATATTGATTGCTCTTTTTTAAAACAAATTCTGATTGATGTAGAAGAACAAAATTTTTATAAAAACAAAAAGGGGTTTTCATTAAAATCTCTAATAAGAGGAATGATAAGTCAAGTCCCAATATTTAGAACAAGGTATAAATACATAAAAAGTGGAGGTTCTACAATTACTATGCAACTGGTTCGAACTTTATTCATCCCGATGAATCAAAATTCTTTTAAGAGAAAATTATTTGAAATACTCTTTTCCATATGGTTAGCAAATCAATTTAGTAAAGACGATATTTTAAAATTATATATAGTATCTGTTCGATATGAAAGGGGGATAATTGGTCTACCTGCGGCTATAAACCATTTTTTGGGGCACAAGATAAATAATTTGAAATTATCAGAGGAAGAAAGTTTTTTTCTAGTAGAAAGATTATCAAATACTTCGTCAACTGTTAATAACGAGCGTATAGACTATTTAAAGAGGAGAGTTTCAGTAAAACTAAATAACGAGAAGTTAAATAGACTATATGAAACAAGAGTTGAAATAGGTTTACTAAGCTTTAAGGCTTAATTAAACCCTATCAATAATTTTATTGATATCTTACAATTTGTATCTAATGTCCTTATTTATTATTTATTTTTTTCTACTTTTGTATTTGTATATAGGGTATGTGCCTCTCACATTGTACTATTCCCTTGGAAGTAGAATGTTTTCAACTTCAGGGAAGCCCTAAAAAAAACAGGAGCTAATTCTAGCGATCTGATATATCAAAATAGAGGGGTTACAAAATGCAGTTATAGTAAAGTTATTATAGCTGTGCTTTATGTGTCGTTTTTTCTCGTAAGAAAAGACCTTATAAGGGTATTTTTTTACACGAAAAGTCGACAGATACATTATTGTTTAATTTTAAAAATAAAAAGGAATGGAAGATAGAGAAACAAAAGAACTGAGAATGGAGAGAGAAGAAGATATGATAAAAATAATAACAGCCCCAGAGGGTAAAAAATATGTAGGTGAGTTTATGGAAACACTACCAATCGGTATTTTAAATAAAAAAAATACAGGTTGTGGAGCAACCTCATTAATGATTGAAAATGAGGAAAATGTAATAATATGCTGCCCAACAAAGCAGCTTGTACGGAACAAAGAAGAACAGTACCCCAATGAGAGATGCCGATACAAAGTATTAGGTGTTTTAGAAGGTATTTCAAGGAAAGATATTGATGACTATATAGATGAGTATCACGAGAAACAGCCGATAAAGATATTAGTCACATACAATTCACTCGTTAAGGTTATGGATGTACTCGGAGAGGCTATTCATGGCTATAAAATTATAGTGGATGAATTTCAAGAAATTTTAAGCGGTGCTATTTATCGGGACAAAACAATGATTGATTTTTTGCAAAGAGTGAATCAGCAAAGGCAAGTAACATATCTATCAGCAACGCCAACACCAACGGAGTTTCTACCAGAGGAACTAATAGAAGTGCCGAAATATGAAATTGAATGGGGGAAGAATGCCGAAATAATAAGACCACATAGGATTGCAACAGATAGCCCATTCTCATATATTGCCAGAATGATTATTGAACATAAGCTGGGGAATAAATTTCAGATAAAAGGTAAATCTGTTGAAGACTATTTTTTCTTTGTAAACTCTGTATCAGCGATTAGTTCGATTGTAAAACAAGTCGGACTGACTAATGATGAAGTGAATGTTATTTGTGCTGATAATGCAAAGAACAAAACAACGCTAGAAGATATTGAAATAGGTTCTATCCCAAAAGAAGGAAAACCGAATAAGCCTTTTACATTCTGTACAAAATCTGCATTTTGTGGAGTGGACTTCTTTTCTAAGGCTGGTCTAACCATAATTGTTAGTGATGGTCGGCACAAAAGTACCATGCTTGATATATTTACAGATATACGGCAAATAGCAGGAAGGATAAGAAATGAAGATAATTTATTTAGACACGCTATACTCCATGTGTTCAACACAGGTTATGTTCTGGAGAAGGAAGATTTCGAATATGAGTTAGCGAGCAATATTGCTGATGCAGAAATGGATATTAACGCCTTTGAAACTTTGAAGAGAGAGGGTAAAGGTTACGAAGGTAGTATGATTGCAAAAGTGAGGAATGATGGCACAGAAAGTTTCGTCATTTTTGATGAGCAGAAGTATTCAATGCGTATAAACGAGCTGAAAGTCAAGTATAGCAGATGGAAGTTCGAAACCATTGACGAGGTATATACAAATGGACTTACCATGTCGCAAGCATACGCCAGAGATGGTTTTGACTTGGAAGAAGCTATTGAATGGGAGCAGAAGTTGAAGGAATTTATTCGTGTAATAAACAAAATGCCAACATTTAAGGTGTTGTACGAAGAATATCTCCTAGTAATGAATAATAAATTAGAAGGGTTTGCTGTGATACCTGAAAGGGCAAAAGAGATTGAAAAAATTAATCCTCTGGTGGTACTAGCATATCAGTATTTAACCCCAGAAAGAGTTGAAACATTGCGATATAATGTAACTGATATAAAAAATGAAATTCACAAAAATATGCCAGAAACGAGAGCAGCACTGAAAGCTTTGGTAAAAGAAGACTTCTTTACAGGAGAAGCATATACAAAGGAGCATATCAAAAATTTATTGTGTGCAAAGCATCACAAATTAGGAATTAAGGCTAAGGCTAAAGCAACCGATATACTCAACTATTGCGAAGTAGTAGAGACTAAAATTCCTATTGGAGATGGCAAGCGTAAGGATGGCTGGAGAATAACAAAAATACTTTTGCTTTATTTTTTGAGGAAAAAGGAAGTATTACAGAATAGCTAAGCTGACATTAGCTTTTAAGTAAATAGAGCATCTTTCAATACTTGGAGGGTGCTTTGTTTCTTGTAAGTGTCGTATCTTTTTGCACATTGTTTCTCTTATAGAGAAATTCTTACGTAATAATCCGACGTTTTTTATAATGATATTTAAACGTGAGAGCTACAGTATATGTATATCTATTGTTTTGAAATATTTTCATTCTGATTTTCAGAGTTTACATCTTATATATTTAACTATATATACTGTGCGTTTGAGAGATAAGTAGACTATAAAAGACTCCCCCTTGTTATTGGTAAAGGGGATTACCCCCCCCATGATATTTAATAAATTGTAATAATTATGACAAATAACGCATTAAATGGGTTAATCTGGATGCTAATTTGCATCACGCTGATCCTCGTAAAGTTTATTTTGGCTTATATCAGATCGAGGAATCGAAGGTAATTACTGAATTAAAAGAATTACTCTTTCATTATTATGTAATAAGATATTAGCCCATGCCGCTTGTTTTATTTTTTATTCTTTAAATTGCTTATGGCACGTTCAAAATCTTTATATTTGCAGAAGAACGTAAAATATTGCTTATGGTAAAATAAAAGATTAAAACAGATATAATTATATAAAGCGTTTGCTTTATCGCTTGTAGATTCTAAAATCGCCAAATTAATGAATCCAACTACAAGGAGATAGGTAAATGCTCATGTTATATAGGCATGGGCTTACTTATTGTAGTTGGGGGTGTTTGGCGATACCTTGAATCACGTAAGGCAAGTACCATGCCTTATTTTTTTATTAACATGAAAATTAAATAAAATGAAAACTAAGAAAGAAACTTTTCCATCAATGAATCTATTTTATATCTCATTATTGATATTCCCAATTTTATTATTATTTAAAGTAGAATCAAATATTAATGAGATTAAGAAATGGATATTACTTGCATCTCCTATTCTTGCTATAAATATTATATGCTACTTTGTGAATAGGAATTTTAAACGAAAAGAAATATACACATCAAGTAGGCTTATCAATTTACTAGCTTTATTTTTCTCTATATGGCTATTCTACTATTGTTTATTTATAATATATCCAGATATATTAGAACCTTTTCTAAGTAATATTAATAGCCAATCGTTATCATTCTTAATAGCTAATATAGTTCTGCTAATACTAGGAATCTTTGATTATAGAAAAGAGATTAATCAAAAAAATATTTATATAACCCCAATTATATTAAGTGGGTGTTTTATTCTTGGGTATATAATATACCCTGAGACATTGTTTTATAGATAATAGCATTCTCATTAGTGCATTATGGTGGTTATTTTCAAATAGGGGCTAAAGATGCTTTTATAAGAAGACCTTAAATTGAGAAATACAAGTAATTATATGACAACACAAATGCCTGATACGATTGTTGTAAATGATGTTTCATTTAGCCTATATAGAGCTGTTAATAGCATAGTAAGAGATGAGATAAGCCCTTTAAATAAATATTTAGAACTATGTAGTTCAAATTATAAATTTGATGTGCAAGCATCATATTGTTGGAGAGGCTATGTTGCCACCTGGGAAATAAAAGATGATTGCTTCTATTTGAAAGATATAAGCGGTAAGATTAATAGTTTAGATATCAAGTTGTATCAATTATTTAAATCCCAAGAAGTAAAAGCAATATGGTTTACAGGCTCAATAAGAATTGCTATAAGCACTGTTAATTATATCGTTTTTCATACAGGTTATACTTCAACAATTAGCCCTAAGAATATTCGTTTTTATGTTGAAAATGGAAGGGTTGTAAATAGAGTTTTAGAAGAAACAATTTATAATGAAGATGATTTAACCATTCTTTCTGAAAAAGAAAAAATAATAACAGAGGAAGAAATGACAGATGAAATTTTATCTTACAAAGCAATGATAGGACGTGAAAATATGCCGATAGAAATATATTACGCAGAAGCAGATTATAATGATGATTTGCCTTACTGAAAATAACTAGATAAATAGCTATCTAGCCTTTATGATATATAGAGGTTGGATATACAAAATAAATCAAATAATATTAATCAAAGTTTGGTATTATAACAATATTGTAAACCTACAGTAAACCATGAGTTGTAAAAAGATGGATAATCAACTAATAAACAATAATTTATTATGTGTTTTGAATCTGACTCATAATCAGGGGGTCCCTGGTTCAAGCCCAGGTGGGACCACTTAAAATGAAAGAGTTACAGTAGAAACTGTAACTCTTTTTTTGTTTTAATGCCCTTGTTTTAGTAGTGTTTCGATGGGTTTTGTAAACCAATAGTAAAACCACAAAACAATTTTGTCGAGAGGAAAATAAGTAATTTCTAAACTGTTTCTTTATAAGAACATAGAATTTAATGTCCCTATTTTACAACCATTCTTGCTTATTTGAATAAGCGCAACCATAATTATACTTAATGAATATTTATGATTTTATATTGACCGATTCCACAGGTTGCTTCTTTATGCTATCCAAAGGCATACTGTGATATTTTACATTTTCAAAATCAATAGTGTTTAGGTTGATGCAACGGATATTACTATTATACATAGTTCGATAATAGATGATACAATTTTGTGTATCTGTAGCCACTGTAAACTGAGTAGCACTTGGTACATCAGCTGATGCTTTTCCCCATGGTTGTTCTGTTCCTGTTGGAATATCGAAATTATTCAAAATATGAAATGCTTGGAAAACACTTTCCTGTGCAGACTGTTGTTGTGGAGCAGTCAATTGGAAAAACGTAGCACGAACAAATCGAGATGGAGGAGTAAAATCTCCCGGAAGTCCTAACAAACCGGTTCCATGTCCGAGTGACTTCGTTTGCAAAGGGCCAAAATTATGTCCTGGAGGTGTGCCGGGTTGTAAATTTATATAATTATTCAAGTTTGTCCAGTGCCATTCCAAGCCTGGTGAATTGGTCAATACTCCCAAAGGATTATCATAAAAATGCATGATTTCATCTACTATCTCAAGTACGATCTGACGCCCCGATGGTTCAGTGAATCGCCAATGTACAGTGGAAGACCGAGGATCAATATTCGTAACACGTATATTTTTTAGTTTTTCTTTAACTTCATCTACGGTTTCACACTCACCTAGTACATAAGATACTAATTGGAAATCCGCTAAACTCCTCTCTTTTTGGGATGGATCATAAGAGGGGTATTTTCCATAATTAGGGAAATAGAAGAGTCCGGCAGACAGACCTTTTTCATTGACACCTTCTACCATAAATTCCTTTTGCTCTACCGACAAACCTATAAATCCGTATTTGCTAGTAAATTTCATTCCATCCATTCCGGAAGGTGTAAGCGACTGAAGCTGCTGATGGCGAGGAACAACCACATACATCGTATTCATAACACTTTCAGCCCATTCAATAGTACGTGCGGCAACGACACTTCCATCTCTACTTTTTAATGTGATACCTGTACAAGCATTTATTGACGCTTGTAATTGCAAAACAAGTATAGCCAGTAAAATTAATGATTGTTTTGAGTTCATAGTTAACAATTTTAGTGTTTCAATAATAAAACAATTGAAAGACAAAAACTGTTTAATGTGAAATTTTAATTGCCTTGTAATCAAATGCTATAGTATTCAGTCGCCCACAGCTAATATTGATAGAGAATATATTCTTGTTTTATATATCCAATAGAAAAGTTTGTTGTACTTCGTATCAATTACTTTGTTTGATTTACCATTTCTATTGTACCATCAGCATTATAATAAAGCTTATCTACACATACCGATCGTAGCCAATCATTAAATTCTCCATTTTTTTCAGATAAGGAACTATCATGGTAGAAAGAGTACCACTGACCTTTGTATTCTACTATCGATCCATGGTTCGTATAGCTATTTGTTGGTTCCATATAAATGCCTTGAGACTTCCAAGGTCCTAGTGGACTATTGCTCGTTGCATATCGCATGCGATTGTCTCCTTTTACTCCATCATTCCAATTGTTATCATGATTGTCTGAATAAGATAGATAATAAATACCATTACGCTTGTGTACCCATGCCGCTTCATGGAAATCATAAAGACCTTCCATCTTCTGAAGACTACCATCTACTTCCATCATATTGTCTTTGAGCTTACCTCCGAGGCATATACCACCACCACCTTGATATATGTATGCTTGCCCATCATCATCGATAAATACATTCGGGTCGATATGAGCCTCCATTCCTTCTACGTATCCTTGTACCACAAAGTCTTTTGCAGGAAATTTACTTGTTGCCACTCCAATTTTCCAACTTTTGTCCCAATCTGATCCACTAGGATGCGGAAAATAAAAATAATACGTACCGTTTTTATAAACACAATCGGGAGCCCACATAAAACCCCCTTCAGGTCTACCCCAGGATACTTGAGTCGAGCGAAGTATTTCGCCATGATCTACCCAGTTTATCATATCATCTGTAGAGAATACATGATATTGATCCATCAGGTCGCACCCTTGAGGCGGAGCGATATCATGCGATGCATATACATACAGACGTCCATCATTCCATACCCGAGCCGAAGGATCGGCTGTATACATATGTTTTATAAACGGATTTTTCTGACTATAGCTATTGCAGGATAACAGAGAAAATACAGCGATGTATAGGGTGAAGAGACCTTTTTTCATTTAGGTTAGTGTTATGAATTATTTACGACTTATTTATTTTCTATTTGCTTTTAGTATGAAGTCAACAATGGGTGCAGGATTAGAAAGACTATGTGGGTGATGTTTGAAGCCATCCTTCATCATTACGGTGATATCTCCACCCGCTTCTTTTATTTTTCTTTCAAACTCGATCGTTTGACTTGGAGGTACAGCTTCATCCTGATTGGCACAAAGTATAAGAATAGGGTATTTTCCTTTTACTATTTCTTTTATCTTGTCTATTGGGCTTCCTTTAAATGTACGTATATCCGCTTTCGTTTTCAGATTGTATGCTTGTATGAAGTTTTCCGTCATTTCATCTAAATCTCCATTTCTATCTGCTAAATAGCGGCAGTCGAGCAAAGGATTATCTACGTATATGCAACTAATTTTATCCGGATTAGCGGCTGCCCAGCAAAAAGAATACATTGCACCACGACTCATGCCTTCCATTACACTTTTTTTTGATAAACCTGCATTGGTTAACAGTTTGTAGAATTCACTCCATATAGAAAGTGCTTCCTCATTTCCCATCAGTTCGGCAACATCGCAGTATACCAGATGATAGCCTCTTTCGAGTAGAGCGATATCGGTTTGTGGTTCATGCGCCCAAAATCGGGCACGCCATATCCACGGTTTTCCCAAAGCTGTAGTTTTAGGTTTAACAACTTTACAATCACGACCTCTTAACTTAAAATCTATCGATACGTATCCTTTGAAATTATTTATAGTATGTGCTGTTTTTAGTTTCGCCAGAACATCAAAAGATTTTTCTGTTTTTAATGTAATTTGTTCATATAATCTGCTCGCTATAATTTCCGAACCTTTGTCTCCGGGATGTATCTTGTCAGGAAATAAATTGGGTCTATTTATCAGCAGGGAGTGCATATCCAAGACTTCTATATCTTCATTGTATGCTACCTGCTGAATAATTGGAATAATATCGTTCACAATAATGGGATCCCATATTTGGTTCGAGTCTGTTTCGAAGGAAACAAAGGGAAGCATCAGGATAATTCGTGGTTTTGATGGCAGGCTTTTAAAGGATTTTACCATATCGCTGCAATCCTTTACAAATTCATTTATGTAAACTCGATTAATAGCTTTGGCGTCATTTCCTCCTAGATCAATAAACACGATATCAGGATTGCTATCTAAAGCTTTCTTATAGGCTTGGGTATTCCAATAGGGATGATCTCCATTGCGAAGCATGGTACAACTACTTACTCCACAATTGATCACTTCGTAATTATTACCTAAAAGGTGTGCGAGCTGTGCTGGATACGAATCTCTTTTCGGATCAGTTGTTAACGCCCCTTCCGTAATACTCGCTCCTACACAGACTACTTTTGTCTGAGCACTAGCTATCATCTGAGAGATGAAAAGACAGAGAATAAGTATATATTTCATGCTGTGCGTTTATTTCCTTTTATATTAGCATGGTGGGATGAAAATCAAAAGAGTAAGTCACACTTTCTTAATACTAGAGCTTAATGTTCATTTCTTCACCTTGATATAGAATTTCTTTATCGGGTTGTGAAGTAATATTTATGCTTTTTCCTTCCTCTATTACTGTAATATTAAAAGATCTGGTTTTCAACATGCCCGGAAATTCTCCTACTCTCTTCCCTATAGTCAATACCTCCGTTCTGTCATTCCATTTGATTGTAATTGTTGAATAGATCCCTTTTTCGTAATTATAGTTGTTGTTCTCATCCTCATATAGTACAAATTCTGCATCTTTTCCGGAATAAACAAATAGCTTAAGATTATCCCATTTTCTTTCCTCTGCATATTGTACTTTCGGGCCCCATGGGAGTATAGTGCCCGCTTTTATATATAGTGGAATAATATCTATTGGTGCTGCTTTGCTGACTTCCTGTCCTCCGTTAAGCTTTTCTCCTGTCCAGAAATCATACCAGTCGGCTCCTTCCGGCAAATATACTTTTCGAGATTTTACTGCATTGAAATCTTCTACAATGCTGCCATTTATACGGTTTACATACATCGAGTCTGTTACAGCTGCAACTAGTATTGACTTACCAAACATAAACTGATTGTCTATATTATGTACTTTTTTGTCTTTGGCAAAATCCATGCTTAAAGCCCTCATCATAGAGCCTGCATTTGCTGTAATATCATGACCAATAGAATACATATATGGCAAGAGGCTATAACGAAGATTGATATATTTCTCCTGAGCATCATAAGCCCAATCTCCTTTTTTGCCGAACAGATATATCTCTCGGGGAGTATTTGTTCCATGCGAACGCATCATTGGTGTAAATGTAGCGAACTGCATCCAACGCACATATAATTCATGGAATGCTCTATCTTCAACCCCTTTAGGATAGACACGCCCTGCCCAAAAACCACCTATGTCTGTGTTCCAGTAAGGAATTCCGCAAAGAGAGAAGTTTAGGCCTGCCGAAATTTGATTGCGAAGCACATGCCAACGTGAATCGATATCTCCCGACCAAGAGTTTGCTCCATAGCGTTGCTGTCCTGCAAAGGCTGAGCGGGTAAGTATATATACGCGCTTTTCAGACGTCGTCTTGCGTTGGTTGTCGTACACACCACCAATAGATGCCAGTGGATACGCATTTGCTATGTCTCTGTATGACCCAAGATATGTAGTCTCATTAAAAGATTTTTCACTCACATTGTATTCTGGCTCAGTGGCATCCAGCCACCAACCGTCCATACCGATAGAGAATATATTTTTATTCATGAAATCCCAATACACTTGGCGACCTTCGGGATTAAAAGCGTCATATACTTTTACTCCATTATCTTGAGGAAATGTATCGAAGTTGAATAAGAGTTTTTTATTTTTTAGTTCTTTATGGATATTTGTATTCGGGCCAAAGGATGGCCAAACGGAGATGGCTATATGTGCATTCATTTTGTGCACATCGTCTATCATTTTCTGAGGATTAGGGAAAGTCGGATTTCCAAATTCTACAGCGTTCCACTGCTTGTTGTCAGTGCTCCAGTATTGCCAGTCCTGCACAATGCCGTCAAGAGGTATGTTTAGACTGCGGTATTTTTTTACCACATCCAGTAGTTCATCTTGCGATGTATATCGTTCGCGGCTTTGCCAAAATCCGTATGTCCATAACGGAAACATTGGAGCCTGCCCTGTCAGTTCTCGTATCTGTGCAATGACACCATCAGCATTTTGTCCATACATAAAATAATAATCAATACATTTACCCGAAGCAGAAGTAAAAGACAATCCTTCTGCCGAATCTTTATAAACTGTAGGCGAGTAATTATCCCAGAAGATGGCATATCCTTTTACCGAATGAATAATTGGTATTGCTATTTCCGTATTTCTCTGGCGAAGCTCTACCTCTTGTCCGCGTTGATTCATATGTCCTTGTTGATGCTGTCCCAGCCCGTAAATGGCCTCTTGCTTATCCAATAGAAATGTTTGTTGTACTTCGTAAGACTTACCGCTCTCGTAGTTTTTTGGCGTAAAGATGGAAGAACTATTCTTCTCTGCTATAAAAGGTCTCGTGTCAGTACCATTAAATAATACATCTCCCGTCTTGAGATTTAGTGTAACAATAACCTCTGATGAAGTTAATGTTATCACATTGTTATATTCTTGTATTTGAAAATTTGTGTTTTCAGCTTCTTTAATCACCGAGAGGCTTTTTTTGTTTGGTATTTCTCCCTGTGGATATTTTAAAATCCTTATGATTTTAGAATTAAAAAATTGAATTTCAATGTTTGTTGAATTTACATCAGCCTTGATGCCTTGAGATGTACGCTGATAATTTTGTGCAGCAAGCTGACTGCAAAAGGTGAGAATGAAAAGTATAATGAGTGCTTTTTTCATGATTGTATCGATTTTTATATTCTCCCTGTGATGTTTTATATTATTTAGCATCACAGAGAGAAATGACTTTTTTATAGTTTCTCGGCTGAAGGTGGAGCTTGGTTTGCTCCCCATGCTTTATTCGCCTTATTACCCATTATTAATACAAGTTTGCCGCCATTTTCTATATCCGAATGATTGAACCAAGGTTTGTTCCACTCTTTTCCATTCAATGTAGCCGATTGGATATACTTGTTGTCTTCGGAATAGTTTTGAGCTACTACTTCAAATACTTTACCATTGCTCAATGTCATATTAGCTTGAGAAAACATGGGGCTTCCAATATTATAAACAGGCATACCCGGAGTAACAGGATAGAATCCCATCATAGAGAATACCACAAAAGCAGATGTTCCTCCTCCGTCTTCATCGCCGGGAACGCCCATCAGGTCGTTTCTAAACCACTGCTTCAATAAAGTATGAATACGTTTCTGTGTTTTCCACGGTTGTCCGGCATAGTTGTACAGATAAGGAATATGAAGGCTTGGTTCGTTGGCCATAGAGAATTGTCCTACATTTCCTGTATGATCGGGCAATTGTGCATAAAATTCGTATTTGCCACGTCCAAGAGGTTCGTTAAAAGTTTGATCCAGATTTTTTATGAATTGTTCGTTTCCTCCCATCAGACTTACAAGGTCCCCCACATTATGAGGTACATCCCAACGATAAACCCAGCCGTTATTTTCTCCGTAATAATCTCGTGCACCCATGCCTCCCGAGAAGCGGTAATCGAACGGTTCTATAAATTTCCCTTCTTTATCTTTCGGGTGGAAAAAGCCTGTTTCTGCATTGTAGACATTTCTATAGTTGTAAGAACTCTTCAGATAATACTTTGCTTCATCTTCTTTTCCCAAGGCTTTGGCTATTTGCGACAAGCACCATTGATCGTATGCAGTGCCAAGGGTTACGGCTATCGGTTGTCTTTTTTCGAAAGGGCTAACATTGGCTACCGTTTCTTTTTCGCCCGGATATAACGCCGGAATATATCCTTTTTCTTTATAAAACTCGTCTAACCATCCGGCAGGAGCTCCCGACCATGGAATAAGCGTTTTTTCTTCGATTCCTTTTTTGCATGCGATATATGCCTTTTCCAAGTCAAAACCTTTTAACCCTTTTGCATAGCCATCTATAACTGTAGCTACGGCATGATTGGAGTTCATCCGGCGAGAATCGCCTGTAATCTCAGGGAAGGTAGGCATCCAGTTGTTGCCCATTTGTTCGGCCATCAACAAGTATGAATTAATGATATTCACTTCTTCCTCAGCATCGATCATTACACGCAAAGGATGAGTTGCACGATATGTATCCCAGATCCAGTCGTCAGTAAAGAACGGTTTACCCCCGTCTTCATGTACTTTTCCGTCGAAAGCACTAAAGTAACGACCGCCTTCGCTGATGCATACCGGGCGTTCATAACAACGGTAGAGAGAAGTATAGAATACCGTTTTGTCAGTATCGCTGTCTCCATTAACCTTGATTTTGCCTAAAGCGTCATTCCATATTTTGCGGCCTTTATCAGCCAGTTGTTTAACTTCATAGTCTTTTTGTTCTCTGCGTAGGTTCTCTTTTGCCTGTTCTTCGCTGATGAAAGATACCCCGTAGCGTAAGCGCAAAGTTTGTGCATTATCTCCATAATATAATACGACACAAGCATTGCTGCCTTCTGCCCTTTTTTCTTTGTCGTTGATTACATTGTCTTTCAATACTCCTGTAAGTACAGGGCTTTGTTCTGTTTCCAGATATATATATACATTCGTATTATTCGCTAGTTTTTGGTATCCGCTTACTGTATTTCCGTCTGTCCTTATCGCTCCGTTGCGCGAATTGAGTATCAGGTAAGCAGGAGTGTTGGGCAAAGTATAGTCTATCTGATAAATAGCGGATTGGTGAGAAAGTGCGTATTGGATATGCGTTTGTTGATCGTCCAAGTCAACCTCATAACTGTACGGCGTGATCTTTTCACGATCGTAGCTGTAGGATATAACAGGTTTTATTTTGCCTTTATCACCCTGATAAGGACTCAGGTTGAAGGCCGAACTACCTCTGTGACTCGTGATGATCAGAGGTAGCCCCTTGATCATATCGCTCGTGAAATCGGCACGTTCGGGGTAAACCCGAAGCATACTGTTAGGCAGATGGATGGTCGGATACGTGGGTACCAATAGGTGACTGATGTTTCCCATATAAGGGTTTACATAATCTATCGGCTGCTTGTTGACACCGCTGTTGTTACTTGCTGTGCAAGCTGATAAAATAGAAATAAAAACAATGGTGAATGCATTTCTAAGCTTCATGATAAGTTTTAATTTAAGTTGGCATTTATTTAATTTCGAGTACAAAGTAAACATATACCATTCGTATAAAGAATTAAGATTTGTATTTTCTATTCAAAGAATGTTTATTAACATATATGTCGAAATAATTTTATCTCCGGATTTTATGATATTTTTATATCACAAAGTAATGTGAGGGCAATTAAAAAAATACGTCGCTAGGTGTTAATAGGAGTATTAAAATGTAATTAAAATGCGATATTAACCGATGATTACATGAAAAATGGGTCTTTTTTGATGCAAAAGCAGTAAAATTTGGGTAATCTCCTTTTTTTAATAAGATATTAAGTCTGCATTAATTTGATTTTTAATATATAAGCTTTTTCTTTGTTCTCGAATGAATACTTGTAAATATCATGAAGAAATACCTTTTGTTTTTATCAATTTTTACTTTAAGTACTATTTTTTGTAAAGCGGAAGACACTAAGCTTTTCTATAAGCGTCCGGCCAAGGAGTGGGTAGAAGCATTGCCTCTAGGAAATTCTCGGTTGGGTGCAATGGTCTTTGGGAATCCTGCAAGAGAACAGCTCCAACTCAATGAGGAAACGATGTGGGGAGGAGGGCCTCACAGAAATGATAGCCCTAATATGTTAAAAGTGCTGGATGAGGTGCGCTCTCTTATCTTTGCCGGAAAAGAAAAAGAAGCAGAGGCTTTGTTGGAAAAAAATATGAGAACTCCGCATAATGGTATGCCCTATCAAACAATAGGAAGCTTATATTTAGATTTTGCAGGACATAATAAATATTCTAATTATTCAAGACAACTTGACTTGGCTACAGCAGTAGCTACGACAAAATATACTGTAGATGACATTAATTATACTCGTGAGATATTCTCTTCTTTTACTGATAATGTCATTGTTATGAAAATCACAGCTGATAAGGCGAATAGTATTAGTTTCACAGCAGGATATGACTCTCCTGTAAAAGATTATAAAGTTCAAGCTAAGGGGGATAAGCTTATTCTCAAAGGTATGGGGGCAGAACACGAAGGAATAAAAGGCGTGATTCGGTTCGAAAACCAAACTCAAATAAAAGCTGAAGGAGGGAGTGTAAAAGTTGGGGGTAACAAACTCTCAGTAAAAGCTGCCAACTCGGTTATTATTTATATTTCTATAGCCACTAATTTTGTGAATTACCAGGATGTGAGTGCTAATTAATCAACAAAGGCTACTCATTTTTTGAAAACCGCAATATCGAAGCCCTATGACAGAGCATTAGCAGATCATATAAAATACTATAAAAAACAATTCGATCGGGTCTCATTAGATTTGGGAAAATCGGACAGTATTCTTGAAGAAACAGATGTAAGAGTTAGAAACTTCAAAGAAGGAAAAGATCAAAGTCTGGTTACCCTACTTTTCCAGTTTGGGCGTTATCTACTTATTAGTTCATCCCAACCGGGAGGGCAGCCTGCAAATCTGCAAGGAATATGGAACGACCAATTAGTGCCGCCTTGGGATAGCAAATACACCATTAACATCAATACGGAGATGAACTATTGGCCTGCGGAGATTACCAATCTAAGCGAAACACATCAACCTCTTTTCCAGATGTTAAAGGAGTTGGCGGTGACAGGGCAGGAGACTGCAAAGGTAATGTATAATGCCAATGGCTGGGTTGCGCATCATAATACGGATCTTTGGCGTACTACAGGTCCTGTAGATGGAGCATTTCATGGTATGTGGCCTAATGGAGGGGCATGGCTGAGTCAGCACATGTGGCAACATTACTTATATACAGGAGACAAGAACTTCTTAAAAGAAGCATACCCTGTGCTGAAAGGTGCAGCAGATTTCTTTCTCGACTTTTTGGTGGAACATCCTACATATAAATGGATGGTAACATCACCGTCTACCTCTCCCGAACAAGGCCCTCCTGGAAAAAACACGAGTATAACGGCAGGATCTACAATGGATAATCAAATTGTATTTGATGTGCTTAACAATGCTCTGGAGGCATCCAAAACCTTAGGCGTAGGTGATGAAGCATATAATCAAAAACTCGAGAATATGATTTCTCACCTTGCACCTATGCAGATAGGAAAATACAATCAATTGCAGGAATGGTTGGGAGATTGGGACGATCCGAAGAATGATCATCGTCATGTCTCTCACTTGTATGGGTTATACCCAAGCAATCAGATTTCGCCATATTCACATCCAATGCTTTTTCAGGCGGCAAAAAACTCACTTCTCTATCGTGGAGATATGGCTACAGGCTGGTCGATAGGTTGGAAAATTAATTTCTGGGCACGTCTGCTCGATGGTAATCATGCCTATAAAATTATTTCGAATATGCTATCTTTGGTAGAGCCGGGTAATAACGATGGGCGTACTTATCCGAATCTGTTTGATGCCCATCCACCATTTCAGATAGATGGAAATTTTGGATTCACTGCGGGGGTAGCAGAGATGCTTCTGCAAAGTCATGATGGAGCAATACATTTACTACCGGCTTTGCCTGATAAGTGGAAGAACGGAAGTGTTAAAGGGCTAGTGGCTCGTGGTGGTTTCGAAATTTCATCGATGGATTGGAGTGATGGTGAGATATCTTCTGTAACAATTACATCTAAACTAGGCGGAAATATGCGACTTCGCTCTTATGTGCCATTAAGAGGTGATGGATTGCAGGAGGCAAGGGGCGTGAATACTAATCCGCTATATAAAACGGCAGATATAAAAGAGCCGTTGGTATCGAAGGAAATAAATCCTCAATATCCTCTGTTGTATAAAGTTTACGAATATGATATAATGACTCAACAAGGTCAGTCATATATCTTTAAGAGAGGAAAGTAAGTTTTCCTGCACTGGATTAAAAGTGTTTTTCGCTATCAATATTATTCTCTTTGTCATTCCTAAATGTAATGAAGAATCTCATTTTCTTCAGGATATTAAAAACTGACAAGGAAATAACGAAAAATACTTTTAATCGCTTACTTACTATACTATAATTTACTGTGTTTCTTTATCCAGTCCAGCATCAAATAACATCCCGGAGCATATACGTTGCCATGATCAAATCCTTGTAGCTCATATAATACAACATCTTTGTTATTCAGCGATTTTAGAATAGCTTCTAAATGTGCATTTTCTTCGTATCTGGCTGTTAACTCGAGTTTACGATCTCCTGTAATTAGTAAAGTGGGAGGGATACCGGTTCTTGCCTTATTCAGAGGAGCGTATTCGTCAATAATTGGGATATTATATGGTATGCCTCTTTCTTTTCGGATGGTGAAATGTGTATTTGTTTGTCCGCTGATAGGTATAAGTCCTTTAATCTTATCGGCATCTACTCCATATTTTTCAAGGTAACTTTTATCTAAACCGACCATCAGGGTCAGATATCCTCCTGCCGAATGTCCCGATACATAAATATCTTTGGTGCTGCCTCCGTAAGATGCTATATTATTGAATACCCAGGCAATGGATGCCGCAGCATCTTCGATATAAGCCGGATTTGTTGCTTTCGGGCTCAGACGGTAGTTAACAGCTACTACAGCAATACCTTTATTCTTTAGTTCGTTAGGTATTCCTTTTTCTCCACCTTCGAGTCCTCCGCCGTGAAACCATACAACAACAGGGAAATCTTTCTTATTTACGGGATAATATACGTCAAGCTTGCAACGCTCCTTTCGATAATTATCTTTTTCGTCCGGACTGATATAGGATATATCTTTATCCGTTTTATACTCGTTACTAACAGAATTTTGTGCAAAGATTGATATTGCACATAACCAAAAGATCAAAAAAATACCTTTTTTCATGACATGAATTATATTAAGTAGAAGAATTTGTGATAAAGGTATAGATTTTTAGTTTTTTGATAAAATAAATGGGGCTAAACACAGAGTTAATAAGAGTATAAAAAATAAAAGCGGGCATCCCTGACCACTTTTATCTTTAGATTGATTCCTCAATCTTACTGAACTTAACTTATTAACTTATTCCTATCTTTTGTTAGTATTATTCTTATTTTCAGGTTTTCTGACTTTTATATATAGAGAGTCTTTTGATTTATCTTTCGAAACAAAATTATATACAAATTATTTCGTAGAAAATAATAATCGATAGAAAGGGCCGAACTCTCGACAAAAGGATGAGATATTTCTTGTGAAAGCTGATAGTAAGTAGTATGTATATTCTAAAAAAGTCTTGGTATCTATGGCTTTGGATGGAGAACGATCTATTCTAATTTCTCCGTAAAACATTTATATCTCCACCCATACTTTTACGTCTTCCTTTCGAGTTGGTATACTCTATCACGTAATAATAGACGCCGGTAGATACATATTTGCCGTTGTGTCTTCCGTCCCAACCTTTCGATGGGTCGTTCCATTGATATATTTTTACTCCCCAACGGTTGAAAATGGTACACTTAAACTTCACGATGGATTTGTAGTAAACCTTAAACTCGGCATTTGTAGTTCCTCCGGGAGAAAAAAAGTTAGGGGCTTTAATGTCTGATTCTTCTATGTTAAGTTCTAAAGTGCTTATATTAGCACAAGTTGCAGATTGATCTGCATTATTAGCCACTTCGAGTTTTATGACGTAATTACCATCTTTTTCGAAGGTGTATTTTTTTACATCACTACCTGTATAGCGTACAATATAGTTTGCGGTATCTTCCTTGTTATATATACTCCATGTATAGAAATAAGCTGCATCACTTCCCCGTCCATATAAGTTGACTGTGACAGGTGCAGAACTTCCTATTTCCCCATTATTTTTCCCTTCTTGCTCTGCTACAATATGTCCTTCTACAGCAATAGCATTGTATTCTTCCGAACTCTTCTCATGTGGTATCTTGAAGTATTCTGCAAATTGATCCCCCTTAAGTTTGAAAACGGTGTTCATTAAAGGTGCATCTATTGTTTCTTCAGTATCTATATTTAAGGTTCTTATGCTTTTTATAAAAGCCTTGTTGTTTTCGTCCCATTCTTGAATGTCGTAGCTCACAGTATACTTTCGGGGGATTTCTCTTCTGCTTCCGTTTGTTGTATAGAAGAATAGTTTATCTTCTGTTTTTCCAACTAGTAATTTAAGAAATTGGCATTTGTCATCATTTTCTCGGGCTTCGATGGATCTTAATATTGATTTATGTTGGTTATAATCAATAATCCAAACAGCGCTTTTGGCAATATTATTGTCTTCTGCAAAATAGCCGTATCCATCTTCCAGATTTGATACAGTATATGTAGAGTTTCCGTTGATAGATGTTATTGAGATATCGGAGTCCGGAATTTGTGTTTTATTTCCAAAAGATTGTTTGTATTTGTAAAATCTGACCGAAATAGCCGATGAACTATACTTTATTGTAGCGCCTGCAAAAGTGTTGAATAGATATACTTCTTCTATGCCTGTACCGGTAAGGCTTTGACCTGATTCTTTTTTATAAGCGTAAGGTGTTCCCAACCCTCCAGAAACTGTATAGGTTTGTGCAAATATTGAGGTCGTAAAAACCAATAAGGTTATTAAAAAGATAGACTTTCTCATAAGTATATTCGAAGAAAGGAAAAACCCTCTATCTTTTAACGGACAGAGGGTTTTCTTATTTTATATTTGAAGTATATTCTTTTGCTCTACCCTTTTTTAGGCTTTTGCATGTAATAATACTCCCATTTTTTTGAATATTGATTCTATTTTCTCAAAAGCAATGTCTACCTGCTCTTTTGTGTGCGTAGCCATCAGTGAGAAGCGAATCAAAGTATCGCTTGGCGCAACAGCCGGAGATACTACAGGATTTACAAATATGCCTTCTTCGAAAAGAAGTTTTGTAATCAGGAATGTTTTCTCATTATCTCTGATAAATAGAGGTATAATAGGTGTAGATGTGTGCCCTATTTCAAATCCGCGCTCACGGAAGCCATCTAATGCATAATGCGTAATATCCCACAATGCTTTTATTCTTTCCGGCTCAGATATTATGATATCCAATGCTGCGCTGGCTGCAGCTGTTGCAGCAGGAGTAGCACTCGCGGTAAAGATATATGGACGGGAATTGTGACGTAGATAATCAAGTATTATTTCGTTACCTGCAATGAAGCCGCCAATCGAAGCTAGCGATTTACTGAAAGTTCCCATAATGAGCTCGACATCATCGACAAGTCCACATTGATCGACAAGTCCTTTTCCACTATAATCGCTTCCTAACACACCTAGACTGTGTGCTTCGTCAACCATTACACTTGCATTATATTTTTTTGCTAATTCAATTATTTCAGGAAGATGTGCCACATCCCCTTCCATACTGAACACACCATCAATAACGATTAGTTTAACCTTATCCGGTTCACATCTTTGAAGTTGCTTTTCCAAAGAATCCATATCGTTGTGACGGAACTTGAGTTTGGTAGAATAAGATACTCGTGCACCTTCTATGATAGAAGCGTGATCCAATTCATCCCATAAGATATAATCTTCACGTCCGGTGATACATGAAATAACACCTTGGTTTACGTTAAATCCTGTGGAGTAAACGATAGCATCTTCTTTTCCAACAAATTTAGCCAGCTTTTTTTCTAGTTCTACGTGGATATCTAATGTCCCATTCAAAAAACGGGAACCGGCCATGCCCGTTCCGTATTTTTTAGTAGCATTGATTGCTGCTTCTTTTACTTTTGGATGATTAGTAAGCCCCAGATAGGCATTTGACCCGAACATCAATACTTTTTTCCCGTTGATAACAACTTCTGTATCCTGGTCGCTTTGGATTTCTCTAAAATAAGGGTAAATACCTGCAGCTCGTGTATTTCGTGCTGCGTCATACCGATACAACTTATCAGTTAATAGACTCATATTAAACTTATAACAAATGTAATTATTATAGCTGCATGTAATAAAATCACGTTATTTCACTAAAATGCAGGCTGCAAAAATAGCTAAAAAAAATAAGATTGTAATCATTTTGAATTAAATATTTAAAAAAAGGACTATTTGACCTAATCTTGTGTGGCTTCAGGTAAAGGTATATCGCTTTTTTTCTTAAATTTGTAGCTTGGTCTATAGTGTGTCTTGTGTGCAAAGTTTATAGGCACACCATCAGTAGTAGCGTGATCAAAAAAATGAATGGTTAAGAAGAAAAAGAACAAACATGATATATGGAAGCGGTTACATTTCAAGTACCGTCTTTCTGTAATGAACGAAAATACACTTGAGGAAGTATGGAGCATAAAGGCATCCATGTTTTCAGGATGTGTGTTGTTTCTGTTATTTGCTATATCTCTCGTTACTATTACCTCGTTTCTCATTATCGCTACACCTATACGATATTATCTGCCCGGATATCTCGATGCTGAAGTCAGAGAAAAGGCTCTGAGAGCTGCTATCAGGGTTGATTCGCTACAGCAACAACTCAACTATCAGGAGGCATATATCAATAATCTGAAGAATGTTTTTACCGGCGTTCTGGATGTTGATTCTGTGAAAATAACCGATACGATATCCGTTTCGGAAAATGATCCGTTGTTGAAAAGGACAGAGAAAGAGAAAGTCTTTGTAGATCGCTATGAGGATAAGGAACGGTATAATTTATCCGTTATCTCTCCTACTGCTTCGGGTCCTATGGAAGGAGTTGTTTTCTTTAAGCCATTGAAAGGATTGGTAATTAGTAAATTCAATCCGTCAAACGACCGATATGGTATTAATCTGAAAGTAGCATCTCAGGAAACTGTTTTGGCAGTACTTGAAGGTACAGTTGTTTTCTCGGGTTATGATTTTACAACAGGATATACTATGCAAATTCAACATAAAAATGGGTTTGTCTCAATTTATAAGAACAATACGTTACTTCTAAAAAAAGTAGGGGATAAAGTTCGTACCGGAGAAGCGATTGCCGTTATCGGTGATGGCAAGGCTAAAGACAATGCTGATTTAGTTCTTGGCTTTGAGCTTTGGTATAAAGGAAATCCTGTAAACCCTGAAGATTATATAGCTTTTTAATAAAAGCCCAGACAAGAAATAGAATATACATGAAACGAAATATTGCAATACTTGGCTCTACCGGCTCTATAGGAACACAGGCTCTTGATGTGATCAGGGAACACAAAGACGAGTTTGAGATATATGCACTTACAGCCAATAATAATGCAGATTTACTAATTGCGCAGGCTCGGGAGTTTATGCCCGAGGTAGTAGTGATTGCCAATGAGGAAAAGTATGCGTATGTAAAAGATGCTTTATCTGATCTTCCTCTAAAGGTTTGGTGTGGATGTGATGCTATCGCCCAAGTGGTAGAGAGCGAACCTATCAATATGGTGTTGACAGCCATGGTGGGTTATTCGGGCTTGAAACCTACGATAAATGCAATCAAAGCAAAAAAGGCGATTGCGCTTGCCAACAAAGAGACTCTCGTTGTAGCCGGAGAATTAATCACAAATCTGGCTATCGAAAATAAAGTACCTATTCTCCCTGTCGATTCAGAGCATTCTGCGATATTCCAGTGCCTGAATGGGGAGAATTCTCAAATAGAAAAAATATTATTAACTGCTTCGGGTGGGCCATTTCGTAAACATTCGAAAGAGCAGCTGCAAAGCGTTACTAAAAAAGAAGCCCTAAAGCATCCCAACTGGGATATGGGTGCAAAGGTGACTATCGATTCAGCCTCGTTGATGAACAAAGGCTTGGAGATGATAGAAGCCAAATGGCTATTCGGTGTCGAACCCGACCAGATTGAAGTCGTGGTGCATCCCCAATCAATCATCCATTCTATGGTGCAGTTCGAAGATGCGTCTATTATTGCTCAGCTGGGCTTGCCGGATATGCACCTTCCGATACAATATGCACTTGCTTATCCCAAACGGTTAAAATCGAATTTTGAAAGGCTTGATTTCTTTAAGCTGCAAACAATGACTTTCGAAAAACCCGATACAGACAGATTCCGTAATCTGGCTTTTGCTTTTGAGGCGGCAAGGCTCAAAGGAAATATGGCATGCATAATGAATGCTGCGAATGAGATCGCTGTTGAGGCATTTTTGCACGACAAAGTCGGCTTTTTGGAAATGAGCGACGTGATAGAAAAAACGATGCAGAAGGTATGCTTTGTAGATACCCCAACGTATGACGACTATGTGCAGACAGACACAGAGGCTCGCTATATAGCAAAAGAGTTTATCAAATAACACTATAATAATTTTTAATGGAAACTATTTTAATTAAGGCGTTACAACTAATATTAAGTTTATCTATACTTGTTGTTATACACGAGTTCGGGCACTTTCTTTTTGCCCGCCTTTTCAAAATAAGAGTCGAAAAGTTCTATCTTTTCTTCAATCCATGGTTCTCGCTGTTTAAATTTAAACCCAAAAACAGCGATACAGAGTATGGTATCGGTTGGTTGCCCCTAGGTGGCTATGTGAAGATATCGGGAATGATAGATGAGTCTATGGACAAGGAACAGATGGCGCAGCCTGCACAGCCTTGGGAATTTCGTTCCAAACCGGCATGGCAGAGACTATTGGTGATGGTTGGCGGAGTGCTGTTTAACTTTATATTAGCAATAATCATATATGGAATAATCCTGTTTTCGTGGGGAGACTCTTACATCCCTGTAAAGTCGGTGAAAAATGGTATGACATTTTCTCAGACGGCAAAAGAATTGGGCGGATACCAAGAACGTGATATCATTCTTAGCATAGATGGCAAGGATATGAACAACCGCAGTGGCGTGTTGAACATGAATACCTTTATGCAATTCCTTGATGCGAAGCAGGTTGTTGTAGAACGCGAAGGCAAACAGGTGACTTTGACCATGCCCGAAAAATTTGCAGAAAATGTTATTGGTGCTGAAGACCTGCAACCGCCATATTATTATTGGACATCAACACGTCTGGATACAGTTTCCGATGCTGCTAAAGCGGCCGGTTTACAAAAAGGGGATAGTATCCTGTCTGTAAACGGAAATAATGTGACATCTTGGATGCAGCTTTCGGGAGAAATCTCTAAAAAAGAAAATAAAGGAAAATATATAGCAATCACTTATATGCGAGACTCACTAACCGCAACAGTGAAAGTCTTGGTAAACGATGAAAATAAAATAGGGATAGGTGGTGTAAGTCCTATATACGATGTTAAGACAGATAAGTTTAGTTTCTTGAAAGCGATACCGTCAGGTGCAGTTCTTGGTGTGGAAACGCTGAAAGGCTACGTAGCTCAGATGCGTTTTGTGTTTTCTTCTAAAGGAGTACAAAATTTGAGTGGCTTTGCCGGAATTGGTAACCTTTTCCCACCTGCATGGGACTGGCATGCTTTCTGGTCGATGACTGCGTTTCTATCTATCGTTCTTGCATTTATGAATATATTGCCTATTCCTGCTCTGGATGGCGGCCATATCATGTTCTTGTTGTACGAAGTCATTACAAGACGGCAACCGAACGAAAAGTTTATGGAAAGAGCCCAGATGGTAGGTATGATTTTCTTATTGCTCTTGCTTGTGGTGGCAAATGGAAATGATATAATCAGAATCTTTTTCAAGTAAAAAATATGACTATTACAGAATTAATCAATAAAAGTGATAAAACCGCTTTCTCTTTCGAAATTCTTCCTCCGTTGAAGGGGAACAATGTAGAGAAAGTATATAATATAATAGATAAGCTAATTGAGTTTGATCCTCAGTATATAAATATAACAACTCACCATAGCGAGTACCTCGATCAGCAAATGCCCGATGGTACAGTAAAAAGGGTGAATATACGCAAGCGTCCGGGTTCTGTGGCTATTGCGGCTTCTATTCAGCACAAATACAATGTGACAGCTGTTCCGCACATGATATGCAAAGGGTTCTCTCAGGAGGAAACTGAATATGCGCTTATCGATCTCAACTTCCTGCATGTGCAAAATTTGCTGTTGCTTAGAGGAGATACAAAACGACTTGCGCCAGAGCAGATATATCCTAACCGAAATGAATATGCGACAGATCTTCAGCTACAGGTGAATAACTTCAATGAAGGTATTGCGGCAGATGGAAGCTTATTCGAAAAAAATGCGACTCCTTTTTCTTATGGAATGGCATGCTACCCGGAGGTTCATGAAGATGCGGTCAGCGCAGAATCTGATATTTTCTATATGAAGCAAAAAGCAGACAATGGTGCAGAATATTTTGTAACTCAAATGTTTTTTGACAATCAGAAGTATTTCTCGTTTGTAGAGAAATGTAGAGAAGCCGGAATTACCCAGCCTATCATACCGGGTGTAAAGCCTATTGTTTTGATGAGCCAGTTGGAAGTATTGCCAAGAATATTCCGTTCGAGCATACCAGAGGAGTTAGCCGTTGAACTAAGAAAATGTAAGACCGATGACGACGCAAAAGAAGTTGGAATAGAGTGGGGTATTAAGCAGTCTAAGGAGCTTATTGAATATGGAGTTCCTAGTATACACTTTTATTCTTTGCTTGCAACGGAGAGTGTAAGACGTATTGCTAAAGAGATTTACTAGAATTTATCTCTATATAAGAGAGTTCTTATAAAAAAGGTAACAATAAAGTAACAACAAAATAGACGTTTATTCTGTCACTTTTGTCACCTTTTGAAAATAAATATTTGAATATTAATTTTTTATGTTTCTAAAGGTTTGTTACTTTTGATGTGTGACAGATAACTGAAAAAGAATGTTTTTTAAAGATATTGTAGGGCAGAGTGAAGTAAAAGAGAGGCTTGTTACATCGGCAAGGAAGGGGCTTATTCCCCATGCTCAGCTTTTTTGCGGACCTGAGGGAGTCGGTAAATTCCCTTTAGCGTTAGCTTACGCCCAATATCTTAACTGTGAAAATCCGACGGATAACGATTCGTGCGGAAAATGCGCATCTTGCGTCAAATATGCTCATTTGACTCATCCCGATCTTCACTTTGTTTTTCCTATCGTAAAGAAAGCAGCGAAGAAAAAAGAGGTTTGTGATGATTATATAGCCGATTGGAGAGAATTTGTAAAGCAACACAACTATTATTTTAACCTTACCCAGTGGTTAGATCATATAGATGCCGAAAACTCTCAAGGGCTTATTTATGCTAAGGAAAGCGAGGAGATTCTGCGTAAGTTGAGCCTTCGTATATATGAAGCTAAATATAAGATAATGATTATCTGGCTTCCCGAAAAGATGCATGAGTCTTGTGCAAATAAGTTGCTGAAGATTATAGAAGAACCGACAGATAATACTATATTTCTGCTTGTATCCGATACGCCGGATAATATTATAACAACTATTCAGTCTCGTTGTCAGCGTATCAATGTGCATGGCGTAGCCGAAAGTGATATTGTGCAGGCTCTCGAATCTGAATATAATATCTTGCCTGATGATGCAGCTACTGTTGCACATTTATCGAAAGGTAGTTACCTGAAGGCTGTGGAAACGATCAGCCTGAACGAAGAACATAAGTTTTTTTTCAATCTGTTTGTGCAGATGATGAGAGCTTCTTATGCTCGTAACATAAAGGAAATAAAAACCATCGGTAATGAATTGGCAGCAATAGGACGGGAGAATCAAAAAAGCTTCCTGATATATAGTCAGCGCATGGTTCGCGAATATTTTGTAAGTAACTTGCATCAGCCCGAAATTACCTATTTAGCTCAGGATGAGGCTAATTTCGGAATACGCTTTGCGCCGTTTATCAATGAACGTAATATTGTAGGTTTTATGGATGAACTGGCTTTGGCAGAAAGACATATAGAACAAAATGTAAACGCCAAGATGGTGTTTTTCGATCTTTGTTTGAAAATAACAATGCTGATTAAACAATAAATATAAACCCACAAAGCTAGAAAAGGGGCTTTGTCTTAATTAATTAAAATGAATAACAATGGATTCAAATCAAAATACATTTAATCCTGCCATGGACTGTCAGGGCACTTGCAAAACACCGATAGGGTGTACTTGTGCCAGGGCAAACCGAAAGGCACTTGTTACAGTTGCTACTAGCGAATCGCAGAAGCAGGCGGTAACTAAAACGTGTGGTTGTCAATCCGGTGGAGGTTGCGGCTGTCAGTCGGGAGGCGGCTGTGGTTGCCAATCGGGAGGCGGTTGTCAGTCTAAAAAAGGCGGATGTTGCAGCGGTACTAACAAATTGGAAGTTTATAATTGGCTTGAAGATCTTCCGGAGATACCGGGCGAATCGCAGATGGTTGAGGTTCAATTTAAAAATACACGTAAAGGCTATTATCTCAACAGTAATAATATAGAACTATTCAGAGGAGATATCGTTGCTGTAGAAGCCACACCGGGACACGATATTGGAGAAGTAACGCTTACAGGCAAACTGGTGAAACTTCAAATGCTAAAGAATAACTATCGTGGAGAGACTAAGCGTATTTACCGTATAGCTAAACAAAACGATATTGAGAAATGGGAAGACGCTAAATCGAAAGAACATAAAACGATGCTTCGTTCGAGAGAGATAGCCGAAGAACTTAATCTTGCGATGAAGATCAGTGATGTCGAATATCAAGGAGATGGGAACAAGGCTATTTTTTATTATATAGCGGACGAGCGTGTCGACTTTCGTCAGTTGATAAAAGTATATGCTTCCGAGTTTCGTGTGAAAATAGAAATGAAGCAGATCGGAGCACGTCAGGAAGCCGGTAGAGTGGGTGGCATTGGCCCTTGTGGGCGAGAACTTTGTTGTTCTAGTTCGATGTCTAACTTTATCTCGGTGTCTACATCTGCCGCTCGATTGCAAGATATTCCGCTAAATCCTCAGAAATTGGCGGGGCAATGTGGTAAACTCAAATGTTGTCTCAATTTTGAAGTAGATACTTACGTGGAGGCTCAACGAAAATTGCCATCACGCGAAGTAATCCTTGAGACAAAAGATTCGTCTTATTATCATTTCAAGACCGACATACTTTCGGGGACAATGACCTATTCCACAGATAAGAATTTTGCGGCGAACCTTATCTCTTTACCTAAAGACAGGGTTTTTGATGTTATAAGGATGAATAAGAGAGGAGACAGACCTCTGCATCTGGCTATGGAATCTCAAGAGCAAACCGAGAAACCAACCTCACATGATATATTGCAAGAAAATATCAATCGCTTTGATGATAATGGAAATGGCAATAACCGTAATAATAAGAAAAAGAAATTTGTAAAAAACAATAAAGGGGAAAATCCTAAACCGGGAAATGTGCAGCCGGCTAATAATCAGCCGAATAGTAAGCCTCAAATAAATAAAGTTCAGGGAGGAAATAATAACAGGCCGCAACAACAAGCTGAAGCCAATTCTCAAGGTAATCCCAATCCGAATCAAAATTCGAATCCGAACCCGAATCGGAATAAAAATAAAAACAGACACAACAGAAACAGATCGAACCGCAATGGAAACTCGGAACAGAAGAAGCCTGAAGCATAAAGTTTTTTTTGCGTTATGTGTTATGTTGCTAACCTTTATAAATATCTCCTGTGACAAGCAGGAGATATACTATCATTTTCATGAACTGAAGGATGAGGCATGGGCACAAAACGATACGCTTGTGTTTGATATAGATTCTACGCTTTTCGAACTGAATAAGCCTTATGATCTTACAATAGAGGTTACCAATAGCGTGAGTTATCCTTATCAGAATATCTGGTTTTTTGTTCAGTCAAATATAGATGCTGACTCTGTATTCGTTGATACATCTAAAGAATTTCTGCTGGCTGATAAACTTGGTAAATGGCAGGGATCAGGGTTTGGCACATTGTATCAATCTTCCCTCCCTTTCGGAGAAATTACCTTTAAGGAAAAGCGAAACTACCGTATCAAGATAGAGCACGGTATGCGAGATCAGACCTTGAGCGGTATAGAGAAAGTAGGCATTAAGATATCTAAGCCTCAATAATCAGAAGTCTAACTTCAACTGCTTGTCGGTTAAATTGAATGTTAGCCTGTGATAAGGTGTGACACCATGTTTGTCTATTGCCTCACGATGCTTTTTTGTCGGATATCCTTTATTGTGATCCCAATCATATAGCGGATATTCTCTGTGTAAATTAAGCATGTAGTCGTCTCTGTATGTTTTAGCTAATACTGATGCCGCAGCAATAGGCAATAGCTTGCCATCTCCTTTTACAACACACGTGTGTGGAATATCTTCGTATTTGCGGAAGCGATTACCGTCAATTAATAAATGTTGTGGACGTGTCTTTAGGTTTGCTACAGCTCGTTGCATAGCAAGAAACGAAGCATTCAGTATGTTGATCTCATCTATCTCCTTCTGATCCACAATGCCGATAGCCCAAGCCAGAGCTTGCTCTTCGATAAGAGGACGTAATGCATACCTTTCTTTTTCGGTTAGTTGTTTTGAGTCGTTCAGCTTTTCACAGATAAATCCTTTGGGTAATATAACAGCCGCTGCAAATACGGCTCCCGCCAGACAACCTCTTCCGGCTTCGTCACATCCTGCTTCTACTAGGTCGGGATATAATGATAATTCCAACATTTCTAAAACTTAATATATAGGTTATTATCTTCTGGTGGGAAATCCAACTCTATTTCATTCATATTGATTGGGATATCCGTTGCTTCAGATAGTTTTTCAAGAGACTCTTTTAAGGATTTGTCAACCTTTTCGTCTCCATAAGCATGTTTGATAAATATTTGTCCTATTATATCGGCAAAGAGACCCGATGTTTCTTCCGAAAGATTATATCCTAGTTTGTTGATCTTACTTTTAGCAAGGGCAGTAGATAGTTTAAGCATTCGCTGTTTATCCTCTTCCGCCAGATTGGAGTTGCCGGGTATTGATGTCACATTTTCAGTTCTTATTTTCATACCGTTAGCATCCAGTTCCACAAAACGATAAGAGAATGGATAGGCTGATAAAGTACCGGTTTCTATATCATATATCACATTGCCTTTGTCGGAGGTAAAGGCTGTGATGTCATTCGAATGAAAGTGCCCTGTGAAGATAGCTTTTAAATCATTGTCTGCAAACAGGTTTGCTAATCTTTGATAATCTTCTACAAGGTAGTCTTTAAAGAATGAAGACTGATACATGATATGCTCTGCAAAGCCCCAGTGCATCATACCTATTACTTGTTTATTCTTTTGTTTGGCTTCTCTTAAGATCTCAAGTATCCATCTTTCGGTTTCGGGAGAGATTTTTCCAGCTGTTATGCTGCCTGTTGTATACTCTTTATATCTGGCTGCATCAATGGCGAGAAGCCATGTTTGATCATCGAGAGAAGCGACATAACTTAATGAATTATCATCTCTTTTCAGCGCATTGCTATAGCCACAATCTTTGTAGATCGACGCAAAGTCATCGGGAGAAATGTTTGCTACAGGTAACTTTTTGTCTCCCTTATATTCCGAAGCATTTGGCATATTAATATCATGGTTGCCGGGGATAACATATACTTTGATTCCTTTATCTTGTAGCGGTTTTAGCTTTTTCAGGAAGTCGAGATGGCTTAATTTTTCTCCGTCTTTGGTGATGTCGCCGCAAATAAGCAGTACTTGTATATCACTGTTAAGATACTCATTTAGCACCTTATCGAGAACCTGTGGTACATACTTGATATTCTTGCCACTGGAAGCTATATAATCATTTAAGGCTTGCCCTTCTTCCATCAATTGTTCCGACAGATAGTGGGTGTCTGTAATTACTCCGATTCTTAACGGCTCCTTGGCAATAGAACAGGATGAAATAAAAAGAAGCACATAAAATAATAGATATTTCACTGTAATTTCGTTTGATATAGACAAAAGTAAAGTATTTATTCTAGTTATTATTCCTATTTTTGTAGATGCATAATTAAATAATGTTACAATGTACAAGAACAAAGCCCTTCTTTTTTCTATACTAACAATTACTATAATTTTATTATCATCTTGCGGTTCTCAGAAACAACGTGTGAAATTCTCCGATATCTCCCATCCCAAAAGGGAGTTTAGGGGCGCATGGTTGAGCACTGCTTGGCAATCGAGATATAAGACCATGAATTCATCTCAGATGAAGGCATACTTTACAAATATATTAGATCAAATGCAGGCTGATGGCATCAACGCTGTTATATTTCAGGCTCGTCCTTATGCCGATGCTTTTTACAAATCAGATCTTGAACCGTGGAGTGCTTTCCTTACAGGGATACAAGGGAAAGCTCCCGATGGAGGCTTCGATCCTTTGGCCTTTCTTGTAGATGAGTGTCATAAGCGAAATATGGAATTACATGCCTGGTTGAATCCTTACCGTGTATCGTCGGGAACCAGCGATGTGTTTTCCAAAAATCATATTTATCATAAATATCCTGAACGTTTTGTGAAATATGACAATAAGATATATTTTGATCCGGGTATTCCTGCCAACCGACAATTTATTTGTGATGTCGTTAAAGATATAGTCATGCGCTATGAGGTAGATGCTATTCACATGGACGATTACTTCTACCCTTATCCTGTCGCAGGGCAGTCTTTCCCCGATGATAACAGTTTCAATACATACGGTAGGCAGCAAGGCTTCTCTCAGAATCAGCGAGCAGACTGGCGTCGCAACAATGTGAATCTGTTGATACAAGATGTGAAGCATACCATACAGACTACAAAGCCATGGGTGAGATTTGGTATCAGCCCTTTTGGAATATATAGGAATAAGAGAAGTACACCTGATGGTTCGGGAAGTAATACCAGTGGATTGCAAAATTATGACGACTTGTATGCTGACGTTAAGCTATGGGTGAAAAATGGGTGGATAGATTATAATATGCCTCAAATATATTGGGAAATAGGACATAATGCTGCAGATTATAAAACATTGATAGAATGGTGGGCGAATAATAATTTCGGACAACCTCTCTATATTGGTCAGGATATAAAGAGAACAATGGATGCAACAACTCAGCCTTCGGGAGACAATCAGTTGACAGAGAAAATGCTTCTGTCTCGCAGTTTTGCCACAGTGCATGGAAATTGTTTCTGGCCTGCTTATGAACTATTGGACAACTATAAGGGAATAGCTAGCCGTTTGCAATCTAATTATCACAAATATCCCGCTCTTATCCCTGCATATACGCATATGTACAAGAAGCAGCCCAAAAAGGTGAGTAACTTGAAAGAGTCGTTTACTGCAACTACTCATACATTGCAATGGGATGCAAAGTCAGATAAATATGATCCGGAGACAGCTCAATATTATGTTGTTTATCGTTTTGCAAAAGGAGAAAAGGAAAACCTGGAGAATGCTCAGAATATTGTTTTTATCACAAGGCAGAAAAGTATAGTGCTCCCTTATGAAGGAGGAGCTAAAGAATATAAATATGTTGTAACGGCTGTAGATGCTTTCCATAACGAGTCGAAAGGAAAATCTAAGAAGTTGAAATTATAAAGGATGATAAAAAGAGAGTTTAAAATGATCGCCAAAACAATGGCGGGACTAGAAGATGTGTTGGCCGAAGAATTAATAGGCTTAGGTGCAAACAATCTTGAGATAGGCAAGCGTATGGTTTCCTTCGAAGGAGACCTTGCTTTAATGTATAAGGCTAACATACAGTGCCGGACTGCTCTTCGTATACTTCGTCCTGTCTATGAGTTTAAAGCAAAGACGACTGATGATATATACAAGAAGGTAAAAGCCATGAACTGGTTTGAGCATCTTACGGAAAATAGTACTTTTGCTATAGACGCAATAACTTTTTCGGACTACTTTACACACTCTAAGTTTGTTGCATATCGCGTAAAGGATGCTATTGCCGACTATTTTATGCAGAGGACGGAGAAACGTCCTTCGGTAAATGTAGAAAACCCCGACTTGTTAATTAACTTTCATATAGCTCATGATAAGTGTACCCTTTCGTTCGATAGTTCGGGAGAGTCTTTACACAAAAGAGGTTACCGTGTTGCTCAAACAGAAGCTCCTTTGAACGAGGTGCTGGCTGCGGGAATGATACTTAAAACAGGCTGGCGCGGAGGGTCTGACTTTATAGACCCGATGTGTGGTTCGGGTACTTTGCTGATAGAGGCTGCAATGATAGCCATGAATGTGCCTCCGGGAATCTATCGTCAGAATTTTGCTTTTGAGAAGTGGAAAAACTTTAATGCAGACTTGTTTGAAACGATATATAACGATGACTCAGGAGAGCGGGAGTTTAAGCATAAGATATATGGTTCGGATATCTCATCCGAGGCTATTGCTATTGCTGCGAAGAATGTAAAGAATGCCGGATTAGATAAAAGTATTGACCTGAAAGTGATGCCTTTTGAGAGCTATACAGAGGCTCCATCCGAGAATGCTATTTTGGTTACGAATCCTCCTTATGGTGAAAGAATAAAGCCCGAAGATTTGTTCGGCTTGTATGAAAATATAGGTGAACGGTTGAAGCATGTATTTATGGGCTATTCGGCATGGATACTCAGCTATAAAAAAGAGTGTTTTGACAAAATAGGATTGAAGCCTTCTAAGAAAATCCAACTGGTAAATGGCTCTTTACAATGTGAGTTCCGTAAATATGATATATTTGCAGGAAAGAAGTATCCGAAGAAGGAAGATTAACTTAATATAGAAATATTATGAAAGCATTACTCGGTCTATTTGGTTTGATACTTGCGTTTAGTTTTCAATCTTGTTATTCTGGTCGTCCGTTAGTAGAAGCCCCTTCTCAGAATAATAAGACGTATGAGGTGTCATATCTGTTCGAACATGATGGATGTAAAGTCTATCGTTTCTATGACAGAGGAAATTGTGTCTATTTTACAAACTGTAAAGGTAATATTACGGCTATAAATACCGACTCAACAAAGAATACGGTTCAAACTGTTATTGATGCAGATTTGACTTTAAAGTAATTTACAGGCTATCTATCTTTAAACTTGATATGGGTATGCTGATATTACCTTCAATACCCATCATTGCGTTTATTAAGTACAGTTTTCTATAGTCTTCAATATCCTCGATCCGAATTACCTTTTCTTTAATAACTCTTTCTTTTAGAAGGGTTTGTCTTTTTGTCCCCGGTAGCAGGTATGTAGAAGGCGTAAATAAACCTTTATCACTTTCGAATACTACATTCGTGAATGACGTATCGGTTACAAATCCATTTTTGACAACGAGTATATCATCACAATTTTCTTTCTGTGCCATCAATTTCTCAAAGGCTGTTCTTTCCGCATACTTGAAAGAGTAATCGATCGAGTTATCATGAATGATTTTCAAACTGTTTATTTCTCTGAATGTATAATGAGAATATTCTATCTCCAGATTTTCAAGAGAGTATACAATACGGCATTTTACCAATCCTTCACGGAATTCTAAAGGAATATCTTCATCCTTCAAACTAAATGGAATAGTAGAACCGAAAAAAGATTGTAACGTAGAGTTCATTCTTTCTATATGTGCAGGAAGATTGAAAATTTTACCATTACAAATTTTTATTACTTCAGAGAATGATGGCTTCATACTATTGGTAGATAAATTTTTTCTAAAACTTCTTTATATTCCTCCTCACAATCGCTATAGGCTGTGATACCTCCTCCACTGCGAAAATGATATTGGTTGTCGTCATTTTCTATATAACGTATTATAACAGCCGAATCCAATTCGTTTCCATCATAATATCCGCATACTCCTGTATAATAGCCTCGAGGTTCTTTTTCTGCATCTTGTATAATTCTTCTTGTCGCCTCTTTCGGTGCACCCGAAATAGACCCGGCAGGAAGCATGCCAAAGATAATATCTCCATAATTAAGATAATTCTCTTCGCGTAGCGTGCCTGTTATCTCTGAGCTGACCTGTAATATATCGTTTTTATTTGTTCTGATACGATCGATATATCTGAATCTGTTTACTCTTACATTATCGGCTATGATGCTAAGATCGTTACGCAGAAGGTCTACTATTGTATTATGTTCAGCTGTTTCTTTATAGTCATTCAGTATAATCTGTTCGGCATCGGGGATGTTTGCATCTATAGTTCCCTTCATGGGATTGGTTGAAATAGTCTTTCCCTCTATTTTGACGAAACGTTCGGGAGAGAAACATACAAACTTATTCGGATATAGCACTTTGTAGGAAGCATTACTTTGAAAGAAAATATCTTCAAGATTAAGATTAAAAGAAACAGGTGTTTTTATTGTCAGGTTGGTCAAATAAGAGTATCCTTCTTTTAAGCTTTTATGTACAATATCAAATTTCTTTTTGTACTCGGAATAGGGGATAGGAATGTAATTGAATGAAGATACTTTTTTTATAACCTCTTGTTCAGGAGCATTCCCTTTTCCGCAGAACTGAAATAAAACATCAGATTGTTGCAAAGGATTATCGATAAATAAACCTTCTGTTTGTTCAAAGTTAATAGCAAAGAAGAACGGTCTCGCTTCCCTGCCATATATATTCATTTTATGTCTTATCTCATTTATAACTGTCGTTGTCATAGAACAGGTTTTGATGAAAAAGTAACAAAAGTAACACTTTTTACCCTGTTTTTATCTGTCACTTTCTCTGTATCCAGATTATAAACCCTTTCTATATAGATAAAGTTTTGTAGTTTTTGTGATTTTAAAAACCAAATACTCCCGTGTCATTGCTATCCTCTTTTTTCGGACATTTTAAGTAAACGTACTTATCTTCTATTTTGAGGATATTTTCTTTTGGGATTCTTTCTATTAGCTTTGCCATATTTTTATCATCAGTCGGATAAATGATTACAGTATTACTTTTCGAGGCGAGCCATATATCGGAGAAAGATATGCCTTCTATCCATTTCAGAAGTGATGGTTGAGCATTTGATATAGACAGATTTCCTTTTAAGTATTTTATAGACGATGAATAAGGAATCTCTTTAGTCATTTCTAACGGTAACGCTATTCTTTTCATATTGAGCGTATCTACGTACAAATACAAGAGTTCATCGGCATTCCTTTTAGCTTTGTTCGAGCCCGACTGAAAAACGATTGAAACATATTTATTCCCAATTGCTGCTTGATATTGGTATGCGGATAGGCAATTGAAAAAACGGAGGGTGTCAGCTCTCATACATTTGAATGTATGTAAGGAATATATACCAAAAGCATTTTCGGGAGACGACATTTCATAAATATCTATTGTATATTTCTCATCCTTGTATTTTATATCTCTCGTTGTTAGTTTTTCGAATCCATATTCGAGGTATAAGTCGGAACCTCCATTCATAAAACCATAGAGACCTGTCCCTACAAAAGTACGTTCCTTTTCAATCGTGATATCCGACAACGACTGCCCTACTGCAAAAAGTGGGAGTAATGATAAAAGCGTTAAGAAAAAGTATTTCATCTAGGCTAGATTTACTTCTGTTAGGTCTATTTTATTTCTGTTTGCCACCCCGAGCTTTATTTCTTCTGCCAGATGCATGAATTTGAGAGCAGCCGGTTTATCTTCCGATTGGATGCCTTCTTCTATCCTTTTTGCTATCACAATGTCATGTCCTATACGGTCAACGGCGACAGGATCCGTTCCCACCAGAATCGTATTGTAATTGCATATAAATTGAGGATTCGCTGCAGGTCCTCCTTCGAAACAACCTATCAACCCGTCCACAATATTCAAAACAACTTTGTCCCGTAGTGGCGGGAAGGCACATACATAGGCAGAAGTTTCGTGCCACAAATCCTTGTGGAGCCTTGCGGTATTTGAAATAGAACCGAACGCAAGGTTCTTCATACAAAGTGTAACTGATGATCCTGCATTTTTCAATACAGGCAGATTGATGATTTTTGTTACCTTTTGAGTACAGATCTTTGTAAAATAAGAATATTTTCCTCCATTTACCATGAAAGGCATTGTATAAGCGTCATACTCACCTTCTACATCAGCATAGAAATAATGATCTTTATCGATACGCTCTTCGCTGTATAGTTTTCCTTCGCTATTATAGTAGCTGCCCGAAGCATCTTCACACTCAGTACCGGTGATGGTTATGCCGGGATAATTTTCTTCTGTATAGCCTGTTTCATGCAGTTGCATTTCGCGCCTGTCCCATATTACCATATTGCTACGGGGTATGCCTGCATCTTCCAGTTGTTTTATTACGGCTTGTGTAACGGCATGCGAAGTCGTCAATAGTTTTCCGGCTACAGGATTAACCTTTAGTCCTATTACGTCATCTTTGCCGACAAATTGTAGCCAAGCCTTGTTGAGATCACTTTCTCCTGTAAGTTTCAGTATCGATTCTTTAAGCATCTCAAAAACGGTTTCTTCCGAAGGTTTACCATCAGTAACAGCCAAACTATGATTGACTCTGACTACTTTACCCGGATATTTCCCCGGCATAGAAGATTCGGTTCTAGAGATAGATAACGCATCCTTTATATTTGTCTCAGGCTTTATATCTGTTGAGGTGAGAGTTGGAGCAGCTTTAAGGATAGGAGAAACTGTTGCACCCAGACCACCAATAACTAATGACTTAAAGAATTTACGTCTTTCCATAGTGCGAAGGTTAAATTAACTGATTATCAAAAGTAAATAAATAATTTGATATCCAATAATAGTCTAAAAACAAAAACAAGAAAGGTGAATTTCCTTTCTTGTTTCTGTTTTATTTTAGTCGTTATCTTTATCCTTCTCCTTTTTTTTCTTTCCCGAGAAGATCGATTTTAGTTTCTTTATTACAAACCGCCATATTATTGGCTGCACAATTTCCCATATTACAGGGTAATAAGCGGTTAATCCGCTAAGCAGACCGCTTGAAGTTGAAGTTTCGTCTTGTCGTTTTTTACTTTTGGATGGTCCTCCAAAACCAAATACGCTCAGTACAGAGTTTATTGTACTTTGAAAAATCAATGAACCTGCATTGTCTGAAAGATACGCCCAATGTTCGGATAGACGTTCTTCACCTTCCTTGCATTCAAGCCTTACTAATTCTTTTTCTTGATGCAGTTCTTCTAATGGTGTCAATCTACTCTTCATCATTTGTATCTATTTTACGCATAAATCTTATAGTATTCTGTAATATCGATTGTTGTATCTTTTTCCGAAAAAGAACTACAAGCAATAAAACAAATAATGAAAACAGAGTCATGATTCCAAAGCCTACAGCCAAGCTGTTGAATAATTCTCCAAGAAAAAAAGCCATACCAATAAGCCCGAAGAATAAAATAACAGCTACAATAGCTATTATTATTAAGCCATATCCCAGACCGGAGGCAGATAAACCTATCTTCTCAAAACTATCCAGTTTAAACAAACGGATACGTCTGTTGATATAGCTTAATAAATCTAATTTAATTTCTTCAATTAAGATTCCTAAGCTTTTTTCTTCTTCGGAGTTATTCAACATCGTCTCTTAATTCTTCTAGTTTATGTTTGCCTCTGCCGGCTGCGTTTCTTACATTTCCTTTTACTTTGTCTACCAGGCTGTTTATATCTTTCAGCCATTCTTCCTTTTTGTCAGAAGCAGCAACATAGCCAACAGCTGCACCTAGCGCAGCACCTATAGCCAAGAACAATAAGTTCGAACCTGTTTTATTCATAATTATTTATTTTATAAATTAATTCTACATTAATATAATAACGTGTGAGAGTATAAATAAATTTCATCAACTCAACACTTTATTATAAATTGGATTGATCACTAAATAATACGGGCTAAACCGCTAATAATCTTCTTGCTTTCCCTAAAAGGACAGCTAATATAGCTATTTTTTGAAATATCGAAAATATTTTTCAGTAAAAATAACTATTAGCCCGATTCTTATATCGCTTCGCCGAATAGTGTAGCCGAAGTATTCCCTGTTACTTTTACGGTAACAAAGTCTCCTATACGATGGTTTCCTTTGTCAAAAATAACAACTTTGTTTTGGGATGTTCGTCCAAAAAGCTGTTCCCTCGACCGTTTAGAGAATCCTTCAACAAGTACTTCAAATACTTTGCCTACATCTCGCTTGTTGCTTTCAAGAGAGCATTCGTTTTGCAAATCTATAATTTCCTGTAAACGTTTTATTTTAACATCTTCAGGTATATCATCTTCTAATTTTTTTGAAGCGTATGTTCCCGGACGTTCCGAATACTTGAACATAAACGCCGAGTCGAAACATACTTCACGCATCAGCGATAGTGTCTCTTGCTGATCTTCTTCCGTCTCGGAGTGAAACCCGCACATGATATCAGTAGATATGCCGCATCCCGGTATGATGCGTTTAATCGCTTCGATACGGTTCAGATACCACTCTCTATCATATTTTCTCTTCATCACGTTTAGCATCTTGCTACTGCCCGATTGCACAGGTAGATGGATAAACTTACACAGGTTATCGTATTTTGCGATTACCTCCAGTGTTTCATCGGTCATATCTGTTGGATAAGAAGTCGTAAATCGGATACGCATTTTGGGTGCAGCTTTCGCTGTCATTTCCAATAGTGCGGGGAAATCTACAATGCTGCCGTCTTCGTTTGTGAAACGATACGAATTGACATTCTGTCCCAACAATGTGGCTTCCTTAAATCCTTTGTCTCGCAGATTCTCCAATTCGTTAAGGATACTCTGTGGCGAACGGCTTCGTTCACGACCTCTTGTATAAGGCACTATACAATACGAACATACCTTGTCGCATCCACGCATGATGGATATAAAGCCCGAAATGTGGTTTCCTCCAATACGTAGAGGGATCACATCTTTATACGTTTCGGTTTTGGATAGTTGAACATTGATTGCTTTGTTGCCATTTTCGGCAGCTCCTACCAGGTTAGGCAGGTCGAGGTAGGCATCGGGGCCTACTACAACATCTACATGATGCTTGTCGTGTAGCTCTTCTTTCACTCGTTCGGCCATACAACCCAGAACACCAATAATCATATTTGGCTTCTTCTTTCTCTTGAGGGCGTTGAAGTAGTCGAGACGTTGAATAACTCTTTGCTCGGCGTTGTCACGTATCGAGCATGTATTTACAAAAACAGCATCAGCTTCTTCCAGCTTATCTGTCATGATATAACCATCCATTTGCATTACGGATGCAACAACCTCGCTGTCTGCTACATTCATTTGACAGCCGTAGGTTTCGATGAACAGTTTCTTGTCTTCGGTTGAAATCGTGGATTTAAAGTCCAGTCCTTTCTCGTTGTTCATAGAAATATATTTTAGTATGTAATTAAGCTTCGATGATTTAGTTTCAAAGCATCTTTGGCTGGCAAAAATACGAAGAAAAATGGAATTGTTTATTTGTTTTGTGCTTTTTAAGGGAATGTCTAAAGAATGGTCGTTAAATATTTGAATGTTTTTTAATCAATCCATGATTATCTTTATCTTTGTCCGTTGACCTAAAAACTCTTTTATCTAAAATATATTTTATGAAAAGGAACCTATTTTTATTCCAATTATTACTTCTCGCATTTGTAATGAATGCTCAACCTAAGAAAGATTTTAAAACAGTACGTATCACCTACCAGACAAGTATGAATGGTAAAGCCTACGAAGGATCAAATACCATCGTAGAGATATGCGGAACTGATGTGCAAATAAGTCGTAAATATGCCGAAGTGCAAGAGGGTACTCCGGTACAATACACCTATCTTGATTATGCAACAAATGAAGAAACGAAAACCGCAAAGTTGGCAAATGGAAATGAGTTTTATACAACCCGATCATTTATATTAAATGATAAACTCGAATTTTTGCCCGAAACAGAAACTATTGCCGGCTACCTCTGCAAAAAAGCAAAGACTGTTATTAATTCTAATACGATAGAAATATGGTATACAACTCAATTAGGAGTCAAAGGATCTATGCAATCCGGTGTTGGTTTGCCCGATGGAGTTGTGCTCAAGGTGGTAAGAAACGGACAATACGAAGAAAAAGCAACAAAGATTGATTTGCTAAAAGAGATTGTGAATGTAAAACCTGTACTTAAAGGGGATAAATTAACAGCTCCTGCCTATAATTACCGTATACAGCAAAGCCAGGTTATTGTAGCCGACGTGTTTAGTAATCAGAGTATATACTTTAGGGATATTCCTAAGCCGGAGCAGTTGAACGATACAGAAATAATGCAATTTGCCAATGGTTCTATCGTTCTGAAAAAAGTAAAACTTCCTGCCGATAATAGTAGCTATTCTATTTTTGCTGAGCTAGCTCAACACTCTGAAGGGGATGCTTATGACCGTACGGGTAGCGTCTTTATCGTGCCTACCGATAAGAAGCAATCATTTATGGATGGATTGCTAAAAGGAAGAGAGGCATTACCTCAGTATACTGATAAACATGGAAAATCGTATGAGGGAATGGTTGCTACAGAAGATTATTTGCCGCCTCTCGAGTTGATGCGTTTTTATACTTCATTCGGAGTAAAAGGATATAACCATATTGAGGTAGCTGAATATAACTGGCCGGACTCTGTGGTGTTTAAACAAGAAATTACAGACTATGCCAAGTATCTGAGAAATGAAGTGTGGGTAGGTGCATGGATCGGAAACTATGCGAAAAACGGACACAATGTTTCTTTGAAGATTAAGTATTATCCCAATGATAAGCGGGCAGAGAAAGAAGTATATCCTCTGTTTACAACTACAAATATTATGGAGATGGCAGGACAGGCTTATCCTGACGGATTGTTCCGCAACGATTCTCTGACTGTGAACTTCAAAACAGATGTAGACCTCAAAGATGCTTATATCCGCTATATATCTACAGGCCATGGTGGCTGGGGTGGAGGAGACGAATTTAATCCGAAGCTTAACGAGATATTTATGGATGGCTCTCGCCTGATCGCTTATACCCCTTGGCGCGAAGATTGCAGTAGCTATAGAGAGTTGAACCCGGCTTCGGGTAATTTCGCAAATGGCTTATCGTCATCCGACCTGAGTCGTTCGGGTTGGTGTCCGGGTACAGTGAGTTATCCTGTGTTTATACACATTGGGGATGTAAAGGCAGGTGAACACCAATTGAAGGTTTCTATACCTGTGGGAGATCCCGAAGGTAGTGCTCTTAGTTATTGGTGTATCTCTGGAGTATTAGTGGGCGATAAGAAATAAGACTATAATATTTTCGGAGCTCTGTGACTTTTATGCTTTTGGTGCGACTAATATAAAAAGAATATAAACCATACTATAGAATATGTATTATCTCGAAGCCCACGATGTGGTGAAACAATATGGTAGTCATAGAGCTCTCGATGGCGTAAGCGTGCAAGTGCCAAAAGGTTGCATCTATGGATTGCTGGGGCCTAATGGTGCAGGCAAATCTTCCCTAATCCGCATAATAAACAGAATAACTGCTCCCGATGAAGGACAAGTCTTTATAAATGGAAGAGTATCGGTAGCCGATGATGTTTTCAATATCGGTTATCTCCCCGAAGAAAGAGGCTTGTACAAGAAAATGAAAGTTGGAGAGCATATTATTTTTCTGGCACAATTGAGAGGCCTCTCGAAAGAAGACGCAGTACAAAAAACTCAATATTGGCTAAAGAAGTTTGATATCCTATCCTGGCAAGGAAAGAAAGTGGAGGAGCTGTCGAAAGGTATGCAGCAAAAGATACAATTTATTGCTACCGTCATACATGAGCCCGATTTGTATATTCTTGATGAACCTTTCAGCGGATTTGATCCTGTGAATACAGAATTGTTAAAGAAAGAGCTGTTAGATCTGAAAGCAAAAGGCAAAACAATAATTCTTTCGACTCATAATATGGAATCGGTAGAGGAATTGTGTGACGAAATATCTCTGATAAATAAATCTAGGGTTGTATTGAATGGGAATGTGAAAGAAATACGCGCAAGATACAGAAAGCATATTTTCAAACTTCAGGTTGTGGGTGAAACTTTCGATCTGGAATCTTCTCACTTTTCGATATTATCGCAATCAACGGACAGTAATATTACGGAATTACTTATTCAGCGTAATGATGAGGCTTCCAACTCAGAGTTGATACAAGAGATAGCCAAACGCTATGAAGTGGTGACTTTTGAAGAAGTATTGCCTTCGATGAATGATATTTTTATACAAATCGTATCAGAGACAAAACAATGAGAGGATTAAAGCTAATTATACATAGGGAATTTACCTCGAGGGTAAAAACCAAAGCGTTTATCTTGACAACGTTGCTAACCCCATTCTTATTCTTGGGAGTGTCTACTATTCCTGCATTGCTTATGATGTTGAGTAGTAATGATGATATAAACAAAGTGTATGTAATCGATCATACAGGTTCTTACTTTGGTTTGTTTCAGTCATCTAAGAACTATGAGTTTGTGAAATTATCGGATAGCGATAGTAAGCCGAGCGATAAGCGGACAGCCATATTAGAGATATCGGAAGATCTGAGTGTAAATCCGAATGCAGCAACTTTCTATTCCGAAAAGCAACAGCCTCCTCGTGAGTTGACTGTTTATATCAACAACATACTTACGGATGCTGTTAGAAATAAAAAGATAGATGATTTTACCCAAAGGAGTAATATCGAACCACAACTTGTTACAGATCTGCAACAAATATTGAAATCGAAAGATCATATTAATGTTTCCACTATCCGTCTCGACGAAGCCGGACAGAAGACCGAGACACTTGGTCAGGCGGCATCTTTTGTAGGGATGGGACTTACATTGTGTATGTTCTTCTTTATCATGATGTATGGGCAAATGGTGGTGCAAAGTGTTGTGGAAGAGAAAACAAACCGTATCATTGAGGTGATTATTTCATCCGTTAGACCTTTAGATCTGATGATGGGTAAAATAGTCGGAGTTGGATTAGTTGGTTTGCTACAATTGGTTATCTGGCTTGTTATAGGAGGCGGCGCACTTGTTGCTATGCAAATATTCCTCGGGACAAGTGTAGATACCACTGCTACAATGGAGGCTCAACAGGCAATAAGTGCAATGACACAGAATAACTCGGAGATTACTTCTGCTGTTAATGGTATATTGGGCGTCAACTGGCTGCAGGTCGGGATCTGCCTTATATTATATTTTGTGGGAGGGTATCTTCTTTTCTCCTCTTTGTATGCCATGTTTGGGTCTGCTGCTAACGATTCGCAAGAGGCTCAGCAGTTGATGATGCCATTGACTATTATATTATTATTAGCCTTTTATACAGGTATTGCAGCATCTCAGAATCCTGAAGGCGCAATGGCCTTTTGGTGTTCGATCATACCATTTACCGCACCTGTCGTGATGATGGTACGTGCTCCGTTCGAAATATCTATATGGGAGTTGGTCTTGTCGGTTGTTGTGCTGTATGTAACTGCCATATTAATGGTTAAGTTGGCTGCAAAGGTCTATCGTGTCGGTATTCTGATGTATGGTAAGAAAGTAACTTTCGCCGAAATGTTTAAATGGTTGAGATATAAGTAATTTAAGATAAGTTTAGAGAAGCAATCCTGTCATATTTATTTTGGCAGGATTGTTTTTTATTATTGCTAATACTTTCCTTAGACTGTTTTTCTCAAGATATAACAAAGCAAAAGCCGGACAAGAATCGCCCTTTACTTAGAATAAATAAAAATACAGTAAGTCTATAAGCCGGGTTCTGTACTCTTCAAGAAGAGTGCTTGCCATTTATCTACGCCTGATGTCACCAACAGGCTCTAGCGACCTACCCCCCGGCATCGGACGAGCAGCCCTACATGCGCCGGTATACATGGTCTTACAACTCGCAAGTGGTACGGCTCTGTATATTGCTATACAGACCGGTGAGCTCTTACCTCACCTTTTCACCCTTACCCCTGATAGGGGCGGTTGTTCTCTGTTACCTTAACTCTGCCCTCACGAACAGCTTCCCATTAAGAAATACGATGCTCTGTGTTGCCCGGACTTTCCTCTTTCTGCCTTGCGGCAGCCAGCGGCAAACCGACCTACTGCAATTTGATGCAAAGATAGTTCATTTTCTTGGAATATATCTTACTGCTGTAAGTTTGGATTTATTCGTTACTTTGTTTAGTTCTCTTATCCTTATACATTTCATTGAACTTAGGACGAATTAGTAGCCGTAGCGAAACATCATAATTCAGATAACTCCATACCCAGTCGATGAATACAGAAACCTTATTTCTCATACCCACAATAGAAAGGATATGTACCAGCAACCACAACCACCACGCAACCCAGCCTCCAAAGCGGAGTTTCCCTAGGTCGGCAACAGCCGCATTACGTCCAATGGTAGCCAATGAGCCTTTGTCAACATATACAAACTTATCCCAATTGCCCGATTCTCCCTTGTTGATATTTTTTGCTAGTTGCTTTGCCATCTGTAGGGCTACTTGGGCTACCTGAGGATGACCGACCGGATAACTTTCGGATGTTTGTAAAGAGGTATCGCCAATTGAGAAAATATCTTTATAGCCATTTACCTGATTGTATTCGTTTACAACCAAACGTCCTCGGTTGTATGCCGTTTCGTTAAGGCCTGCTAAGCTATTTGGCTTAACGCCTGCCACCCAAAATACATTACGTGAACGTATTTGAGTGCCGTCAGCAATATTCACATAAGGGCTTTCTACCGATTTTACCGATTTCTCCTGATAAACGATAACACCTCTGTCTAGTAATGTTTTTAATGCTGTTTCGGATGCTTGTTCCGACATGCCTGCCAGTAAGCGAGAGCCTGCATTTACCAAGTGGATTTCCATTTTAGTAAAGTCTATCTCCGGATAGTCTCTTGGCAAAACAGTTCTTCTCATGTCGGCCAATGCTCCGGCTAATTCAACTCCTGTTGCACCTCCTCCGACGATAACAAATGTCAACAGTTCTTTTCGTTTTTCTTCGTCTGTTGTGATCAAAGATTCCTCGAAGCTTAGTAATATCCTGTTTCTCATCAAGAGTGATTCGGATACAGATTTTAGAGAGAATGTGTTTTCTATTAGATCTGTATTCCCGAAATAATTTGTATCACATCCTGTGGCGATAACTAAAAGATCATATGTAATGATGCCGATATTTGTTTCAATCTTCTTATCAGATGTATTCAGACTTAAAGCCTCACACATTCTGAAATGAAAGTCTTTATTTTTCTGAAAGTTCTTTCTATATGGATAAGATATCGAACTCGGTTCTAATCCTCCGATAGCTACCTGATAGAATAGAGGTTGAAACTGATAGTAATTGTTCTTGTCTATCAGTACTACCTGATATTGATTCTTATCCGCTCTTTTTGCAAGTTCGAGTCCGGCAAAGCCTCCTCCGATGATAACCAATCGTTTCTTCTTTCCGGAGTCGGGTAAGTTTGCTTTTATAATCATATTATAGATATATTTAAATTAAAAAACCATCTTACTGATAAGAGTTGATCAGTAAGGTGGTTTTATTTATATATAAAGATAAATTTAATTATCTTTCTTAATTTCCTATTTTGGCTTTAGCTTTCGCTTCCTTTTTTGATTCCCACTTAGCCTTAGCTACTTCGTAAACACCCGGAAGAATAGATACGACAACAATAATAATGACTACCTTGTCGAGATTTTTTTCTACCCATTCGTTACTTCCTATAATAGCACCTAAAGCACAAAAGATAACCACCCATGCTATACCTCCTATAACATTGTAGGAGAAGAAATGTTTATAGCTCATTTTGCCCATACCTGCAACAAAAGGAGCGAAGGTGCGAACAATAGGCACAAAGCGGGCAAGGATGATGGTTTTACCTCCATGTTTTTCGTAAAACTTGTTTGTTTTTTCGAGATATTCTTGCTTGAATATCTTCGACTTGGGATTGCTGAAGAGCTTTTCTCCAAAGAGACGGCCTATCGAATAATTTACTGCATCTCCTATAACAGCTGCTACAATCAGTATACCGACAAGGTAATAGATATGTAGTGGATTGTCGGGGCGTACAGCGATAGCTCCCGCTAAAAATAATAAAGAGTCACCCGGTAAAAATGGTGTTACAACCAAACCTGTTTCGCAGAAAATGATCAAAAACAAAATGGCATATACCCATAAGCCATATTCAGTTACCAGCATGTCTAATGTTCCGCCTGTATCTCTTAACAGGTTAAGAAAGAAGTTCCAAACTTCGTGTAAGAATTCCATTTTAATGTTGTGTTACTTAATTTTTATGGTAATACGAGAAATGATGAGATTCGCACCTCATCATTTCCCATTAAATTTTTCACTGAACCAACAAGCCGGCTGCGACTTCATCTCTCTTTGTCTTCCCTGCCAATTGTTCAACAAGGCTTAGTGCAAAATCGATAGTCAGTCCGGGACCTCTTCCGGTAGTTATATTTCCATCTATTACAACAGCTTTTTCTGTTTGCAATGTAGCTCCTTTCAGGTATTGTTCATATCCGGGATAGGCTGTTGCGCTCTTCCCTTCCAAAAGACCTAAGCCTCCTAAGACCATCGGTGAAGCGCATATTGCAGCAACCTTTTCACCTTTGTTGGCAAAAGCGAGTAGTTCTTTTTTCAAGCCCTCGTGTTCGTTGAATTTTGTTGTACCTCCGGGCAAAACAAGCATTTCTGCTTTAGAGAAGTCAACCTCGTCGAACATCAGGTCGGCTATTACAGGTATTTGATGACTGGCAACCACTTGTTTGCTATCAGTCAACGAAACTGTTTTCACATCCAAACCTCCACGGCGAAGAACATCGACTGTTCCAAGAGCTTCGATCTCTTCAAATCCTGTGGTCAGAAATAAAAATATAGTTTTCATATCCATTTAATTTAAATTAAACTTATATGTGATTGTTCCTTTTTGATTGGTGACAGATGACACCGTATTGAACTTTGTTCTTTTTGCTGCTCTTAGAGCTTCGTTCCGTAGATTTGTGTTTGGTGTATTTGTGCCTTTTCCGATAGTGGCTTCTACTACATCACCTTTAGCATTTACCAATATATCGACAACAACAGTACCGTAATCGTCTACCGAATAGTTCGGTTTGATTAGTCCGCCACTACCAAGGCTGCGCCCTCCAAGATCGAATGATCCCCAGCCGCCAACTCCTGACGTTTTACCATAACTGGCATTTCCTGTTGGTACACCTTGTGTGCCTGTTCCTTCAGTATTACCTCTGCTACCGCTGCCTGTTCCATTGCCAAACAGTCCCGCCATTTGGTTGTTGATCTGTCCTTTCTTAGCCGCTTCTTGTTGTGCTACACGGTCAGCTTCAGCTTTCTTCCGTCTTTCGTCTGCTTCTTGCTGTTTCTTTTCTTCCGCTTTTTTCTTAGCTTCTTTTATAGCTACTGTTTCTTCCAGATTTTGAGTAACGGGAGCTTCCTTTGTGTTCGAGACTGCCGGTTTTGTTTTGGTTGCAGTATTTTCTACCATCGGGATAGGATCTTCAACCACATTTGGTGAAGTGGCTTCTTCAGCACCAACGTCTCCATTGCCTCTACCAAAGGGCTCATCGTCTCCAAATGCATCGGGTACGTTGCCAAACATAACAGGAACTCCTCCCAAATCTTCGGCAGTCCTTGCCATTGGTGTCAAATCGAGGGTATAAAAAATAAGAGCTAAGATAATTAGCAAGTGAAATCCGATTGTTGCACCTAGACCTATTATTTTATCCTTCTGAGCTTCCATTTTTTAGTCTACTTCAGTTTTTGGTTTCAGGCAATCCTTGTATGCCTTTATTGTATTTTCAAGACCCAAATACAATGCGTCGCTGATAAGGGCATGCCCAATAGAGACTTCATCTATTGTGGGTATATTTTCATATAGATAATTCAAATTTTCGAGACTGAGGTCATGACCTGCATTTAATCCTAGTCCAAGTTTCTTCGCTAATTTAGACGCAGCTACAAAAGGCTCTATGGCAGCCTCTTTGTTTTTGACATAATTGGAGGCATAAGGCTCTGTATATAGCTCAATCCTGTCTGTTCCCGTTTTTGCTGCTGCTTCTATTATTTCGAGTTCTGTGCCAACAAAGATAGATGTGCGTACACCTACAGCCCTGAATGTATCAACCAAATCGGATAGGAATTGTTGATGTTCAACAGTGTTCCAACCTGCATTGGATGTAATCGCATCGGGCTTGTCCGGAACAAGTGTTACTTGTGTGGGACGTATCGTTGTAACAAGGTCTATAAACTTTTGTGAAGGATAACCTTCGATATTAAATTCAGTTCTGATCTTCGCCTTTAAGTCATACACGTCTTTGAATCGAATATGTCTTTCGTCGGGACGGGGATGAACTGTTATACCTTCTGCACCAAATTTTTCGCAATCGAGAGCAACTTGTACAACATCTGGAACATTACCTCCTCGAGCATTGCGTAGTGTTGCAATCTTATTAATATTTACACTTAACTTTGTCATGTCAAACCATTAAAAACCGCCGTTCTTCACAAATTGCCAGAGATAGATGTTAATAGATAAAACTTTTTTAGCACCTTTGTGGAACGATATCAAACTACAAATGTAATATGATTTGATGAGAATGCGCGTATCAGTTCCGTTTTATTAACAGCTTAGAAAATCATTTGTTTGTATATAAATAGGTTCCGTTAAAAGTAAATGCGATGAAAATAGCCATATTCGGTAGCAAACATCAGAAGAAAGAACAGGTTGAAAAGTTATTTGGAATCTTAAACGATAACAACGTAGAAATCTATCTTCAGGAGAAATTCTATTACTACCTAAGAGATTGTCATCACTTGCAATATAATGTCGCAGGTATTATAAAGAACGATGAGTTCGATGTTGACCTCGTGGTAACAATCGGAGGAGACGGAACATTCCTGCGTACGGCATCGGTAATAGGCAAAAAGAATATTCCGATACTCGGTATAAATGCCGGACGATTAGGCTTTCTGGCAGATGTAGGCGAAGAAGATCTGGAAGCTACCTTCGAAGATGTATTTTCGGGTAACTACCGTATCGAACATCGTAGCCAACTGCATCTGACTACCGAACATAAAATATATCATGGCTTCAACTATGCTCTCAACGAAGTGGCTATTATGAAGCAAGATACGGCTTCGATGATCACCGTGCATGCATATATCAACGACGAATACCTGACTTCGTATGAAGCTGACGGACTCGTTATGGCTACACCTACAGGATCTACGGCATACTCACTCAGTGTGGGAGGGCCGATAATAGCACCCGATGCTCACAACTTCGTTATTGCTGCCATAGCCCCTCATAGCTTGGGAGACAGACCTTTGGTTATAACAGATGATAGTATCATCACCTTTGATGTAGAAAGCCGTAACAATAGTTTTCTCATCTCATTGGACGGAAGGTCTAATGTATTTCAGGCAGGGACGAAGCTGACTGTAAAGAAGGCAGACTTTACCCTTCAGGTATTAAAACGGAAAGATAATACCTTCTACAAAACGTTGAGAAGTAAGCTGATGTGGGGCGTTGATCCCCGCCAGAGCTAAGACCTTCCCGTAAGACTATAAGAACAGCGATTCATGTATAATCTCTCCTACTGTAGGATGAGGGAATACAATTTTCTGAAATTCTTCTACAGTAAATCCTTTTTCGATGGCAATGCCCGCTATAACCACCAGTTCCGAGGCGGGATTACCTAACATGTGGCAACCTATGATTTTTGAATCTTCGTCGATGATCAGTTTACAAACACCATTTCCAAGTTCATTTTCAGCCACAAAACGTCCCGAATATGCCATTGGGAGTTTGTGAGCAGTGTATTTTATACCTTTAGCCGTAAGCTCTTCTTCTGTTTGTCCTACTCCTGCAATCTCAGGGTTGGTGTATACCACTCCCGGTATTGCCTTGTAGCTCATGCTGTCGGTCTTACCTAGAATATGATTGATGGCTACTTCTCCTTCACGTACCGCAGTATGTGCGAGCAGTGAATATCCTGTAATATCTCCGCATGCATATACATTGGGGTGAGATGTCTGCATATTCTCATTCACCTTCACGCCGTTTCTAAACAACTCGATATTTAGCTTATCCAGATTCAGGTTTGCTGTAACAGGGCGTCGTCCTGTGCTCAGTAATATCTGAGAGGCTTCGATTGTCGATTGTTCCCCGTCTTTTTCGATAATAATCTGACCGCCTTTTATTTCAACGACCTTGGTGTTCAGGTGAAAGTCGATACCTTTCTTGGTATATTCTGCACGAAGCATGGCTGATAGTTCTTTGTCCATTGCGCCGAGTATTTCGGGTAACATTTCTATCACTGTCACTTTTACTCCCAGACTATTAAAGAATGAAGCAAATTCGACACCGATAACTCCCCCTCCGATAACGGCTAAAGATTCCGGTACGTCTTTATTGTCCAACGCCTCTTTCGATGTCCAGTACCCTGATTCGCTGAGTCCCTTGATGGGAGGAATAATTGTTTCAGAGCCTGTTGATAATAACACCTTTGCTGCGGTAATCGTTTCACCGTTGCATGATATGAGGATATTACGCTCTCCGTCTTCACCTTCGATAGTTGCTTCGCCTATGATTACTGTTACATCATGAGCAGCCATTTTCTGTTTGATGCCGGCTACCAGCTTGCGTACTGTTTTTTGTTTGCGGGCAATTATTTTAGGCAGATCGAAAGTTGGGCTTCCTTCTACGCCGACTCCATACTTTGCAGAGTTTTTTACATTATCTAGGGTCTTTGCCGAGTATAGAAGTGTTTTGGTGGGGATGCAACCTTCATTGAGGCATACGCCACCCAATGCATTCCTTTCGAATAATACAGTTTTTAATCCGTTGGCAGAAGCTCTTTCGGCTGCGGTATAACCTGCGGGCCCTCCTCCAATAATAGCAACATCGTATAAAGTCATATTCTAATTATATAGTAAAAAAAGTAACAAGGTTACAAAAATAATTGATATTCATTTTCAGTATCTTATGAGCAAAAGGTGACAAAAGTGACAGTTTTATCGCTGTCTTTATCTGTTACTTTTTATCCTCTGTGCCTACTCTGATAAAGATAAAATCTTATTGTTTTTATACAAGACGAGTTTGTCATATTATAAGATATAGCAACATGGTAAAGATAGGGAATTTAGTGATTTGTTCCTCCCAATAGAAGTTAGATTATTCGACCTGCTATTGTTTTTTGCTTTACATTACTTAAATACATTGTCTCAGATTATTTGTATGAAAGATATCTACTCTTTTAATGTTATCCTTTCCCCTGTAATTATAATTAATCTTTATATACCTGAAAGTAGGTGTTTTTTCTATTCAAAATCATTATTTATGGTGATTGTAGTTTTTTGTACTGATTTATATTTTTGTGCCGAAAAAGCACTGTTTATTTTTATATAAACGAGTAAGCAAATTAAGGAGACAAAAAATGCCGGGCTCATCCCAAAGGATAACAAAAATATCTATAATCTTTTGATAGTAGAAATAAACTTTGTTTACGTATATCTGAAACATACGTGTGTTAAGCTGATTAACATACAAAATTATTATCATAAAATTACTTACAAATGCAACAACAACGTATTTCTTTACGCCTGTTCGGTATAATGTTTTTGCTTATGGGCATTGTCATATCATTGTCTGCACAGCAAAAATCGGCTGTTATAAGTGGTCGGGTATTTACTTCTGATGGAAAACCAGCTTCTAACGTTAGTATAACGATAGAAGAATTACATAGGAGCGATATGTCGAATTCTCAAGGATTCTATAAGATATCAGGCGTTCATGCCGGACGTTACACGCTCTTGTTCTCATCTGTGGGACTGCAATTGTCTAAAGTAGAAGTCGCTTTAGAGTCAGGCAAAGACCTACAGGTTCAGGATGTTTTCTTGAACGAAACGACCGAAAATCTGCAAGAGATAGAAATTATAGCAACCAAGAAGAACCCATTTGCTGAGAAAATAAGTGCATCGGTTGCTAAACTACCACTTGCCGACTTGGAAAATCCACAGGTATATAATACAATCAACAAGACGGTTATTAAAGAACAAGTCGTTACAAGCCTCAATACAGCATTGAAAAATGCAACAGGTATAACCCGTCTGTGGGAAAGTACCGGACGTGCAGGCGATGGTGCGGAATATTACACCATGCGTGGATTTTCTTTGCAACCTACCATTGTGAATGGTGTGGCTAACATCAGCAACGGAGCTTTGGATCCTGCGAATGTAGAAAATATAGAAGTGGTAAAAGGTCCTTCGGGAACACTTTACGGTGGAAACCTTATTTATTATGGTGGTCTGATCAATGTTGTTACCAAGAAACCGTACGATACTTTTGGCGGAGAGTTTGGTTACATTACAGGTAGTTATGGGCTAAATAGAGTAACTGCGGATGTAAACACACCGTTGAGTGACAAAGCCAGTATGAGAATCAATGGAGCTTACCATTATGAAAATACATTTCAGGATAATGGTTATTCAAAATCATTTTTTATAGCTCCTAGCTTTAAGTTTAAGGCTTCAGATCGCTTAACTTTCTTTATTAATACGGAATATAAATCGTTGGAGAGAACAACAGCTCCTATGATTTTCTTATACCGTTCTGCTCCTGTTACTTTCTCAAATATCGATTTGTTTGAAAAGAACTATAAAAAGTCATATACAAGTAATCGCCTTGCTGTCAATAATCCAACCTATGGTATGCAAGCTCAGGCTTTATATAAAATCAATGAAAACTGGAACTCGCAGACTATTGTGGCTGCCAGCAATACAAAATCTGACGGATATTATCAGTATTTATGGGACAATGTAAATGGTAGCGATTTTACACGCTATATTTCCAGATTAAATTCTTCTACCGATGCTATAAATGTTCAGCAAAACTTTACAGGAGATCATAAGTTTGGTAACATGCGTAACAGAGTTGTTTTCGGTGTAGATTATTTACAGAAAGAATATCAGGATAATGGTTATGCTTGGGTTGCAAACGGAGTTGTGTCGCTTGCCAATCAGACAGATACAGGCGTACTTACCGCTACAGGGGTGGATGCTCTCTTATCTGCTGATCCGGGAAGTGTATCCAATTCTACCGTTAAGATTTGGAGTGCCTATTTGTCTGATGTTGTCAACTTTACTCCTCAACTGTCGGCATTAGTAGGACTTCGTTTGGATAACTATTCAGCATCAACTTCATGGAATACTAAAGAGGTGAAAAATCAGGTGACTTTCTCTCAAAAATTAGGTCTTGTTTACCAGCCAATTTTGCAACATCTTTCTTTGTTTGCCAATTATATGAATGGTTTTCAAAATCTTGAACCTGTAACCCAGCACGATGGTTCGGGTAATACTTCTATGAAGATCTTGAAACCTGAGAAAGCGAATCAATGGGAAGTGGGTGTGAAAAGCAACCTGTATAGCGATAGAGTTTCGTTGACTGTGAGCTACTATGACATCAAAGTTTCTAACAAGACGATGGCTGATCCAGCGAATGTGTTGAATGTAATTCAAGGCGGAGTGGTAAAGAGCAGAGGGGTAGAGGTTAGCCTTATTGCCAATCCTGTTGTAGGGTTGAATATGATTGCGGGTTATAGCCACAATTACAATAAGATAACAAAGGATGCTGCCGATGGTGATTATATCGGTCTAAGATCGGAAGAGTCAGGTCCGGCAAACTTGTTTAATGCATGGGTAAGCTACAAATTGACTACAGGTTCATTGAAAGGGTGGGGAGTAGGCGCAGGTGCTAACTACGCATCAGAATATAAAACACTCAACAGACATTCTACCGGTAGTTTCACTTTACCAAGTTATACTATTTTCAATGCGTTGATTTCTTATAATGGAGATAACTATACCATCAGTTTGAAAGGGGATAATCTCGCCAATAAAAAATATTACGGAGGATGGAGTACAGTTACACCGCAGAAATTGCGTACCATATCTCTTGCATTGAATTATAGATTCTAAGAAATAATGAGGTTGTCCCAAAAGTAATATTTTAATAATGAAAATTACTTTTGGGATATCCTCTTTAAATTTTCTAATTAAAAAAAACTCTCATGACATTCAAAAAGATAGCTTATCAACTGCATCTTTACCTGGGGCTTATCTCCGGGCTTATTTTTTTTATTGTATGCCTGACGGGAGCTATTTGGGCATTAAAGCTGAATGGATGGGTAGATCAGGAGAAACTACCCGAAGTATCGCAAGGCAAACATACGACGGTTGTTTCGCCCTCATCGGTAATAGAAATTGCCAAGAAAGAATTTAAAGATAAAACGCCTGATTATATAGAGTATTCGGAAGATGCCCCAATTAAAGCAACTTTCCGTGGACAAAGTTATAATTATTCGCTACAAATGGATCCTTATACGGGCAAAGTGATATCGGTAAAAGGATCAGATGGTTCTTCGGGTTACGACTTTTGGGATTTCATTGGGATGGGACACTTTTCACTTTGGCTTCCTTACAGTATAGGACAACCCATTGTAGGCTATTCTACATTGGTTTTTGTGATTGTAATAATTACAGGACTTATTCTTTGGATTCCAAAAAGTAAAAAAGCCCTTAAATACAGTCTCTGGTTCAGATGGAAGAAGAAAACCAAAATGTATAAGAAAGTGTACGATTTGCACAATATTCTTGGCTTTTATGCCGCTTTTATACTCCTTATCATAAGCCTTACGGGTATGGTGTGGGCATTGGAATGGTGGTCGCAGGGTGTATATAAGGTTACTTCGGGTGGCAGGGTAATGCCTGAATGGAGAATGGCGCAATCTGATACATTGCATGTTGATACTCCTGCTAAAGATATTTATCTGGGAATTGATTCATTGTTTTCGGATCTGTCGCAAAAAGCTCCTACAGCTCAGGCTTTTTCGATATATCTACCCAATCTAGAAGATAAGGCTTCAGCCATTATGATAACCGTATTCCCCGACAAGAAATTGTATTATAATGTCGATAGGTACTCGTTTGACAAATATAGCTTTAAGCAGGTTGAGGTTGATCATCCGTATCAGGGCAAATATGAAAACAAAGATTTTGCGGACAAACTACGCCGTATGAATTATGATATTCATATCGGAGCCGTAGGCGGTACAGCGGGCAGATTATTGGTATTTCTTTCTACTCTATTTGGTATGAGCCTGCCGTTGACAGGATTATATCTTTACATCAGAAAGAGGAAGAAAACGAAGGAGAAAAAGAGTAATATTGCTGAATAAGATTATCTACCCACTTGCAAAACTCTTTTAGTTCAGCCGGATTATAGCCATCCTTGCGCCAATGGTTTAATAGAGAATCGGACTTGTTTAATATCTGGTTTTCTATAGGTTTTATCTTTTGCAGAATGCCGTTGCCATCAGCGGTAATGAGTGCTGCTAGATTGATATAGTCATTGTCTTCTCCCCGGTCTATGGGGAAGAGTTGTTTCTTTAGTTTCAGTGACCAATCGCATAGCTTTGCATTCCCTGTTTCATCGGCAAGCATTGTGGATGGGTACCAATTCTCTTTATTGAGCCATACGGGTACAGCCACTGTGGTAAGTGGTGAACCTAATATCGTCCACATAGTGGTGAGCGAAGCCGGTTCAGCCTTTTTCACGCCTTGCACAACGATAACCGAAGAGGTAGAGTAGCGGGGTATATAGTCTCTGAATGCTGCAAAAACAGTCTTTGAAGTGTCTTGAGGCATTATGTCATATAAGTTTGTCCCGGTCAGTCCGTGTGTGAGATGACGTGAAACATCCTGTAACAAGAAGCGGTAAGAAAGTGAGCCTGATAAAGCAGCATTGTAAAATAACGGTTCCGCAGCCTGATAGCGGCTCAAACCCTTATCTCTGGCTCTATCTCCCGAAAAAGAATAATTGGTGCGTATAATATATCCCATAGGAGCTATGGAAGGATCATTTGCATCGTATTTCTTGAAGGTATAATCGCCTGTTTCGTAATAGGCAGCTCCTCCTTGTGCGTCGATCACCCCGAAGTTTGCATTTACATAAAGAGGCTTCGGTAATGTTTCCAGCATTTTTTCGAAATCGGCGAGCGTTGCACATTGTTGCAGAGCCATTTTTATGACAATCCCTTCACGTTCCTCAGGTCCTACTTCCTTCTCATTCAGATTGTACGATGCTGAATTCATTATGGCAAAGCCTGTAGAGTTGTAGCCTCCCCATACTTCTTTGCCTGTCTTATCTGTACTGTTTACAATACCAATGTACTGATACTTACCATCGCTAAAAGCCATTAGTTTATTCTGTAAGGCACTTGTATCCCTATGTTTGTAGAGCAAGGGGCGTCCGTCGATAGTTCCTTTACCTGATATAATAGCAGTGGTACATGCTATGGCGTGACCTGAAAGGACGAATAGCAAAAGATAAATAAAATATAGGCGTTTCATAGTGACTGATTTTAAGACAGATAAAAGTAATATATTTTATTCTATATATATCATCTTTTTTGTCATACCTCCGTCAACTACAATATTTTGTCCATTAATAAAATCATTCGCCGGTTCGCAAAGGAACAGGCAAGTGCGAGCTATATCTTCGGGTTTGCCTACTCTGCCCGATGGGTGCTGCTTATGGTCTTCGGGACGTAAATCGCCGTAATGCCCTGTGTCTATCCAGCCCGGACTGATACAGTTCACCGTTATATTATATTCACTAAGGGAAATAGCTAAAGCGTGGGTAAGTGATACGATTGCTCCTTTAGATGCGGCATAGGCTTCGGAATTCGGTTCGCTCATCAGGTAGCGGGTAGATGCCATGTTGATTATTCGCCCGTAGGTGTTTAACTCTTTATTTAGTGAGCGGTGTTTTGCTAATAATTTGGCTAATATGAATATAGGACGTAGGTTGATGTTCAGAACTTTGTCGAAGTCTTCTACTGACACATCGAGTATTGATCCGAAATTGCTAACTCCTACATTGTTGATAATGATATCTATATTTCCTTTCTTGGAGATAATAGTATGAATAAGGTAACTCAAAGCCCCTGCATCGGAAACATCAAGTTGGGCGAATGAGCATTTATAGCTTTTCATCTCTTCGCTTAGTCGCTTTCCTGCCTCTTCATCCATATCGCAAAAAGTAACATCTGCTCCTTCTTTGCAAAAAGCTTTTACTATGCTTCTGCCAATGCCATTGGCTCCGCCCGTGACAAATACTATCTTGTTTTGCAAACTCTCCATAATTATTGTGCTTATTTGGGGATGAATACCTCTTCAAATAATTCTTTCATTTTACTTTTTACTTCTTCCATATCTACCTTATGTCCAAGCTCTTTTTCAAGCGATGTTACTCCTTTGTCAACAAAGCCACAAGGATTGATAAGTGAGAAATAAGATAAATCTGTATTTATGTTGAATGCAAATCCGTGCATTGTCACAAAGCGGCTACTACGCACACCTATCGCCGCAATCTTTCGTGTGCGAGCAGAGACTGTTGTATCTATCCATACACCTGCTGCACCTTCGAGTCTTTCAGCTTTGATATTGTAAGACGCCAAAAAACGAATTATAATTTCTTCTAGGTTAAAGATGTATTGTCTCAGTCCGATGTCGTATGATTCTAAATCGAAGATAGGATAACCCACAAGTTGTCCCGGACCGTGATATGTAATATCTCCTCCGCGATCTATTTGGAAAAGTGATACTCCTTTTTCTTTTAGAAAATTTTCCTGAAACAGAAGGTTCTCATGTTTACCATGTTTGCCAATTGTGATCACATGTGGGTGTTCGCAAAACAAGAGGTAGTTTTCGGGCTGTTCCCCTTTCTCCTTAAGGGATAGGGCTTCTGCGAATAACTCTTGCTGGTATTTCCATGCATGCCCGTATTCTATATTTTCTAGATCTTTGTATATCATTGTGTTTGCTTATTTATTTAACTTTTCCCGGATTTTTATTTATAAAATCTTTCCAACTTGTAAATTTCTTTTCTTGTGTAGGGTTGTTTGTTTGGAAATAATGGCAAACTGCAGCGGCTAAACCATCGGTAGCATCCATCTGAGTTGGCATATTACTGTCGGGTATATGGAGGAAATGTTGTAACATATAGGCAACTTGTTCTTTAGCTGCACGTCCATTTCCGGTAATTGACATTTTTATTTTCAATGGGGCGTATTCAAAAATGGGAATGTCCCGCGATAATGCAGCAGCCATAGCTACCCCCTGTGCTCTACCCAGCTTGAGCATACTTTGTACATTCTTTCCAAAGAAAGGAGCTTCGATGGCTAGTTCATCGGGTAGGAATTCATCAATCAGTCCAATTATCCGTTCAAAAATCCGTCGGAGTTTCAGATAATGGTCGTCATACTTGCTAAGTTGTAGTACCCCCATCGCTAATAATTCAGGCTTGTTATTCACTACACGCAAGATACCGTATCCCATTACTTGTGTGCCGGGGTCGATACCCAATATTATTCGTTCTTTTTGTATCATACTACAAGCTTATTTCTTCTAATAATGTAACAAACCCCAAAGCCTTATTTCCAAACAGAGAGGTTAGCTCTTTCTGGAGAGCTTCGCCTTCTGTAGCATACCAGTGATTGAGCGTATCTACATTCTTCACCTTGAACTGTAATGAATAGCTGGTTCCACTTTCCTCATGCTGTGCGTGGATACGTGCGAAACGAGGTTCGTATAAGAAACCGCTATTCGTTGCTTTGATTATGTAAACATCTTTGATAAAACGGATATAATCGTTGCAGACTTCGTCTTCTACATGAAATGTAGTATTGAAAATGATCATTTGTCAGTGTTTTTTTTCTAAACAAAAATACGAAAAGTTTATGGGTTTTTCTTCAAGAATGAAACAAGCTGTTCTTGCTTATGGAATTTTATAGATTTAGATATCTATTAGAGAAAGATAATTATTATGATTATGAGAAGTATGTTTTCAACTTACTATCTATCATTTAATGCGGCACGTATAGAATGAAGATAAGGATAACCGACTGTTTATACTTATCTTACTCTATCACTCATCTTTAAATTAAAGAGGTTGTCCTGAATCAATTTTCAGGACAACCTCTTTGAATATTTATATCAGTTAATTAAGGTTTTAAGTCGACAAAAGAAGCCTTGTTATTCAGTACATTATTTACTTTTTCTACAATTTTTGTTTCCGGCAACATAAATGATTCTTTCAGCTTTGTGTCTAGAGCAGATGCTGCCACTTCAATCTGATAAGAACCTTTGTCAGCTACCCATGCGCTCTTTCCTTGATTAAAAGAAGCTAGCTCGCGAAGAGTTAAACGTAAAGTTATTGTTTGTTCTTCTCCCGGTTTTAGCAACCGGGTCTTGGCAAAAGCCTTAAGTTCTTTTGCGGGTTTATCTATAACGTTAGTTGGCGAGGATAAATATAATTGAACAATCTCTTTTCCTGCCACTTTTCCTGTGTTCTTCACATTAACGCTTACATACAGTTCGTTGTCAAACACCTTGTCGCTTATTCTCATATCAGAATACTCAAATGTTGTATAAGACAAACCATATCCAAACTCGTATGCAGGTTTTACATTGAAGGTGTTGAAATATCGGTATCCTACATATACTCCTTCTTTATACATCACTTCGGTCGGTTTGTCGGCAGGAAGTCCTTGGAAATTCTCGGCAGAAGAAACATCCTCATATTTTATAGGGAATGTCATTGATAATTTTCCTGATGGATTTTCTTTCCCTGATAAAATGTCTGCTACAGAGTTTCCTGCTTCTTGCCCCGGAAGCCAAGCCATTAAGATTGCGTCCACTTTGTCTTTCCAGCTTGTAACTTCTATTGCTCCTCCATTATTGAGAACCACTATCACTTTTTTCCCTTGAGCGTGAAATATAGATGATACATTATCTATTAGGTTCAGTTCTTCTTGTGTCAGTTTAAAATCAGCTTCAATCTTTCTATCGTCCAATTCTCCTGAACTTCTTCCTATAGTAATTATTGCAACATCATTTTTTGAGGCACTTTCTTTTATCATCGACTCCTTAAGTTTTGGTTGAGGCATCAGCGGAACCAGCATTAATGGGTTAGCCTTCAACGCTTCTTTTACTTTGGCTGCCTCAGCATTTACAAATGGAGTATAAAATTGCTCCAGTTTTTGATCTGTCGAATAGCCTGCATTCTTTAGTCCCTCTTTTAGTGATACAATATATGCCTTGTTTACATCTCCACTACCTGTTCCTCCGGCAATGAGATTGTAAGATAAGCTTCCGAAAACAGCCATATTCTTTGTGCTTGGAGCAAGAGGCAGAGCATTCTCTTTATTTTCTAATAAAACCATGCCTTCGGTTGCTGCCTGACGTGTGAGTTCTGCATGTTTTTTCAAGTCGGGTTTGTTTGAAAATTGATAGTTTCTTATTTTGTTTGAAGACAAGATCATATTCAAAATTCTCTTTACACAAATATCCAAATCCCCTTCGGTAAGAGCTCCCGATTTTAAATCATTCAGTATGTCTTCTTTTTGCGAAGGGATGCCCGGCATTAATAAATCATTACCGGCTTTTAGTTGCAGCGATGTGTTGTGTTCTTTCCCTTTACCCATCAGTGCCTCTAGTCCGTTGCTATATCCACCAAACCAGTCTGTTATAACTACACCTTTGTATCCCCATTCGTCTCTTAGTATTGTTGTCAGCAAATCATAATCGGCAGAAGTATATATTCCGTTTATCTTATTATAAGAAGACATTATGGTTGCTGGGTTTGATTCTTTAACTGCGATTTCGAAACCTCTTAAATAAATCTCTCTTAATGCCCTCTGAGATACGTTGACATTCAAGTTCATCCTGTTTTTTTCACTGTTGTTTGCCGCAAAGTGTTTTACCGATGTTCCCGAGCCGTTCTCCTGTATACCGTTTATCATTGCCGCCGCAATTTTTCCTGTCAATAAAGGGTCTTCCGAGTAGTATTCATAATTTCGTCCACAGAGTGGGTTCCGCATAATATTGATAGCCGGAGCAAGTTGTATGTCAGATCCGTATTCCAATACTTCGTTTCCTATTGCTCGCCCTACTTGTTCTATCAACTTTGTATCCCAAGTGCAAGCTAATAGAGTGCCCACTGGGAAACCGGTTGCATAAAATGTTTGATCTGTGTTTTTTCTGGTTGGGCTGATGCGCACACCTGCCGGCCCGTCTGTCATCACAATAGCCGGGATACCATATTTGTCAAGAGGATAAGTTGTGCCGGCAGCACCCGGGACTAGGTATTCCGTTCCTCCTACTACCATGTCTTTTATCAGCCCTTCGAAGCCTTTCATACCCGTTCCCAACACTATATTTATTTTATCGTCTAGTGTCAGGCGAGTCATTAAGTCTGAAATTCGTTTGTTGTTGGGCAAACGAGTATCTTCATACGGTTGTAGTTTTCCGTCATTATTTAAGTCTGGGAGTGTTTTTCCATCTACAACAATTTGTTTAGGCGGTTGGCCTAATAATTGAAAAGTTGCGATAATTAAACAAAAACCTGTTAAAATATATTTTTTTATCATATCAATATTTTTTTATCAATTTTATAATAACGTATTTTACACACCAGAGGCAAAATTAATACATATGCCCATATGACGTACATAATACGCTTTTATTTTTTATGTTGTATAACATGCAGCATGAGGGATCATGTCGTCTGAAAAATAGATATTGGTTTAATGATGTAAAGAAGAGAGACTTATGGAATCATTGTACTTGGAGACTTTTAAAGCACAGACAGAGAATATACACCCGGGACTATCTGTAGACTGTGTTATTATATCTTTTCATGAGCAAAAAATGAAGATATTGCTCAATAAATATAAATTAAGTAAACTGTGGATGTTGCCGGGAGGTTTAGTCCATAAAGAAGAGGATGTTGATGAAGCTGTACAAAGGGTTTTACTTCAGCGCACCGGTTTGACTAACATAAAATTGAGACAATTCTATTTATTTGGAAAGAAAGATCGTTGTAATATAGATAACAATAGAGATCTGCTGGAAAGTTACGGTGTTAGCCCTGACGATATCCCCAATTTGATGAGCCGATATGCGACGTTGGGTTATTTTGCTTTCGTGCGTTACGATCAGGTATCGTTGAGCGAAGACGATACAGACTTGAGTATGTGGTTTGATATAGATAAAATACCTAAACTCAGCCATGACCATAATGAAATCATAAATCGGGCAATAAAGCATATACGACTGCTTATAGACGTTATTCCTATCGGATATGAATTGCTTCCCGAGGAGTTTACGATAGTAGAGTTGCGAAAGATATATGAAGATATATTGGGAGAGGAACTTGATAAGCGTAATTTTAGAAAACGAATGCTAACTTCTGAATTGATTGTTAGTCTTGATAAAAAGAGAGAATCAGATCCCTATCCTCAGCCAAACTTGTACTCCTTCAATATGAAGAGAATAGAAGAGCTGTTGGATTTATGATATAATCATTTTGTTATTATTTATGTGTATCCAAGTATGTTTTATTCATGCTTGGATATTTTTTTTCTTATTTTATGTTTTAAAACATGTTATTTTGTTGTGGCGTATATTGTACGCTAATAAATAATGCTATACTTTTGTATCGCGTATTAAATACACCACACGTAAAAGACTGAACTTAACAAAATTAATCCCTAATGTTTTAACATAAATATGAGAAATATAAATATCAATAAAGTAATATATACCGCTATCTTACTATCCTTATTGGGTAGTACAACTATATATGCGCAAAAGGTTGAGTCGCTAAAAAAGGATACGGTTGCAGCCGATGCTAAGGATGAAAAAAACATGATGCTGAATGCCAGCAGCAGTACGGGCCCTCGTACGGTAAATATCGGACTGCCTGCCGGCGTTGGCGGTACATCGGTTATGGAAAATGGACTACCTGTCTCTTACTTTTACTGGCCGGTTCTTCCTACTAGAGCATGGCGATTGGATGCTTCAACTATAGGTTTCGAAACTCTAAACTTAAATCAGACAGCATTGCGTACGGGAGATGTCGGCATTTCTATTGCTACGTATGATAATCTGGGGACAGATAGGGTATTTGGTAATTTTGACATTACCGGAAACCATTACGGCTTGATGAAAGCTACCGGTGCTATAAGTGCTCCGATCAATAAAAATGGACTTTCTTTTGCAGCAGGGTTTTATCTTAATTATGATCCCGGAACATTAGATGTCCCTTTCAAAAAATACTATAATGACCAGACTCAAATGTTTAAAGGAGCATTGACCCAGAAATATAACGGAGGCAGGGATAAGATCAGCGTTATGTATAAATATATGAATACAGGTGGAATATCTTTAGGATTCAGTCCCTTTTACTATAATGGGGATGGTAGTATAAAGGAAATTCCAGGCGTAAAAATCGGACGGTCTTCATTCTTTGAAAAATCAGGAAAAGTATGGATGAAAGACGTGTATTCAGGGAATATGATTGAAGAGGATATGTTTGACCAAAATAAATGGAAAACACATGAATTATATCTTATCGGAGAAAACAAATTTGATAATAACTGGAACTTAAACTATACATTTAAATTATCACAAACCAAAGGCTCTCAATTGATTCAGGTGCTGTTAGGTGCACACGACATCACAGGTTATAGCTATATGGATGGTACGCCTGTAAAAGGGAATGCCGGAATTCAGCATTGGCTCTTCTCTAATCCCGAAATGACTATAAAAACTCTATCAGGAGTCTTGAATCTGAATAAAAAGACCAATACGCATGATTTTAATATAGGCTTAATGGGGGCTATGTATAATCCGGGAGAATATTATACAAAAACCTCAACATATTATACAGACGTAAAAGAGAACCCTTCTAAAGTTGTTGATAACTCAAATCAGATATTTCAATTTGATCAATACGGTCAAATCAAAAGTATAGTAGGAAATGAAATGTACAATATAGGAACAGAGTACGATAGCGGATATGAAAGAAAACTGGCTTTATATTTTTCTGATAAATGGAATATCAGTCCAAATTTTAATCTGGGATATGGTGCGAGAGTGGAATGGCAAAAAGTTAAGGGAACTTATGCCCCTAGATATAATAAGAATGGAGATCTTTTGTCTGTAACAGCACGTAATGCCGATGGGACTTTATCTAAAGACAAATCTAAATATAAAGCAATAAATGATGATTATCTGAATCTTGTTTTTAATGCTGATGCTCTTTATAAACTGACAAATAGCTTTGGTTTACTAGCTGATGTCGGATATAACAGGCAATCACCTCACTTGGAAAGCTATGCAGGTCAATACGAAGTAGATGCCAAACAAAATACAGTATTAAGTGGAGGTTTAGGTTTATACTTCAATCACCCGTTGGTAGAGTTGGTGTCGAAAGGTACTTTTATCAGTAAAAATAATTATGTTGGACGCATGGACCTGAAGTTAGGAAATGAAAGTGCTAACACGGTTATTTACTACGACATTCAAACACTGGGTTGGACGACAGACTTTATGTTTACGCCGTTTAAGTTTTTCGACAATTCTCTAAAAAACTTTAACCTTCACTTTTTAGTGACACTGCAAGATCCTGTTTACAAAAACTATTCGATCAATCCTAAGTTTCCGAGTGGAGCAATGCTTCCGGAGCCTGTAAAGTTTGACGATAAAAATGTTCTTGTGGTTTCTAAATTCTTGCTCGAGATAGATCCTAGCTATTCATTCGGTATAGATAAAAATACAAACGCAAGAGTTTGGCTAAGTGGTCGTTATTATAGCAAGCAATATGCAAACCTGCCAAACAACTTATATTATAAAGGTCACTGGGAAACATTTGGAGGTTTGAATATAAACTACAAAGGACACTTCGATTTTTATGCCAATTTTGTAAACCTGCTTAATCAAGAAGGTATCGGCGGTACAATCGGAGGAACAGACCTATATAATCAAGAGCAGGCAAATGCAGTTGCCGGAACTATACAGGGTGCGACCTATATTCGTCCGTTTACAGCAGAATTTGGTATTAAGTACAGATTTTAATATAATATTTTAATAAATAGAGATTATGAGAAAAGTTTTATTATTAGCTCTTTGGGGACTATCCTTATGTGTGTATAGTCAAAACAAAGGCGATACAAAGATGAATCAGTTTATAGATAATCTGATGCAGCAAATGACGTTTGAAGAGAAAGTGGGGCAGTTAAATCTTGCAGCATCACCTGCTCTGATGACAGGGACTACTTTTACTGAGAATATAAATGAAAAGCTTACAAAAAGCCAACTCGGAGCTTTCTTGAATGTTATAAGCCCTGAAGAACAGAAAAAGGCTCAGGAAATAGTAACTACACAAACACGCATGAAGATTCCGCTTATTTTTGGATTGGATGTTATTCATGGCTATAAAACTATTTTTCCTATTCCGTTAGCTCTTGCATGTACATGGGATCCGGCTTTGATTGAGAAAACAGCACGCAGAGCTATTGTAGAAGCTACCAGTACAGGTATAAACTGGGTATATTCACCGATGGTAGATATCTCTCGCGATCCGCGTTGGGGACGTGTGGCTGAAGGAGCAGGCGAAGATCCGTATCTTGGCGGACTTGTTGCAAAAGCAATGATTAGAGGTATTCAAGGTGACGATCTGAGTGCTGATAATACAGCTATGGCATGCGTAAAGCACTTTGCCCTTTACGGAGCATCGGAGGCCGGTAAGGACTATAACACAGTGGATATGAGTCGGGTTCAGATGTTTAATTACTACATGGAGCCATATAAAGCAGCCGTAGAAGCCGGAACAGGAAGCTTGATGACATCATTCAATTTGGTAGAAGGAATTCCTGCTACAGGAAACAAATGGTTGCTTACAGATGTATTGAGAAAACAGTGGGGCTTTGATGGTTTTATTGTTACTGACTTTACATCTCTCAACGAAATGATAGATCATGGTATGGGAGATCTGGAAACAGTAACCGGCTTAGCTCTAAATGCTGGAGTAGATATGGATATGGCCGGAGAAGCTTTCTTAACGAAGTTAGCCGGATTAGTAAAAAAAGGTGTTGTAAAACAAGCAGATATAGACACGGCTTGTAGAAGAGTGCTTGAAGCTAAATATAAACTTGGTTTGTTTGAAGACCCTTTCCGCTATTTGAAACGTGTAGGAGAGCCATTGGTGACACCAGAATCGAGAGCTTTGGCTCGTGAAGCTGCCAGACAATCTACTGTTTTACTGAAGAATGCAAACCAAACTTTGCCTTTACAGAAAAAAGGAAAAATTGCTTTGGTCGGTCCTCTTATGGATTCCCAATATGATATGATGGGTACATGGGCACTTACTGCCGATAAGAAATATTCGATAACACTAAAAGAAGGGATTAAAAATGCAGTAGGTGATAATGCCACTGTAGTATATGCAAAAGGAGCAAATATAGTTGATGATGAGTTTATCTTTGATAAGTCAAATTTTTATGGTTTCCCATTTGTATCCAAAGATCCTAAATCTCCGGAAGAATTACTAAAAGAAGCTATTGAAGTTGCAAAACAGTCTGACGTTGTAGTTGTTGCTTTAGGTGAAGGAAATAGCCAAAGTGGAGAATCGGCATCAAGAACAAATATTGATCTTTTCGAAAACCAAAAAACATTACTTAAAGAACTTGTGAAAACAGGTAAGCCTGTAGTATTGGTGTTATTCAACGGACGTCCTCTTACATTAACCTGGGAAGATGAGAATTGTGCTGCCATCGTAGAGGCTTGGGCTCCCGGTAGTGAAGCAGGTAACGCTGTGGCAGATATCTTATTTGGCGATTACAATCCATCGGGTAAGATAACAATGACTTTCCCGCGTTCGGTTGGGCAAATTCCTATCTATTACAATCACATGAATACAGGTAGCACCGTATGTAGAAGGCGGGCCTCATAAGTTTAAAGCAAATTATATTGACGAGGTTAATGAGCCGCTTTATCCATTCGGATATGGTCTTAGCTATACTACTTTCGAGTATGGTGATGTTAAGCTCAACTCAAATAAGATGAATGAGAACGGAAGTGTAGAAGCTAGTATAACTGTATCGAATACAGGAAATAAAGATGGAAATGAAATCATACAGCTATATATCAGAGATGAGGCTGCCAGTATTTCAAGACCGGTGAAAGAACTGAAAGGTTTTGAGAAGATATTCCTGAAAGCAGGTGAAACAAAAACAGTTAAGTTTACAATAACTGCCGATCAGTTGAAATTCTACAATAATAATATAGATTATGTTTGTGAGCCGGGTATGTTTGAAGTCATGATTGGAAAGAATAGCCAAGATGTAAAATCAAGTAAATTCGAGTTGGTGAAATAATCGATTCTTTTTAAATATTATAATTATAACAGAAAAACACCTTCGGAATATTCATCCGAAGGTGTTTTATTATTATTTTGAGGTATCAGAGGACGAGGATGTAGATGGTCTGTTCTCAAATTCATATTTGTTTAACCATACTTTATTCCACCCCAACAGCTTGCCGTCCACAAACCTGAGTTTATATATTCCCTCATCAAACGCTTTATAGCCCCAAACTATGACATTGTCTTTAGCTTCCACTACTTCATATTGATCTCCCATAATAGAGACAATCTGTTGTTGAGACATTCCTATGCTAATATTCCTGATGTTTTTGTCTGCATTTTTCATGCTATTGTATGTGCTACATGAAAACAGGAGCATGCTGAAAGTAATTAAAAGTAATAGTTTTTTAGCCATAGCATTTGTTTTGATTATTTTAGAATAAAGATAAAAAAAGTCCGTATAATATTATACGGACTTTACATATTTTATTTGATTAATTAAAATCTTAGTATCCTCTGATAGCTTTAATTCCCGGAAGAACTTTACCTTCGATGAATTCAAGTAAAGCGCCACCACCTGTAGAAACATAAGATACCTCATCTGCAAGGTTGAACTTATTTACAGCAGCAACAGAGTCACCACCACCTACAAGAGAGAAAGCTCCGGCTTTGGTAGCAGTAGCAACAGCTTCAGCAGTTACTTTTGTTCCTTGAGCGAAGTTGTCGAACTCGAATACACCTACAGGACCATTCCAAAGAATAGTTTTTGAAGCCATAAGTACATCTGCAATTTCTTTTTCGCCTTTAGGACCTATATCTAATCCCATCCATCCGTCAGGGATAGCGTTAGCTTCTGATATTTCAGTATTAGCGTCGTTGCTGAAAGCATCTGCTATTTTAGCATCGCTTGCTATTACTAATTGTACACCATTCGCTTTAGCTTTGGCTACAATTTCGTTAGCAAGGTCTAGCTTGTCATTTTCTACAAGAGAATTTCCGATCTTACCACCTGCTGCTTTGATGAAAGTAAATGCCATACCACCACCAATAACAAGATTGTTTACTTTATCCAATAGGTTTTCAATGATGTCGATTTTTGAAGAAACCTTAGCACCACCAATGATAGCAGTAAACGGACGTGCTGTATCTTTCAATACTTTTTCTACAGCGTCAATTTCTTTCTGCATCAGGTAACCGAACATTTTGTGTTCAGCATCGAAGTAATCTGCAATAAGAGCGGTCGAAGCATGTGCACGGTGAGCTGTACCAAAAGCATCGTTTACATAAACATCTGCATAAGAAGCAAGTGTTTTAGTGAACTCTTTTTGGCTTTCTTTTATAGCCTTTTTTGCAGCAGCTTTTTCTTCATCGCTTGCATCTTCGGCCAAACCACGAGGCTTGCCTTCTTCTTCGGCATAGAAACGAAGATTTTCGAGCAATAATGCTTCTCCCGGTTGAAGGGCAGCAGCTTTTACTCCAGCATCTTCGCCTACACAATCGTTTGCAAACTGTACATCTACACCAAGAAGTTTAGATACGTGAGCAAGGATATGTTTCAATGAATATTTTTCTTCTACTCCTTTTGGACGGCCAAGGTGAGATGCTATAATTGGGCTACCACCATCAGCTACGATCTTTTTTAGGGTAGGCATAGCCGCACGAATACGAGTGTCATCTGTGATGTTGAATTGTGCATCTAGAGGCACATTGAAATCAACTCGTACAAAGACTTTTTTGCCTGCAAAGTTGAATTTGTCAATTGTAATCATGATTTGTTTTAGTTAAATATAAATAATATTACTGATTATCAATGCTTTGTTAGGGGCTGCTGCCCATTTTAAAAAGTGATACAAATATACTAAATTCTGTGAGAGATATTTTATGAAAAAATGAAATTATAGTAAAATTTGACAGAATATTAATTTAACTCGAAGATTTGTTAATCCGAGTTTGCAAAAAAGATAAAACTTTAGTTCACTCATTTTATAGGTGATTAAAATGAGAATGTACTTCTCTCTTTTCTTTATTGTATTTTTGAGATCAAAGGGTAAATCTTTCACTTGGCTATAGTTCTTTTTGTACAATGCGTATCTGAAGGTAATCTTTTCATAGTGTTATGATTGTTAGACTATAATTAAAGAATGGAAATATAAAAAGTTGATTTATGTTATATCTGCTTTTTGATATTTATTTCTAGGCCTTTAAATACTTCATTCTGCTTAATTTTTTTTAACTCCGAATTATCGCTTTTAAGATTTAACATTTCTATTTTTGTCGTGCTTACTAAAAATGAAGATCAATATAAACTCAAAATAGAAGAAAAATATGGCACATGTTGATATTCGGGAGCTTACCGAAAGAATTCAAAGCAAAAGTTCATTCGTCGAATCACTCACAATGGGAATGGATCGGGTTATTGTGGGCCAAAAGCATCTGGTAGAGTCGTTGCTTATCGGTCTGCTCGCTGATGGACATATATTGCTGGAAGGTGTTCCCGGTCTCGCAAAAACGTTGGCAATAAAGTCTTTGGCATCACTTATCGATGCTAAATATAGTCGTATTCAGTTTACTCCCGATTTGCTTCCGGCCGATGTGGTGGGAACAATGATCTATAGCCAGAAAACTGAAGAATTCTTAGTGAAACATGGGCCTGTATTCTCTAACTTTGTATTAGCCGATGAAATTAACCGTGCTCCAGCCAAGGTACAAAGTGCTTTGCTTGAGGCTATGCAAGAACGTCAGGTTACTATCGGAGAGAAAACCTACAAGTTGCCTTCTCCTTTCCTTGTGATGGCTACACAAAACCCTATTGAGCAGGAAGGTACTTATCCGCTTCCTGAAGCTCAGGTTGACCGTTTCATGCTGAAGGTGGTGATTAACTATCCGAAGAAAGAAGAAGAAAAATTGATCCTCAGAAATAACCTCGCCGGAGATTATGGTAGCCTTCAGCCGGTAATGAAAGCCGAAGAAATCATAAGTGCCCGTGAAGTGGTTCGTGATGTTTATTTGGACGAAAAAATTGAAAAATATATTGTAGATATAGTATTTGCTACTCGTTTCCCTGAAGATAACGGGCTGGCATCTTTGAAAGGTATGATCGGGTTCGGAGCTTCTCCACGTGCATCTATCAGCCTTGCCCTTGCTTCAAGAGCTTATGCTTTTATCAAACGCAGAGGATATGTGATACCTGAAGATATACGTGCAGTATGTCATGATGTATTGCGTCACCGTATCGGTTTGACATACGAAGCTGAGGCAAATAATACTACATCTGATGAAATAATAAGTGAAATCTTAAATAAGATTGAAGTTCCGTAATTGATCACAGTCAACAGTTAACAGAGAGCAGTTAGCAATGTAATAAACTGAAATGATAACAAACAGTCTTGTATATGAAAAAGCTTATTCTTTTGCAATAAGAATTGTAAATGCTTATAAGTTCTTGAAAGATAAACAAGAGTTTGTTCTATCAAAACAACTGTTGAAAGCAGGAACTTCTGTCGGAGCTAATATAGCAGAAGCCAACGGCGCTATTTCGGATTCGGATTTTTCAGCTAAAATCAGTATAGCATATAAGGAAATATTGGAGACTAAATATTGGCTTTCTTTACTTAAAGATACCGGATATATTTCTTCTGATACTTTTAATGACGTGCATGAAGATGCTGATGAAATAGCTAAAATGTTATACTCTATATTAAAGATAACTCGAATAAATAAAATTTAATAATTGTTGACTGTTAACTGATAACTGTTAACTGAACAAGATGGAAACAAGCGAATTATTAAAGAAAGTACGTCAGATAGAGATTAAAACCCGTGGATTATCCCGCAATATTTTTGCCGGTCAGTATCACTCTGCTTTTAAGGGGCGTGGTATGGCTTTTTCAGAAGTGCGAGAATATCAGTATGGAGACGATATCCGTGATATAGATTGGAACGTGACAGCACGATACAACAAGCCTTATGTAAAGGTCTTCGAAGAAGAACGCGAGCTTACCGTTATGTTGCTTGTCGACGTTTCTGCCAGTCAGGATTTTGGTACACACCTTTCTGTAAAGAGAGATGTGGTAACCGAAATTGCTGCTACTCTGGCCTTTTCTGCTATACAAAATAACGATAAGATCGGAGTAATCTTCTTTTCTGATAAGATCGAAAAATTCATCCCTCCAAAGAAAGGGAAGAAACATATCCTGTACATTATCCGCGAATTGATCAACTTTCAGGCAGAAAGTCCCAAAACTGATATGGGAATGGCTCTGAAATTTTTGACAAATGCTATAAAAAAGAGGTGTACAACCTTTATGATATCCGACTTTATTGATGTCAAAGATTACTACAATGCGCTCACGATAGCAAATCGTAAACACGATATTGTTGCGTTGCAGGTATATGATTCTCTCGAAACTCAGTTGCCTAGCATTGGTCTTATGAAGATACTGGATGCAGAGACCGGAAGCGAACATTGGATCGATACATCGTCTCGTAAGGTAAGGCAGACGTATAAAGATTGGTGGCAGAAACAACAGGATAGTATGCAAACCTCATTCAATCGCAGCAAGGTGGACAGTGTATCGGTGCGTACCGATGAAGATTATGTGAAAGCATTGTTGGCTTTATTTAAAAAGAGAAGTTGAAAATAAAATCGATACATTGATATATGTTGAAATTGAAAAATATAATACTGCTTAGCTTATTCTTCTGTTTGAGTTTTGCGCTTCATGCACAAAAGTCGACCGTAAGGGCTACTATACAGCCGTCGGATATCTTGATTGGTGAGCAGGCAGTTATAAATGTAGAAGTTATTGCCCCCAAAGGGAAGAATATTATTTTTCCTGCCTACAAGGATACACTAATCAGGGGGGTAGAAGTTCTCGCGATGTTGAAGCCGGATACAACAATGACTGAGGTGATGACTATCAATCAGAAATACATTGTTACATCATTCGACTCTACGCTGTATCATATACCTTATATGCTGGTGATAGATGGCATAGATACCCTGAAGACAAATGATTTTGGGCTCAAAGTGTCTGCTCCGCAACTATCCGACTCTACGTTAGCTTATCTCGAACGATTGAAAAATCATGAGACTGACTCTATCGATTTTGCTAAGCTTCAGATAAACGATATTAAGGATGTCCAATCTCCTCCATTTGTATGGCTCGACTATTTGGAATACTTGTATATACTTTTCCTGGCATCTCTTATTATATTATTGATTGCTGCCTTAGTTTATCTCTATTACAGGAAAAAGAAAAAAGGATATTATTTTACTCCTAAAATTGTATTGCCTCCCCACGTCGAAGCATTGCAGGGTCTTGATAAACTCAAGGATTCAAAAATGTGGCAGCGAGGTATGGAGAAAGAATATTATACCGAATTGACTGATATCCTTCGTAAGTATATTGGTCGTCGTTTTGATATTGCTGCTCCCGAAATGATATCGGACGATATTATTGCAGCTGTTCATCTGGTTACAGATACAAAATCTGCGACAGACGGACTTGCTCAAATCCTGAAACTGTCCGATCTTGTGAAGTTTGCAAAATATACACCTTTTGCCGATGAAAACGACCTTAGTTTGGTTAATGCATTCTTATTTGTAAATCAGACCAAAATAGAAGAAAGACCTACATTGGAAGAACAGAAGGAAGGAAAAGAAGCGCAGGGAGAAACAAGTGCAACAGGAAATCAAAATATGAATAATAAACCAAGCTAAAAGATACAGAAATGGAATATGCCAATCCGAAATATTTATACTTACTCTTATTGCTTATACCTCTTATTGGGTGGTATATCTTTAAGCTAAGGAAAATGCAGGCTACATTCAAGTTGTCTTCTGGCTATGCATTCGAAAAAGCACCGTCGACACTGAGGGTATATATGCGTCACTTTCCCTTTTTGTTGAGGGTAATTGCTATTGCCCTTGTTATAATAGTGTTGGCAAGACCTCAGAGTGTCAATTCTTCAGATATATCCAAGTCGGAAGGAATAGACATTATTATGGCGTTGGATATATCAGGAACCATGATGGCGAATGACTTCTCTCCAACTCGTTTGGAGGCGGCAAAAAAAGTTGCATCTGAATTTATCAACGACAGGCAAAGCGACCGTATCGGTTTGGTCATTTTTGCGGGTGAGAGTTTTACTCAATGTCCGTTGACTACAGACCACCGGGTACTTCTCAACTTACTGAGTGAAGTTAAATTCGGAATGATAGAAGATGGTACAGCCATAGGATTGGGACTAGCCAATTCCGTAAACAGATTGAAAGACAGTCAGTCAAAATCTCGTGTTGTTATCCTTCTGACAGACGGATCTAACAACGCCGGACAGATTGCTCCGTTGACCGCTGCCGAACTGGCTGCATCATACGGAATACGTGTGTATACGATTGGTATAGGTTCTAGAGGAACGTCAGTGGCACGTGTCATGACTCCGTACGGAATGCAATCGATGAATGTATCGGGTGACTTTGACGAACGCACATTGACCGAGATAGCCTCTAAAACGGGAGGTTCGTATTTCCGTGCTACGGACAATACCAGTCTGAGCGGCATATATGACGAAATAGATCAAATGGAAAAGTCTCATATAAGTGTAAATACTGTGACAAAGCGTAAAGAGCTTTATTTGCCTTTTGCAATTATGGCTTTAGTGCTGATCGGAGGAGAACTTATTCTACGACGTACATGGTTGAGAAATATTCCATAAATAAAACAAGTGTAAGCATTAATTATGAGTGTATTTAAGTTTGCAAATCCCGAATTCCTATATTTGTTCCTTGCCATACCTTTATTTGTTATTGGCTTTATCTTATTAAATATAGCTAAACGTAAAAGTGTGGAAAAGCTGGGGACATTGTCTTTGGTGAAGAAAATGATGCCGGAACTATCGTTAAAACGTTCTTATCTTAAATTTTGGATAACGATGGTTGCAATAGCATTTGGTATCATCGTTTTGGCTCGTCCACAATTTGGGACAAAGGTTGAGAAAGTAGATAAAAAAGGAATAGAGTTGGTTATTGCTATAGACGTTTCTAATTCGATGATGGCAGAAGATATCAGCCCGAGCCGATTGGTAAAGGCAAAGCAAATATTGACTCGTATCATCGATGAACGTAAGAATGATAAGGTAGCAATTGTGGTTTTTGCAGGAGAGGCATTTATACAGTTACCTCTGACACCTGACAACCAATCGGCGAAGTTATTCCTCGAAACGATCAATCCGAGTCTTGTGCCTGTACAGGGTACTGCCATTGGTAGTGCTATAGATATGAGCATGAGTTGCTTCTCTAACGATGCGGATATAGATAAAGCTATTGTCCTTATCACAGACGGAGAGGGGCATGAGGGTAATGCAGAAGAGGCTGCTGCCCGTGCTGCCGGTAAAGGTGTGCATGTGAATGTAGTAGGGATAGGAACAGCAGAGGGTGCAATGATTCCCGAAGCTGAAAATTCACGAGATATAAAAAGAGACACGCAAGGGCAACCCGTAGTTACCAAGCTTAATGAAGAAATGTGTCGTCAGATAGCAAAAGCCGGAGAAGGATTGTATGCGCATGCTGATAATTCTAACAGTGCGCTGAAAAGCTTACAGGCAGAGCTGGATAAACTACAGAAGAAAGAAATAGATGGTATTGCATATTCTGAATATGACGAAAAATATCAGATTTTTGCATGGGCTCTATTGGTTTTACTCTTTGTAGAGATTTGTATCTTCGAAAAGAAGAATAGAATATTCAGAAATATAAGGTTGTTTAAGTAAAATAAGTAATGCACGTTTTTTGTCATGCTAATTTAATGAAGAGCTTAGTCGGAGAGATATAAGATTTATTACTTTGTTTTGAAATGACATCATAATTGAATATCGACGAAATGAAAAAAATTATATTTATAACACTTTTTACCCTGATCGCAGTTAGTTTATCGGCTCAGAAAGAAGCACGCAAGGCCGTTCGCTCAGGTAATAAGGCATATAAAGACCAACGATATGGTGCTGCCGAAGCCGAATATCACAAAGCATTGAAAGATGATGCCGCATCGAAAGAAGCTTCTTTCAATCTTGCAAATGCATATTATAAACAACAAAAGTGGGATGATGCCTTGAAAGAGTATCAACATTATCTCACATTGGAGAATCAGAATCCAATTAAGATGAGTGCTGCTTGGAGTAATATGGGAAACACTTTCTTGAAAAAGAAAGCAAATGAAAAAGGACAAGGTCAACAAGCTCCTGTACCTCAGGGTCAGCAGCCCGCGCAGCCCCAACAGCAGCAAGGAGACAATCTTAAAATGTCGATGGAAGCGTATAAGAACGCATTGCGTTTGAATCCGAAAGATGACAATACACGTTATAATCTGGCTGTTGTACAGAAAATGATACAAGACCGACAAAACGAAGATCAGAATAAGGATCAAAATAAAGATCAGAACAAAGATCAAAAACAAGACCAAAATAAGGATCAAAACCAAGACCAGAATCAGAATAAGGATCAGAAACAAGACCAAAAAGATAAGAAGGATCAAAATCAAATGTCGCAAGACAATATGCAACAGATGTTGCAAGCTATAGAGCAAGACGAAAAAAATACTCAAGAACGCGTAAACCAAGCGAAGGCTCAGGAACGCAAGCAAAAGAATGAAAATAATAGAAAGCAGAATAAAGACTGGTAATAATGAAAAGAAGTAATATTCTCTCATTTCATCGGCTTTTAGTTTTGTTCTTCGCCTTATCTTTTTATATCTCTTTAGCAGGACAGGAGAACAAAGTGAGGATAAAAGCACCTGAAACAGTAACTGTTGGAGAGCAGTTTACAGTCGCTTATATTGTGGAAAGTGATAAGGAAGTGAAAGAACCTGTAATCATCAAAAATATGAATGGGTTTGAAATTCTTTACGGGCCTTCTTTGTCCGCATCAAGTTCTACCGTGTTCAAAAAAGGGAAGAGGGTACAGTCTTTTTCGGCTACATCAACCTATATACTTCGTGCACCCGAAAAAGGTAAGTTTTCTTTGCCACAGGCAGAAGTGAATATCGATGGTAAGAAGTATAAATCGGAAAGTTTTAAGATAGAAGTACGATCACTGGAAGAGAATATAGCTAAGGTGAAGGATGTAGATGCTTTTCTAAAAGTGGTAGCCTCCAAAACCAGTGTTAACCTCTCGGATACGCTAACCCTCTCTTATCGTCTGTATACAACAAAGGATATATATAAGATCGTGGATGTAGACTTTCCGTATCTGAATGATTTCTATTCAAGTGATATAACCCGCTTGAGACAGTCATTTTCTGAAGAAGTGATAAACGGAAAAACATACAAAGTCGTGGAAATGCGAAAACTACTCTTGCAACCGCGCAAAATCGGAGAAATGGTATTGCCCGAGGGCTCAGTGACTGTTCAGTATTCGACTCCTACGGGACGGAAAGTAAGAGATATTTGGGGAGATGTATACGACGAGTCGGTGACTAACGACAAGGTGCTGAAAATAGATTCGGTAGTTATACGTGTTCAAGACTTGAAAGCTATATAAAGTAAAAATATTACTTTTGTGATAATCTTTAGAAAAATAAATTGAGAGAGTAATGAAGAGGTGTTCGTTTTTATTGATATTATTACTCATAAGTGTTTCAAAAATATTGGCCGATGACATCTCGTTTGTCATCAATGCTCCTGCATCTACCGTAAAAGGAGCTCAGATACAGCTGCAATATATATTGAAAGGAGGGAGTGGAAACAATATCCAGATTCCTGATGAGATAAGAGGATTTGATATTCTTTTCGGACCCTCTGTATCCCAGGTTTATAGCTCTTCTAATATCAATGGGAAAGTTAGCTCTGAGAGCAATACAACTTTCACCTATGTGCTGATGGCTAATGCTGAGGGGACATTTACACTACCTGCTGCGTCAATTAAGGCTAATGGTAAGAATTATAGATCGGGAACGGCTCAAATAAAAGTATTGCCACCCGATAAGAACGCACAGCCTCAACAGCCGGGACGTAATCCTCAAGTTATTACGCAGACATCAAAAGAAGGAAATGTGAGTCCTGATGATGCCTTTGTAAGAGCCATATTCTCTAAAACTAAAGTAAAAGAACAGGAAGCTGTTGTCGTAACATTCCGATTCTATACCGTACTTAATATCAGAGATGTCGGTAAGATTCAATTCCCTGAATTTGAAGGCTTCATGACAGAGGATTTTGATATGGCCACAAACCGACAAATGACAGCTGAGCATTATAAAGGTCGAAACTACATGGCAATAGATGTAAAGAAGACCTTGTTGTTTCCTCAGCGATCGGGCAAGATAACCATTCCTTCGGGAACGATGGAGATTGTTTTTGAGGTTTCCTCAGGACGTAAAGTGCAGACCTTCTTCGGTCCTCAGGATGTGATGACAGAAGCTAAGAAGATATTGAAAACAACACCTGTTACTGTCGATATTTCGGCTCTTCCGTTACAAGATAAACCTGCTAACTTTTCGGGAGCAGTGGGTGCATTTACGTTTACGCCTACTATTTCTTCACAGAAAGTGAAAGCGAACGATGCTGTAACCATCAAGCTAAATATCTCGGGTACAGGTAACCTGAAGCTTATAAAGAATCCGGAAATAAAATTCCCTAAGGATATAGAGACTTACGATCCTCAGGTGAAAAACGATTATAAGTTGACTGAGAACGGTTTGTCGGGTACAAAGACGATAGAATATATGTTTATCCCTCGCTATCCGGGTAAGTTTACTATTCCTCCTATCGAATTTTCATATTTCGATACACGTACCAATACTTACAAAACAGTATCTTCTCCATCTTACGAATTGGATGTAGATAAAGATCCGAATGCCGGGAAGAATGTGTCAACAAGCTATTCTAATCAGAAAGAACTGGAGATAAATCAGGATATACGTTATATAAAAACAGGCAGCTACTCATTTAAGAATCCGAACGACTTCTTTGTAGGCTCTCTTTCCTATGTTCTTTGCTATCTCATCCCGCTTGCATTGTTTATTATCTTCTCGATTATATATAGGAAGCAAATACAGGCAAATGCAGATATAGCCCTGATGCGCACCAAGAAGGCAAATAAAGTTGCAACTAAACGCCTGAAACTTGCTAAACAATATTTGCTTACACATAAAAAGGATAATTTCTATGAAGAGATACTTCGTGCTGTGTGGGGATATCTGAGCGATAAACTGACTATTCCGGTAGCTGATCTCAATAGAGAGAATATTGAAACAGAGCTTCGCAAATACGGAGTTGGAGATGATATTATAGGAACGTTTATAAATATACTCGATACCGGAGAGTTTGCACGTTATGCTCCGTCAGAATCGGATGATGCGATGGATAAGCTCTATAACGACACGGTAGATGCTATCGGTAAAATGGAAAATACAATCAAAAAAATAAAATAATGATGCGTGAGATGAAACGAGTCATATTATCATACATATTCTTCCTTTTTGTATTCGCTATATCTTCATATGCACAAGATACAACTAATGTAAAATTAGATAGTGCAACAGTGAAGCCTTCTGCTACGATTGCAGACAATAAGGGCGGTGATAATACTGTATTTGATAAAGCGAACGAGTTATACAATAGCGGAGACTTCCGCAAAGCAATAGATTTGCTGGAAAACGAAAAGAATGAACAAAAGAAACAGGGGTTAGAGTCTGCGGAATTATATTATAACCTTGGTAACTCATATTATCGGGTTAATGAAATTGCAAAAGCCCGCCTATATTACGAAAGAGCACATTTGCTCGATCCGGGAGACAGGGATACGAAGCATAATATAGATTATATTATGACTAAGATTGAAGATAAGATTCCTGTTGCTGATACGTTCTTTCTTAGTATCTGGTTCAATGGGGTACAAAATCTGTTTAGCTCAAATAGCTGGGCGAATATCGGTGTTGTTTCATTTCTCTTATTGATCGGCTGTTTGGTGTTATTCTTCTTCACGAAACTGATTACGATTAAAAAAATAGCTTTCTATACCGGTATAGTATTCATTATAGTCGTTATATTTGCCAATGTGTTTTCGTTTAGGCAAAAGAGCCGCTTGGAATACCGGGACACTGCCGTAGTAATGGCTGCTTCGGCTCCTATGGTTAGCTCTCCCGATATAAATAGCAAAGAGCTTACCGTATTGCACGCAGGAACGAAAGTGTCGATAACAAAAGAAGATCGTAACTGGCTTGAAGTAGAAATCGATAATGGTACAGTGGGCTGGATACAGCGCGATAAACTGGAAATAATCTGATTCCTTTTCTTCCATTTATATATTTACATGAGAATATTATTTTAATGAGTTTAGTAGAACGAATTTTACCCTATGAGAGGAATCTCTTTTTGTGGCTTAATGATCAGCATACCTCTTATTGGGATGTTTTTATGTGGATATATAGCGGCAAGCTTGTATGGCTTCCACTTGCAATCGTTGCAATAGGTGTTTTTGTCTACAAAATAAAATGGAAAGAGGCACTTCTATTATTACTCTGTGCCGTTTTGGTTGGCGTGCTTTGTGACTATGTCTCTTCTTCTCTAATAAAGCCCTTTTTTGAACGTCTCAGACCTACCCATCATCCCGACTTTCAGAACTATGTAGACACTGTTCGTAATTACCGGGGAGGAAAGTATGGGTTTATATCCAATCATGCCGCTAATGGTTTTGGTATTGTCGCTTTTACATCTCTACTTTTCAGATATAAATATTATACAATCACCGTTCTTTTATGGGCATGCATAACAGGGTACTCCCGAATATACCTTGGTGTGCATTTTGTATCCGACGTTGTTGGAGGTGCAATATGGGGTGCATTGGTCGGTATTTCTATGTATTATGTTTATTTAACCTCACGCAGGTATATCTTAAAAGTTCCTAAAGAAGAATTGAAAATTCCTGTCTACACAAAAGTTAGGGCTCAGATACTAATGTGCACGATTTGGGTTCTGGTGATTTCGATCGCCATTTATAGCGCAGTATTTAATATTCCCACATAAAATCCATTGTTTTTCAAAAAAGAATTTTATAACTTTAGAACATATTCCTAATCATTTACCATTTAAAACTTAGAGAGTATGACTAGAGTTATCAGATTTGCAGAGCTAAGAAGGATTAAGGACACCTTACCGGATGGAAGTATACACCAAATAGCAGAAAAGTTAGAACTCCCGGTGGAAACTGTATGGAACTACTTTGGCGGATATAGTTACGAAAAAGGTCAAAGCTGCGGAATTCATATAGAACCGGGCCCGGATGGAGGATATGTCTCTATTGATGATACCACTATTTTGGATATGGCTTTAGAAATGATGGAATCAAGGGAGGCCTAAGAGAATAAGAGAGATGAATACGCCAAAAAGTGTTCATCTCTTTTCAAATATATCCGAACGTTTTTAGCTGCAAACATGATAATTTGCAATACTGAGAAAAAACGATTACAAAATTTGTACAAGAAATTATATAAATATGCCGATTATGGAAGATAAATTAGTAACACTAGCTATTCATACAAATGAAAAAGCCCAAATATTAAAACATGTATTGGAAGGTGAGAACATTGAAGTACATATCAATGATGTAGATCTTGATAATCCCGGAGTATCGGCCGGAGTTCGTATCCGAATAAAAGAATCTGATCTTCCTAAGGCGTTGAGTGTTGTAGAAAGTCGCCATCTGTTTAGCTACGATGAGGAAGAAACATATCGTACCGATGATGGACGCCAAAGGATTTTAATCCCTGTGGACTTCTCCGATTACTCTCTTAAGGCTTGTCGTATCGCTTTCAATCTCGCTCGTGAGCTGGGTGCAAAGGTCAAAATACTCCATGTGTATTTCAATCCTTATTATCCTACTGCCCTTCCTATGGCAGAGGCTTTTGCCTATCAAGGGAAAGAGGAAAAGGAATTTCAAAACATAATAGAGAAAGTAAAAGAAAATATTCAACGTCTCTGCAATACCATCGATAAGAAAGTCTCTGAAGGCGAATTTCCGTCAGTGAACTACTCTTATGTGCTTAGAGAAGGTTTGCCTGAAGAAGAAATTGTGACATTTACAAAGGAATATAAGCCATCAATCATCGTAATGGGCACTAGAGGGAAAGACCAGAAGGATGCCGACCTGATAGGTAGTGTAACAGCCGAAGTGATAGAAATGACACATGTGCCGCTGATAGCCATTCCCGAGAATACTCCGTTTAAGGATTTCAAGGATGTGAAGCACATTGCGTTTCTTACAAACTTTAGCCAAAGAGACCTTATTTCGTTCGACTTGTTAGCTAAATTATTACAACCTTATCAGGATATCCGTATCTCTTTGACTCATATTGCTGTGAAAAAATCGGATCAGTGGGACGAAATTAAGCTTCAAGGTATTAAAACGTACTTCTCGAAGCAGTATCCAAATTTGAATCTCGATTATAAGCTCATCGATACTTCCGATATGCTGAAAAGCCTCGACGAATATATAAAAGATGATGGAATACAGGTATTGGCACTAACAACCAGCAAACGCAATATATTTGCCCGGATGTTTAGCCCTAGTATCTCCCGCAAAATGTTGTTCCACTCAGATACTCCGTTATTTGTATTGAGAGGGTAGAGCGGCTTGATAAGACATATAGTTGTACTTTATATATCTATCCGTATCTCAGACAAGATACGGATAGCTTTTTTTTAATAGAGCTTATGCTATTCACTCACCATACTTTCGATAATTCTTCTAAGATTTTATCATTTCCGGGATATCCTGTAGTTTCAAAAACTTTCTTACCGTTCTTGTCAAAAATCATATAGGTTGGAATCCCATCTATATTATATTTCTTTTCCAAAGCACCCCATTGTAGATCTGTAAGGTAATAATGTAGACCACCGATCTCAGGCAGCATGCTTGTCCATTTACCCTTAGGCGATGTTTCTCCCGAAATATATACAGAAACAACTCCTTTTTCTTTCATTTGAGGTTTTATTGGTTTTATTGTTTTCATAGCCATCAGGCACGGGCCGCACCACGTTGCCCAAAAATCGACAAAAACAACTTGTCCCTTGTATTTAGCAATAATAGATTCCAGTATTTTATCATTTGTCACAACCGGTGTTGATTCAATCATAAAACCACCCTTTGCCAATGCAGCTTCCTGTTCTCGCTTACTTTTTTCAAAGATTTGTGTATATACCTCTTTATAATACGGTGTTGAAGCTTCAGACAATTTCTTTTCATCATCTGACGTTAGTTCTTCCAAAAGAAAACCTTTCTTTATTATTTTTGAAACCTTTTCCATGTCTTGGAAATATCCGGATTTAGTATCTGTTATCTCTTCGATACTTAAATCAGCAGGTTTACTATTCAGCAAGTTTAATATCGTATAACTAAGATCATCAGAGTAAACCAACATCGGGTCATTAAGATCCAATTTTTTAAGAGCAAGAAAATCTTTTTCTGTTGCTTTAGGAAGAGTTTTTTCAACAGGTTTATTCCAATCCAGTTTATTTTTTTTGCGATAGCTCAATTCGTATACTCTGTGTTTCAGGGATATATTGTTTATAAGAGAACTTTTTAGATTATACTTCAGAATTTGCTTCATAGCCTGAGGCAGGTCTGATTTTTCAACTTTCTCTATCTTTTCGTCATAAAGCTTAAAGATATAATCAAGGTACTGCTGACTGTCCATGTCCAAAATTGCCGGATCGCTAAGATCCCAATATGCATGCAACATAAAATTATAAGCAATCACAGAATCTTTGTATTGTAAAAGCTGTGTATTCAGCTCGGATAATCCACCGGTGAATCCTCCGAAAGCCAAATTCGGCTGCGGGTTATAGCGAGAATTCCGTTTTGAGAAAGCCGTCGCATCATAATACACTTCCATATCTTCTCCCGGGTTGAGTATTACCTTTATCGATATATTATTACAAAAAAGATATCCTGTGGATGTAGAATACAGGTCTATATCGAAAGTGTATTTCCCATCTGATTCTTTTTTCCCTGCAACTTCATCCCTTTCCTGTGCAATTATATTTTCTACGCTAAGCTCGGGTTCGCCTATTGCATACCCATCTTTTAACCCTGTCAGGTATAAAGTCACTTTTGTCCTGCCGGACTTAAATACAGGCTCCGGTAGCTTGTAATCTTTATTGGTTTTATAATTCAATACATTATCAGGTAAAGAGGGTTTATAAGCTTTAGCTTTTCCTGTAAGGTCGATATCCCATATCTTGAAACAATTATCACAATCAGATTCAATAAAGTCTATTGTTTTAGTTCCTTTTGGTATCGGCGGAAAGAATAGTGTAAAATGAGTCTTGCCACTCTCGGGCATCCAATGCTCTTTATTGAGTTCTATGCTATCTGCTCCTGTTATTATATACTTTTTTCCATCAGCTTGAATATATGTGGCCGAGTCTATCCGAATCCAGGTTTCCGGATAAGAATAAGCATCTATATACAAAATTGTGGCCGAATCAGTCAGGATGATCTTGTCTATCTCAATCGTTTTTGTATTCTTTAATCCATACACAGGTCTTTCTATTATTTTAGGACCGGGTTTTGTACACTGGGTTATAGATAAACTCAAAAGAAGGAGAAAAAATAAATAAATTGTTTTCATGGTATTGTTATTATGATAGTTAGCAATACAAAAGATTTTCCTAAGTTAGTTAAATAATCCAGACCAGAATCATTTGTAATAAACTATGTCATGAATTATAAGATATATTCTTTGCTATTTTTATTACTTTTGGAATAAAATATCTAATATATCGTTTAACCTGTTCTTCGCAATAAAAAGGTAACACGTAAAAACAATCAAAAAAGTGTCACTTTTGTCACCTTTTTGAGATTATAGATATAATGAGACTATCGAACAATAAATATATAACTCAATGAAAAAAACAGTATTAATTGCTATGACAGGATTTTCAATGTTGTTTGCAGGCTGTGGAGGAACGCAAAAAGCATCCCATGGAGAGGCTGCATTGACAGACTCTGTTCCTGCTGATTTTAAATATGAGGTTGATGCCTTTGCCGATCTCCAAATTCTACGTTATTACGTTCCCGGGTTCAATAACCTTTCGTTACAACAAAAGGAACTGGTCTACTATCTATCGATGGCAGCCATCGAAGGGCGTGATATTCTTTACGACCAAAATAATAAATACAATCTGGCTATCCGCCGTGTGCTCGAAGCTATATATGAAAATTATAAAGGTGACAAGAATACGAACGATTATAAAGAGTTTGAGGTTTATCTAAAGCGTGTATGGTTCTCTAACGGTATACATCATCACTATGGAGAAGAAAAATTCCTTCCGGGCTTTTCTAAGCAGTTTTTTGCCGAACAGGTAAAAGCCTTACCTGATAATCTGATTCCAAGAACCAGCCGTTCGGGAAGCGAGTCTGTGAGTGCAGATGATTTTATAAAAATGATTACTCCTGTCATGTTTGATCCGAATGTAATGGCGAAGAAAGTAAATCAGTCGGGTAACGACCTTATTCTTTCTTCAGCTAATAACTATTATGGAGAAGGCGTCACTCAGAAGGAAGTACAGGCTTTCTATGGAGCTATGAAAGATACGACAGATCAAACTCCGATTTCTTACGGACTTAACAGCCGCCTTGTAAAACAAGGAAATAAGCTGGTAGAAGATGTATGGAAAGTAGGAGGTCTTTATTCTCCTGCTATTGAACGAATCGTAGGATGGCTTGAGAAGGCTGAGGCTGTAGCTGAAAATGATCAACAGAAAGCTGTTATCACTAAGCTGATTTCTTATTACAAAACAGGAGACCTAAAGACATTTGACGAATATGCGATAGCGTGGGTAGAAGATCTGAAATCTCAGGTTGATTTTGTAAATGGCTTTACCGAAGTATATGGTGATCCGCTAGGAATTAAAGCAAGTTGGGAATCGGTGGTAAACTTCAAGAATGTAGAAGCTACCAAACGAACAGAAGTTATCAGCTCAAACGCTCAATGGTTTGAAGATCACTCTCCGGTGGATAAACGTTTCAAAAAAGAAAGTGTGAAAGGGGTGTCTGCAAAAGTAATTACAGTAGCTCAACTGGGCGGAGATTGTTATCCTGCAACGCCTATAGGTATCAACCTGCCTAATGCCGACTGGATACGGAAAGATCATGGGTCAAAATCGGTGACAATAGAAAATATAATGGAGGCCTACGACGCTGCTGGAGCACATACAGGCTTTAATGATGAGTTTATGTGGTCTGAGCATGAAGTTAATTCCGTAAAGCAATATGGTTTTATAACAGACGTATTGCATACCGACCTTCACGAATGTTTAGGACATGGCTCGGGCAAATTGCTGCCGGAGGTTGATCCGAATGCATTAGGAGAATTCAGCTCGACAATAGAAGAAGCCCGTGCCGATTTGTTCGGACTTTATTTCCTTGCCGATCCTAAGCTTGTAGAACTAGGCATAATACCGAATGCTGATGCATACAAAGCAGAGTATTATAAGTTTATGATGAACGGTCTTATGACTCAGTTGGTGCGGATAGAGCCGGGTAAGAATATAGAAGAATCGCACATGCGCAATCGTCAGTTGATCGCTAAGTGGGTTTATGAAAAAGGAAAAGCAGACAATGTAGTCGAATATAAAGTGAGAGACGGAAAAACATACGTTGTAGTGAACGATTACAATAAATTGCGTACTCTGTTTGGGGATCTGTTAGCTGAAATTCAACGTATAAAATCGGAAGGCGATTTTAAAGGGGCAAAAGCGATTGTAGAAAATTATGCTGTCAAGGTAGATCAAAAATTGCATAGTGAAGTTTTGGCTCGTTATAAGAAGTTGAATATGAAGCCTTACAAAGGATTTGTAAACCCTACTTTCGAATTGGTGAAAGATAGCAATGGTAAAATTACAGATGTGAAAATTAATTATAAAGAAGGTTATGCAGAGCAAATGATTCGATACTCGAAAGAGTTCTCTTCATTGCCAACATTCAATGATTAATGTTTTATAGACGTTAAGATAAATGCAAAAAAGATCGGAAATTATATCTCCGGTCTTTTTTATTTATATATTTGCTATGCTAAACACCATAAAAACATGTACTAGACGCAAATGAAAATCTTAATTATATCATCAATCTTCTTTCTTTCAACTCTTCCCTTGCTTTCGCAGTCCAAAAAGGATATTGCGGCACAAAAGGGAATAGAAGCAGTAAAATTAATGGACTGTGGAAAAGTAGAAGAAAGTATCACTCTGCTTAAGGAAGCTCAAAAGCTTGATCCGGCTAATATTGTGTATCCTTACGAAATAGCTTATGCGCATTGTCTCGAAGAAAATTATGAAGAGGCTATTAATATTTTGAAACCGATACAGGATAATGAAGATGCTTCGGATACGTTTTTCCAGATGTTGGGTATTTGCTATAACTCTATAGGAAATAATGAAGGTGCAATAAAGACCTTTGAGGAAGGTATAAAGAAATTCCCCGATTCAGGTGCTCTTTATTTTGAATTAGGAAATGTGTATATGGCTCAAGATGAAAAATACACTGCACTGTCTTATTTTGAGAAAGGAATCGCAGCAGACCCTAAATATCCGTCTAATTATTATTGGGCAGCTAAAATATATTTAGATACAGAAGATGAAGTATGGGGGATGCTCTACGGTGAACTGTTTATGAATCTGGAGCGTAATACACATCGCACAGTTGAGATGAGTAAGTTGCTCTATGAGACATATAAGAGTGAGATCACGATTGTGAGTGACTCTGCTGTGTCTGTCAGTTTTTGTAAATATGCAGGACTGGATTTAAAAAATAATTCGGAATCCTCTTTTGGTAGTGGGATTTACGAACCAATCCTTATGTTGTCTCTTCCGCATGTCAAAACTTTAGATTTGGCTACATTGAGTACGATTCGCACTAATTTTTTGAATATCTACTATAAAAATAATATAGAGAATATATATCCAAATGTACTGCTCGACTATCAAAAGTTGTTGATGAATGCCGGACACCTTGAAGCCTATAACTATTGGATATTGATGCAGGGAGATCCTTCCGAATTTCTTCAGTGGAAATCCGCGAATGAAAGTAAATGGAAAAGCTTTACAGACTGGTTTTCCAATAACCCGATCAAGCTGTCTTCTAAAAACAAGTTTGTAAAAGACCAGTATTGATTTTTTAAAAGAATTGGAGCTTCAAACCAAACGATAATCTTAAATAGTCTTTTGGCTTAAGGTACTTGTTCGTAAAAGCACTTGCAAGGTATAAGTCATTTGTACTTAGTTCGTAAAAAGCCGTAACAGACTTAGCAAAAAAGCGCTTTTCGTGTGGAATCTTATACGTAAGCCTTTGTCCTATATAGACATTAAAACGCATCTTTGTAGAGAACGAATAGTAATCGTTTGGATATTTGTCGGGTTCACTTATCCAAAAATCTCCGTTAAGAATAGTGTTGATATACAAGCCACAGGCTAGCGGATCTATATAGAATCCTTTTGTCCCTATTGGCTTTGTCCAGGGAATAAAGTTTTGCTTCAAGGTAAATGTTATCTTATTTTCTTTTGTTGAGTATTTAGGAAGAAATCCAAAGAACACATCCGTTTCCCACTGATTGTTTTTTCCATAGTCCCATCCTGTTCCTATCGATATAAGCCCCATCCCGCCTGCATACTGAAATTTTATATGTGTAGGAATGAGATTGGCCCACTGGTTCTGATATTTTTCTACACGTTTTTCGTAGCCATTCTGAGAATAACCGAATAGGTTGAATAATAGGACGAGTGATAAAAAAGATATATATTTAATAAGCGACCACTTCATAGTCATAGGTGTTATCTGAATTTAATGTGAATAGTAAATATTTCTTTTTAGCTATATTGGGTGTGCCATAATAGATTATTCCATCATCGAAGAGATCGTCTACTGCTATGTTGTGATCGTGAGCATTGAGGCAAAATTGAAGATTCGGAAATTCTTTTATATAGCGTTGAAATACATTGGCTATATTGTTGTTGAACTGCTCTGAAAAAGGACGGACATGCATTGCCATTACTGTTTTATCGTATTCATCCTTCTTGTCTTTTATTTCTTGTTCTATAAATTGAAAGTCGGGTACAGGGAGCGAATAATCAAATTCCAAGGCATTGGTGTTTAAACATACGAACTTCGTCCTTCCGGCAATGAAAGAGAAATTTTCTTCACCAAAAACTTTCCTGAAGACTTCTATTCCATTTGCGAGGCAATCGTGATTCCCCAATAAGACTACATAAGGTACTTTCAGTTTGTTTAGAATATCCCGTTGCCATAGAAATTCTTTGGTAAGCCCAAAATCTGATACATCACCTCCGTGAATAACGAAATCTATATCGTTTCTTTTATTTAGTGCATTCACAAAAGCCTCTGTTTCGTCATACCATCGTTGGGTATCGCCAATCATCGCAAACCGTATTGTTTCTTTGTTTCTACAAGTTTCCTCTATTCGTGCTATATTCTTTTTGTTGATATCTGTTTTCCCTGAAATGCGACCATCGTACGGATGATATTCGATCATCTCGCATGACTGAAATATACATAAAATACCAAGCAGTAATATTCCTATCGATTTTTTCATTTAACTTATTATTTGGAGGTACAAGAGTACTGCCAATAAATATAATTAGGAAAAGAAGGAAAGACCTGTACAATTTTATTGAGCTTTTTTAAGGATGTTTTAACGAAAAGTCCTTATCTATCCTTGATTCTTCGTGTCAACTATTCTGTAATAAATGATGCTTAGTGATTACTTGCGAAAAATATTCAGAGTTGTATCGTCATCGACAGAAGCCAATCTCAAAGTGCAAAATAAGGATGTGATAAAAACAATAAAGAAGCGGAAGATAATGACTGAGATATTTTATTTCGCACCTGTCACTAAGCTGTTTATGTATATATGTAAAAAGGCTTCTTTGTTAAGGCGTATAAATAGGAGAGTTAATCAAGCCTTGTCTAATTAAATAATGCTTACCTTTACTTTCAAAATATATAATAATGAAGCTAAAAGAAGAACAAAAAAACAAATCGGTACTGACAACCAGTTATGTACTAACAAACGGATCTCCCATAACCTTCGTCCTCTATGATGAAGACGGAGACTGGCAGTTGTTTGGTGATGATGAAGTTGATGACGAAGAGGATGCTTATCTGGTATCGGTAGATGAGATATTGGAGATGGAACCGATATTGAAGAAACTCCCTGATTTGCAACCGGGACAAGCTGCTACAAGAGAAAAAGATAGTACGCGCTGGTTTATAGTCGAGGATGAAGAATAAGGTACTCTAAGTTTCCACGAAGAGTTATTGTCGTATTTTATATAGATATGTGACTAAGCCTTTCCTTTTATAAAGGTCATTGATATGTGAGGATGAGGTACGGCAATAAATACTTTAGACTGTTTACCACCGTAGAATAATTCTTTCGCCTAATTCCTTTGCCAGAATCCTTTTTATTTCGTCCATTTCCTTAAGCTTTTGCATAAGGATCATAACTCCGTCCCAGTCTTTTTCCTTTTGTTTCTTTTCCAGATCTTCTTTGATCTCTTTCATCTGTTTCGATATATGAGCATCTTTTAACTCGGTAACTGCACGAGGTACGTTTTTCCAGAGATGTTTTTCTTCGGCAAGAGGAGTGTCTTCTTTTTTAAGATTCTCCCCAAATTGTTTTATATGCAGCTTACTCAACTGATATCTGTCGCTTACCAACTCGGCCGCAATCTTGCTTATGTGAGCGTCTGTATGCGCCAGAAAGTAACGGCTAGGGTTGAAATATTCATTAGCCGAGTGTTCTATTGCATCTTCCAGTATTGTTTTATATAAAGGATTCGTAAACCAAAAACCATCTCTTTGCAAGTCAAATTTCACCCAATCTATTACGGTTGTGGGCATATCGCCTGTTGCCGGATTGTTTTCTCCTCCTTCAATCAATATTTTCATTCCATACCGGACAATAAAGTAGAGGATCGCCAATTCAAATTTATCAATGTTAGTCTTTTTTACTCCCGCTTTCCCCCTGTGTGTTTCGGGCTGTGAGAGGTCAACGTTGATTGCCGATAGTTCCGGATCTATTTTCGGCTGAGGAGCCTTCTCTAGGTGAGCAAGCCTTTTCTTATTTACTTCCTGAATAAGTATCCGTTCGTCTATATTCAGTAGTATACTGCAATCTTTTATATATACACTGCGTATAATGTTGTCAGGAATAACCGCTATACTGCTTACTATGTCGGAGATAAGGGTTGCTCGCTTTATAGGGTCATTACCCGCATCATCTAATAGTAATTGTGTTTTGAAGCGTATGAAATCCACTTCATGTTCCTGTACATATTTTGTCAGCGACTCGGCATTTTGTTTGCGTGCAAATGAATCGGGGTCTTCACCATCAGGAAGGAGTACCACCTTTATTTTCATTCCTTCTTCAAGCAAGAGGTCTATCCCTCTCAGCGCCGCTTTTATACCGGCAGCATCACCATCGTAGAGTATAGTTACATATTCTGTAAAGCGATGAATGAGCCTGATTTGTCCGTGAGTAAGTGCTGTTCCTGATGACGCAACTACATTTTCTATACCCGCCTGATGCATCGATATCACGTCGGTGTATCCCTCTACCAGATAGCAGCAGTCGGCTTTGGTGATAGCCTGTTTTGCAAAATATATTCCATATAGTTCGCTTCCTTTGTGGTATATTTCACTTTCGGGAGAATTTACGTATTTTCCTGTGTTCTCTGCCTTTTTTAGAATACGTCCGCCAAAAGCAACAACTTTTCCCGATAATGTGTGTACGGGAAATATAACTCGCCCTCGAAAACGGTCGATGAGAGCGCCGTTACTCTCACTTTTTATAGTGAGACCTGTTTTTACAAGGAATTCTTCTTTATAGCCATTTCTTATAGCTTCCTGCGTGAGGCTGTCTCTTTGTTCGAGACTGTATCCGAGTTGGAATTTCTGTATAATATCTTCACGGAATCCTCTTTCTTTAAAATAACTTAGACCTACAGATTTACCCTCGATATGTTCATGCAGAGTCTTTACAAAATGATTTCGGGCAAAGTCATTTAATATAAATAGACTTTCACGCTCGTTATAAGCCTGCTTCTGCTCATCGGTTAACTCCCGCTCTTGTATTTCGATGTTATACTTCTTCGCCAGATAACGGAGTGCATCGAAATAAGAGAGCTGCTCATGCTTCATAATGAAGTGAACAGCGGTTCCTCCTTCGCCACAAGCAAAGCATTTACATATATTCTTGGATGGAGAAACGTAGAATGATGGAGTTCTGTCTTCGTGGAACGGACACAGCCCTACATAGTTTATACCTCTACGCTTGAGCGTAACAAACTGAGATACTACATCCACTACTTGTGCAGCATCTATTATACGGTCTATGGTGGCTTGATCTATCATTGTTATTTACTAACACGAAAGTAATAAAAATATCCCAGTATAGATATTTTATATTTCTATGCCAAAGTTAAATTATACTTATCGGTCTTCCTCTTTCGTGAATATTCTACACAGTGTCTCTTATGGTTAGGTTATTGGTCTAGTGTAGAGATTTTTTACAAATTTTAGCAATGAAGATTGATCTTATTGGTAGATATATTTGTTACTATTTTTTAAGATTCTATCTATCAAGTATGTTTACTTATAAAGAACAAGCTATATTTGTAAATATTTCGGATAAAAATCTCGTATGATTGAAAGAATAAAAGAGTTTGTAAAAAGAGTAATTCGATTTCTTACGTATGATATCTGGCGGATAAACAAGCGCGAGAGATCGTCTCGTAAAATGGGATTGTACGATATTATTAAGTCTTTTATCCTAGCCATCAGGAATATTGATGGAGAGCAACTTTTTACACGTGCATCAGCATTGACATATAGCACCTTACTGTCTATCGTCCCCATGCTAGCTGTATTGTTTGCCATAGCTCGAGGCTTTGGTTTTCAGAATATTGTAAAGACTCAACTCTTTAGCTATTTTGCAGGACAAGAGGAGATATTGAATAAGGCGACAGCTTTTATCGACAAATCGATCGAATATGCTCAGGGTGGGATTTTCTTGGGCGTCGGCGTCATCTTGTTATTGTATACTGTAATCAATCTGCTTTCGAACATAGAAGATAACTTCAATAAAATATGGCAGATAAAAAAAGGACGTACCTATTTTCGGATGTTCACGGACTATCTGGCTCTTATCATTATTGCGCCTGTTTTTCTTATATGCAATGCCGGGGTTAATATTCTTTTGAGTACTACAGCCGAGCAACAGTATATACTGGGACTGGTTATTGGGCCTTTTATGAAAGTTATTCCTTTTCTTATTACCATTTTACTCTTTACAATACTATATATCTATATTCCTAATACGAAGGTTAAGTTTACTAGTGCCTTATTAGGCGGTGTGTTTACGGGTATATGTTTTCAGGTATTCCAAATGCTGTATATTGGTGGTCAGATTTGGATATCTAAATACAATGCTATATATGGTAGTTTTGCTGCTTTGCCTTTGTTGCTCCTATGGTTGCAACTGACATGGTTTTTTGTTTTGTTTGGTGTGCAGCTATCTTTTGCTTATCAGAATGTAAATAAGTTTAGTTTCGAACATGAAACTTCTAAAATAAGTCGTCGCTATAAGGATTTTGTTGCATTACTAATAATGACTTTGATTGTTAAGCGGTTTGAAAAAGGTGATATGCCTTACACTGCTGATGAACTTTCGGAGCAATATAAAATCCCGACAAAATTGACTAGTGATACTCTTTTTTATTTGCAGGATATCGGGCTTATTGTAGAGACTCCATCTCAAAATGCATTAGTACCCGCTTTTATACCTGCTTTGGATATCAATCATATTACCGTAAGTTATCTGTTTGAGAAAATAGAGATGTATGGCTCAGAGGATTTTGTGATTGATACAAATGTAAAATTCAGGAAAGAGTGGGAGACTATTTTAGAAATTAAAGAGCTTTCGGATAGCGAAAATGGGGACAAACTGCTCAAAAATTTATAATTCATATACGTGAAATCAGGTATTCATAATCTTACCGAGGGAAAAATATTCTCTACCTTAATACGTTTGGCTTTACCCCTGATGGGTACAAGCTTTTTACAGATGGCTTACACGCTGATGGCTATGTCGTGGGTTGGCAGGCTGGGTACTGTATCTCATCCCGAAATAGCAACCAAATCGGAAGCTGCAATCGGTGCTATAGGTATGTTGTTGTGGTTGACTTCATCGGTCGCATATCTGGCTATGATCGGATCGGAGGTCGCAGTCGGTCAATCGATAGGTGCGAAGAAAATGAAACGTGCAGCTATATACGCCTCACATTCTACAACTACCTCTATCGTGCTTAGCGTGGTATGGGTGTCTACACTCTTTATTTTTGCTAATCCTATCTTATCTTTTTTCAAACTATCTGCTGATATTACAGCCGATGCGGTACTTTATTTACGAATACTCACTATTAGTCTTCCGTTTCAGTTCTTGTCATATAATTTCGCAGGGATATACAATGGTGCAGGGCGAAGTACTGTTCCGTTCAAAAATAATGCAGCAGGGCTTGTATTAAATATGATACTCGACCCTATATTGATGTTTGGTATGGGGATGGGATTGCACGGTGCCGCTATTGGCACAGTTGCTGCACAATTGTTTGTGTTTTCTTTGTTCTTTTATCAGATTAAATATGGTAATCGTATTTTAGGCGATTTCTCCTTCTTTATTAAGCCGAAAGGTATTTACCTTAAACGCATAATTTTTCTAGGAACGCCTGTTTCAATAATGAACTCATTGTATGCCATCATTAATATGAACTTGGCACGTGTTGCTTCTATTCATGGCGGTCATTTAGGCATGATGGCTCAGACAACCGGAGGACAGATAGAGGCGGTTACATGGAATACATCGCAGGGATTTTCTACAGCCCTAAGTGCCTTTGTTGCTCAGAACTATGCTGCCAATAAATTGGAAAGAGGTAAAAAGGCATATATCTATACGATACGTGTTATGTTTACGTTAGGAATTTTTGTCAGTATTGCATTTATTTTGTTTGGTGCTCAAATTTTTGGAATAATTGTTCCTGAAGAGAATGCTATGCGGGCCGGAGCCGAATATTTGTTTGTTATGGGGTTGGTTCAGATTTTTATGATGTTTGAGTTGACTACACAAGGTATGTTTAATGGTATTGGCCGCACAGTAGAGCCTGCCGTGATAAGTATTACATTCAATGCGCTACGCATCCCTTTGGCTTATTATCTGGCTTCGCAAATGGGCATTGTAGGGGTGTGGTGGGCAATTGCTATATCTACGGTATGTAAAGGCATAATACTGCCTGTTTGGTTTACAGTAGTCTATAAAAGAGTACAAAAACGAAGACCTAAGATTGCATAATCAGAATAAAAAAAGAGGCTTTGAAGCCTCTTAACTATTTATATATTTGCTGTGGGTTATGATTTATCAGACGCTCTTCTGCCAGTCGCTCAAACTTCGTACCCCGACGTCCATAGTTGCAAAACGGATAAATACTAATGCCTCCACGTGGTGTAAATATTCCTACCACTTCAATATATTTCGGATCCATCAGTTCAATAAGGTCTTTCATCATAATATTTACACAGTCTTCATGGAATGCCCCATGATTGCGAAAGCTAAATAAGTATAACTTAAGACTCTTGCTTTCTACCATTTTCACATCAGGTATGTAGTTGATGTGTATTGTTGCAAAATCGGGTTGTCCCGTAATAGGACATAGGCTTGTAAACTCCGGGCAATTGAATGTTACCCAATAGTCATTTTCCTTATGTTTGTTCTCAAAGGCTTCTAATACTTCAGGAGCATAATTATCTTTATATTCGGTTTTTCCGCCTAAATGGCTAAGTCCTTCTATTGTCATATTATAGTTTTGTCTTTAGATAGTTGTCTAATCCTTGTTTACGCAATTTGCAAGAAGGGCAGTGCCCGCAACCATCGGCAATAATGCCGTTGTAGCAGGTCAGGGTTTGAGTACGAATGATATCGAAAACACCCAGCTCATCAGCTAATTGCCATACAGCAGTTTTATCTCTCCACATCAATGGCGTATGTATCTGGAAATGTTCGTCCATAGCCAGATTAATAGAAGCATTTGTTGAAAGTATAAATGTGTCTCTACAGTCGGGGTAACCACTGTAGTCAGCTTCTGATACTCCTGTTACAATGTGGCGTATACCGTGCGAGCGAGCAATGACAGCCGCAAAAGTAAGGAATAATAGATTACGTCCCGGTACAAACGTATTTGGATAAGAGTCTGCCGGTTTTTCCTGATCCATAACAATATCGCTTGTCAAAGAGTTGACGGATAGTTGGCTGATAATAGATGCGTCCAGCAGTTGGAATGGTACATTGGCTTTTTCGGCAATAGCCTTTGCTACTTCTACCTCTTTGGAGTGACGTTGCCCGTAGGTAAAACACAGCGTGCGAACGGATGCGAAATTTTCAAGTGCCCAGTAGAGGCATGTTGTTGAATCTTGTCCACCCGAAAACAAGACTAACGCTGATTCTGTTTTATTCATTCTATAACTTTGTTTTTTACGTGGTTAATCCTAAGATACACGGAGGAGAAATCTCTCTTCGGCTACAAAAGTAATGAATAATAGGTGAAAAATGAAAAGTGAAAACGAAAAAGAGTTGTATCCTTATTTTGCGGATACAGCTCTCTTTGATACTTTAAGATTATTTATTGGGGCTTGATTCCATTTAGCAGTAAAACCATACCGATTATACTCTGTTGGATTGTTTCACCATTCAGGTTTTCAGTGTTTTTAGATATGTTTTTTTGAAACGGTCCGGGAGTGGCAGACTCTTGTCCGATTTTTTTATCACCATTATAGTAATTTGCCGAATCCAAGTCTATAACGATATAACCGTCTTTTTCGCTGAAATTTTTCCAGTCATCAAAGTTGATTCTCTTTCCGTTCCGATAGGCTTCTATCCTGTATTTATCCAAATCGATTGATTTAAAAAAAGCTTCTTCGCTTCCTGCTGCATTTATCATATCCTTTTGTTTTTCATGGGATATGGCATATGCAGCTATCATTCTGCGTTGTATTGTTGCTGCGTTTAAATTTTTGGTGTTTTCTGCAATGTGAATTGTTCCTCCGTGAGTATAGGATAGTATTTTATCACCTTTGTAATAAAATGCGGAGTCTGACGTAACAAGAATCTTGCCGTCTTTTCTTTCAAAGTTTTTCCATAAATTAAAATCGATTCTTTTGCCCTTTTTGTAGGCTTCTACCCTATACTTTTTCAGGTCGATAGTGTCGGAAGGGTGGGTGACAGGTTTTTGTTGTTCGACGTTTATTTCCGAATTTTCGGCTACCTCAGTTTTCTCATCAGTCTTGTCGGTCTTTTGCGAATAAGCATTTTTTTCTATACCTTCAGCGTCTGAAAGCTCGTCCAATTTACTTGTTAGTAGAGGGTGGGCAAAAATTGATACGGCAATTGCAAATACAGGAACCAGAAGTAGATACTTCATTTTTGCATGCGGATTGTTGTTTTCTTTTAACATCATAGTGATTCTTTTTTCGAGTTTACTGTGGTTAAAGCTGTTGGTCATAAAGGTGAGATGTTGTGAGCCGACAGCTTTTTTAATTAATAAAATTTGATATGTTTTAGCATCGATGCCTGATTTTAGTACACAGTTATCTGCTTCAAATTCGTGAACATTACGCAGTTCTCTTCTAAAAAGCCACGCAAAGGGGTTGTACCATTGAAAAAGTACGAAAAGCTCTGAAAAGAGTAAGTCGAATGAGTGCCTATTCCTTATGTGCGATAATTCGTGAGTCAGTACTATTTCTTTGTTTTCATTATAATCTTTTCGAGATATAATAACGTAATTCATCCAGCTGAATGAAGGGATGTCTTTATCTGTAATAAGAATATTAATCCCGTCTGTTTTCAGTCTTTCACATCCCTTTATCATAGCCAATATGTGCAAAGTAGAGTAAGTGTTACGTATCAGTATAAAGAGTGCTCCTGCCAGATAAATGATTCCCACTATCCTAATCCAATCTATTGTTGCATGTTCTGCGACTACTATGGAAGTGGCGGAGGTGGCGGGGATGAATTCTATCGGAGCCGATTCGCTGGTTAGTGATGATTCGTATGCGGCAATGGTCTGATGTACTTCGTTTAATGCAGAGGTTTTTATTTTTATAAGAAAGATAAAAAGGCTGCTGATATAAAATAAAAGAATACAAAATCTGTTTATTCTGAAAAATTTATTCCGGCTATATATCAGTTTATATATTATATAGAAGAAGAATAAAGCACAGGAAACCTTGGTGCTGTATATTAATAAGTCTGCCATCACTTTTTATTTTTAGCTGCATTTTCCACTTTTTCTATTAACCCCTTTAGGTCTTCGACGGAAATTTTCTCTTCTTCGACAAGTGAAGATACCGCTCCCAAATAAGAGTTGTTGAAGTATTCGCTGATTATCTTTGTCAGTGTGTGTTTTTTGAAGCTATCCTTGCTTACCAGTGCATAATACCTGTAAGCTTTTCCTGTAGGTTCGTAGCCCACATAACCTTTGTCCTCAAGTATACGAATTAATGTTGATATTGTGTTTACATGAGGTTTTGGGTCATCATACAGGTCTTGAATGTCTTTGACTCGCATAGGACCTTGCGACCAAAGAATGTCCATTATTTCCTCTTCTTTTTTTGTTAGGCTTTTCATGTTAGATATTTATTTAAAAACAAATATAACTAAAATTTTTAGTTGTAACTATATTTTTTAGTTAAAAGGTGTTTTCAGAAAAATTATTGTATTCAAAATCAATGTTTAGCTATATTTATAGTAGTGTATTATTTAAGACGAAGAAAAAGAGTGATTAATAAAAGCTAATTTTTCCTAGATTAATTTTCTTAAAAAGAATAATTATTATACTTTTGCACTCACCAAACGACTCCGTAGCTCAGCTGGTAGAGCAATTGACTCTTAATCAATGGGTCGAGGGTTCGAGCCCCTCCGGGGTCACTGATAATAGGCCACTTATGCATAGCGTAGGTGGTTTTTTATTACAATTTTGTCTAGTTTAAGATGGGGTTTCATATCCAAAGTTGAACCAAGAGTGATACTGTTCTTAAAATTTTTTAATAGGCATACTACCACTATCTACATACAAATATTATCCTTTACAATGTGTTTTCCACAAGATACATGTCGAAGTCATGAGAAATTTTATTGGTCATTTTGGAAGAGGGTAAAATGTGATAGCGAGAAAGTAAATAGACCACTTGGAGATATTTAATACTTGGAGATAGATTCTCATGTCTGTTTTTATAAATAACAATAAATCTTTGGGCTCTTCATGTGAAGAGCCCAAAGATTTATTAAACTATATGGTTGTGATAAAATTCATATAGCAATTCTATATTATCAGAACAAATTATAGGAATAGCTTCAGATAATTTTTCTTCATCCCAATCCCACCATTTGATTTCTAAAAGCATTTTGATGTGCTGTTCAGAAAATCGTGATTTGATAGTTTTCGATGGATTTCCGCCAATAATCGTATAAGGGGCAACGTCTTTAGTGACCACCGACCGACTGCCAATTACGGCACCATCACCGATTTTTACTCCTGACATGATTATTGCCTCGGTTCCAATCCAAACATCATTTCCGACAACGGTATCTCCTGCGTTTTCAAATCCATCAATTGCTTTATTGAAGATTTCCACCTCCGGCATATAAAAAAATGGGAAACTGGATATCCAACTGTGTCGATGCCCTTGATTTCCAGCCATAATAAAACTAACGCCACTTCCAATGGAACAAAATGAACCTATAATCAATTTATCGATATCATTTCTATCTAGCATTAAATAGCGAGCGCAGTCATCAAAAGAGTGTCCATGATAGTAACCTGAATAGTAGGAGTATTTGCCCGCAATAATATTGGGGTTGGTAATGTGGTCTTTGATTATTTTGCCTTTAAAAGGACTTTCAAAAAAATTAATCATTTTAGCAGATCTTAAAAATTTAACAAATAAAATTCTATGGCATTCACTGAGTGCCATGTACGAAACATTTATTTGCTGTATGCTAATCAGATTTCTTCATTAGACAAATATAATGAAAAGTACCTGGATATACCAAGTTTTCATGTGTTTATACCTTATTGAACGCCCTCACTATCTTTTTTGAGTTATTAGACTGTTTAGATTGATAAACCTTTTCCACGAATTTATCAGATTTATACGGACTGTTTTTTTATTGATTTAATCGTCTCAAATCTTCCAAGAAAGAGTCTGAGCTGTGGGGGCACATTTTATTAAAAAATTAAAGCTTGTAAAGAATTCTTTACAAGCTTTTGTTTTTATGAGTATATGCGTTACCACCAATTATCACTTTCATCCACAGGCTTTGCTTCAGTTTTTTTGTCTTGGATTATCGGGCTTTTTTGCTCTTTATTTGGTGGGTTGTTGAAAGCTCTTGAATCCTTTTGGGGAATTTCTTCTTCTATTTTGGAGAAAGAATCTACAGAGATCGTTGTTCCTTCTTTTTCAAGATAGTTTTTTGCTTCTGCAATCTTTATATTTAATATAGGAACTTCCAGTAGAGGATCTAATACAACTTCACCATTAACAACGCAACCCGCATTTATGACAGCTGCCTTGGCTGTAATTGTACCTTCTATAACCGCTGTCGGGCCAAGTTCTAAACTCTCTGCACAAATGATATTACCTGTTACTTTGCCGTCAATGATGCAACCTACGGCCGTTACACTACCGGTAATCTGAGCATTAATATCAACAGTCAGAGTGTCTTCTACATAGAAATTTTTCTCTTGTCCTTCGGTTAGGTATAGTGAGCCTAATACAATTACGTCTCGTCCCAATTCTACGATTCTGGCAGGTTGAGGCTCGATCTCATCAATTTTTCGCTTAAAGAGAAACATTCCTGATCTTTATAAAGTAATATTCTATACTATTATTTATTCTCCCGAAAAGTTAGCTACTACAGTAGTGGCATTTCCTATATCTATACCTACAGATGATTTGAATTTGCCATGTCCTACGCGTAACGAGTTAATTGCATAACCTTTACTTGCTAATGTTTCCGGATTATCTAAAACTGTTATTTCTGTGAATTTGCCGAATTCCTCCTTAAAGCAATCGATAAGCTCTTCATAATACATAGCACCTCCACACATATATATACGGTTGGCTTTAACCAGGTTGGAGTCATTAATGACACTGCGTAAGTTTGGAGATATGACTTCTTGATAATATGTTTGAATAACACTTTTACGTATTTCTCTTAAATCGATATTTTGACGATTCAAGAAAATATATCCACGTTTGAATGCTTCATCAATTTGATGTGTATTTCTAAGCTCTAAATAATATTTGCTCTTCAGTTCATTTATCATCAGATTTACAGCATAACGAATTCCATGCGTACTGATCATTGTTTGTTCAATAATACCCGAATCTGTACTAAGGATAGATTCAAATGTTCCAAACCCACAACTGAATACAAAGAAATTTCCTGAAACCTGAGGTTCACCTTTGCGTATTCCGATTGTACATCCTACAATTTCAGGAATCACTTCAACCTTCTGTACTTCTAATATTACTCTTTTCTTATTCCCCGCATTGTGTGTTGAAATGTCATAATCGAGCATATGAGTGCGTTGGAAAAATTCTATGGCTTTGTCTTTATAAATATAATAAGTAGAATAAGGAAAACCTGTGGTGATTGTTATCGGTTGCTCCACTTGATTTTCTACTAACAGCATAGCTGCTTTAGCTAATATCTGATAGTCTATATCATCCGGTGATGAGTTTATTAACTTATGAGGAGATTGACCTTCATTCAGGGCAAGGTCTCCACAGATATACCATTTATTATTATGTTGAATTTTCAAGCCGTGAAGCAAATCCTTCGCTGTTTGTGACAGATTTGTATTATTATTTTCAACTAAGCTGGGAAAAGATTGGATTTCATAAACCATAGCGATAAAATATTAGATTCGTTAATAATTATGGGGATAAATAAACTTTATTTTATGAAAGAAGAGGTTTCATAGCGATGAGTCCTTCGTATGTTGCGCCATGCTCTAATGTGAATATTTGCGCATTAAGTTTGCCCACTATTCTACCCGTACTTTTTATGGAGATAGACTCGGTTACGCATATATTACCTTCGATACGACCGAATACAACTAGATTTTTTGCATGAATATTTCCTCGAACTATACCTGTTGTACCAATTACAACAGTATGAGCCTGTTTTATATCTCCTACTATAGTCCCTTCCACGCGTATGTGATGCGTTTCTTCTACAGATCCATAGAGCACAAAACTTTTACAGATTATTGTAGGCGTTTGAGAGGAAAGATCAAACGAGTCTTGCCTAAAATCCTCCTTTTTAGCCATAGTCAATTACGTTAACAATATTTATATAGTCACATTTGTACAGAAATCCGGGCAATTCCTTAAAAACGAATTGTTATTTACAAATATATATGAAAAGTAATATTAATCATTAAGAAATGTATATAAAATTTATTTTCATATGCAATTAATTCTCTTTGAAAAGTATAAAGGATATGATTTTGTAGTGGTAAATGGTCTGATAATTAACTGTATATGCTTGTTGATTTGTGCCAATTAATATAATAAGGGCTGGAAATAGAGTCTAAAAAACGAAATAAAAACTGCCTGATGTCGAAATAGTACTATTCATTCATCGGAAAAATGAAAGCTTGTTGAGTATCTAAAATATATATTTGGAGTTATAAGTCGTTGTAATAGAGTGGATGCTGGACGAATAGAAAAAAGCTCATTCTAATTAACTTTTTATCTGATATTTCTTTAATGTTAGATTCAATGTCTTTGAATTTAATTCCTTAAGATATAATTATACTATCACCACCCCTATTTATAATAGTAAGGATATGGAACCGGTGGTAAGCTTGTAACAATTAAAAATCTAATTCAATCAAAGAAAACACAATCTCCTGTTTATTTATTGAATATAAAACCAAAATATAGTAATTAACCATTAATATCTAAAATATATGGCTGGGAAAAGATTTCAAGGTGAATGGCCTAAAATCGGTATTCGTCCTACTATCGATGGACGCATGGGAGGGGTGCGAGAGTCTCTTGAGAACCAAACAATGAATATGGCAAAAAGTGTGGTAGACTTGTTAACCTCTACTTTACGCTATCCCGACGGGTCGTCTGTTCAGTGTGTTATTGCAGATTCCACAATTGGTCGTGTAGCAGAGAGTGCAGCCTGTGCCGAGAAGTTTCGTAGAGAGGGAGTGGGGATAACAATCTCAGTTACTCCGTGCTGGTGTTACGGTAGCGAAACGATGGATATGGAGCCGCATACAATCAAAGCTGTTTGGGGATTTAATGGTACGGAACGTCCCGGGGCAGTCTATCTGGCTGCAGTCCTTGCTGGACATGCACAGAAAGGATTACCTGCCTTTGGTATCTATGGACATGATGTTCAGGATGGAGGTACTACCGAAATACCTGGCGATGTAAGACAGAAGTTGTTGCGCTTTGCTAAAGCTGCATTGGCTGTAGCAACTATGCGAGGTAAATCTTATCTTTCCATTGGTTCGGTGTGTATGGGTATTGCCGGTTCGGTAGTTAATACCGATTTTTTTGAAGATTATTTAGGTATGCGTTGCGAGAGTGTAGACGAGGTAGAAATTATTCGCCGCATGACAGAAGGGATATATGATAAAGAAGAATATGAAAAAGCCTTAGCTTGGGCGAAGACCCACTGTAAAGAAGGGCAAGATACGATAAATCGGGACGATTTGAAAAAAGATCGTGCGGCAAATGATAAGGATTGGGAATTCATTGTGAAAATGACATTGATTGTTCGTGATCTGATGATAGGCAATCCCAAATTGAAAGAAATGGGATTTGGAGAAGAGGCCTTAGGGCATAATGCTCTTGCCGCGGGCTTTCAGGGGCAACGCCAATGGACAGATTTCTATCCTAACGGCGATTTTACAGAGGCTATCCTCAATTCCTCTTTCGATTGGAGAGGTATTCGCGCACCATATATATTAGCTACAGAAAATGATTCGCTGAATGGTACGGCAATGTTGTTTGGTTATCTTTTGACAAATACCGCTCAGATCTTTGCAGATGTGCGTACTTATTGGAGTCCTGAGGCTGTAGAACGAGTGACAGGGAAAAAGTTAGAAGGTTTAGCTTCGGGTGGTATGATTCATCTCATAAATTCCGGTGCTGCGTCTCTGGATGGGAGTGGTCGCCAAAGCGATGAGGCAGGGAAACCTGTAATGAAACCTTTTTGGGATATTTCACAAGCCGAAGCCAAGTCGTGTTTAGATGCTACTACATGGATGCCTGCCAACCGTGAGTATTTCCGTGGAGGAGGTTTTTCTTCTAAATTTCTTACTCGTGGTGGAATGCCATGTACCATGGTTCGCCTAAACCTTATAAAAGGACTGGGCCCGGTCTTGCAAATAGCCGAAGGGTGGACTGTAGATCTAGATCCGGATGTGCATAAAATTTTAGATGAGCGTACAGATAAAGGATGGCCTACCACATGGTTTGTTCCTCGCCTGACCGATGATCCTAATTTTAAAGATGTGTACTCCGTGATGAACAACTGGGGAGCCAATCATGGTTCTATCAGCAGTGGACATATCGGAGCCGATTTGATAACGTTGGCTTCTATGCTTCGTATCCCTGTTTGTATGCATAATGTATCTTCGGATGATATTTATCGCCCTGCCGCATGGTCTGCTTTCGGGATGGATAAAGAAGGAGCCGATTATCGAGCTTGTCAGGTTTATGGTCCTCTTTATAAATAGTTTTTTGTACCTTCGATAATAAAAACAGTATGATAAACGCGGAATATATAGAACGGTTTATAGAAGCTGCCCATCGTGTAGGACAAGAACGTCTACAGCTTTGTAGCAGTGGTAATTTGTCGTGGAGAGTAAATAAAGATTTAGCTTTGGTTTCGGGTACAGGTTCGTGGTTGCCACGTATTGCCAAAGAAAATGTCGCTATCTGTAATATCTCTACCGGCATGCGTGTCGATGGTCCTAAGCCATCGATGGAAAGTGTTTTCCACCTGGGGGTTTTACGTCAGCGTAAAGATATGAATGTGGTGTTGCATTTTCAGTCAGAGTTTGCGACAATTGTATCCTGTATGAAAAACAAGCCGAAAAGCTTTAATGTAGTTGCCGAAGTTCCTTGCTACTGTGGCAAAGAAATTGCAGTTATACCATATTATCGTCCCGGATCGAAGGAACTGGCCGATGCTGTAACACATGCCCTGACTGATCATGATTGCGTGTTGATGAGTAAACATGGGCAGGCTGTTTGTGGAAAAGACTTTGATGATGCTTTTCAAAAAGCGGTTTTCCTCGAGTTGGCATGCAGCATTATTGTGCGTGCAGGTGAAGGAAATTATGATATCTTGAGCGATGATGAAATTCGCGATTTGGAAGTTTATATTTTAGGAAAAACACAAAAATAACAACATGGCATATTTGGCTCTGGATTTAGGGTCAGGAAGTGGACGGGCTATTGTAGGAACAATAGTGGACGGACGTATTTGCCTAGATGAGATCTACCGCTTTGGAAATGTTCCTGTAAAATTGGGAAGTACATTGTGCTGGGACTTCTTGTCGTTATTCCAAAATGTAAAACAGAGCATTTATTTGGCCGTAAAGAAGGGTTATGATTTACAAGGTCTTGCTGTTGATACATGGGGTGTTGATTTTGGGTTAATAGACAGAGCGGGAAGATTATTGTCCAATCCCGTATGTTATAGGGATAGTCGTACGCAAGGTGTTTCTCAAAAAGCGGAGGCTATCATTTCTAAAAGAGACATGTATGCTATCACAGGTATTCAGCAAATGGAGATCAATACCGTTTTTCAATTGCTGAGCATGAAAGAGCAGAATGCTCAGGTACTTGCTATTGGCGATGGTTTATTGTTTATCCCCGATCTGATAAATTTTTATCTTACAGGTAATATGTATAATGAATATACAATAGCCTCCACTTCGCAGTTGGTAAATGCTAAGACAAGAACGTGGGAGAAGTCTCTATTCGATAAGTTGAATCTTCCTTTATATCTTTTCAAAAATATTATTAAGCCTTGTTCTCTTGTCGGAAATCTTACCGATGATATTGCACAAGAAACGAATGCTGAAAATATTAAAGTTTTTGCCGTCGGGTCGCATGATACGGCAAGTGCCATTGCTGCTATTCCGTTTGATGGAGAAGAATGGGCTTTTCTTAGTTCGGGTACATGGTCTCTGCTGGGGATACAAACGGACAACCCGATTCTCACGCAGGAGGCTATGGATAACGAATTTACGAACGAAGGTGGGGTTGGAAAGATTCTGTTTATGCGTAATATTTCGGGATTGTGGATACTTCAACAATTAATAGCCGAGTGGGAGAAGTGTGATGAAGAATGTTCTTACCAATACCTATTGTCGGAAAGTGAAAAGTGTAAACCTTTCGGAAGCCTTATCAATAGCGACGATCCTGATTTTACCATTCCCTCATCTATGAAAGATGCTATACAATCGTATTGCAAGCGGACGGATCAATATGTACCTCATACCCAAGGCGAGTTGGTTCGCTGTGTTCTCGAATCACTAGCAGTGAAATATCATTTTGTGATGAAGAAATTGGAGCAGTGTTCCGGCAGAACGATTAAATATCTTTCGGTAGTAGGAGGGGGAAGCCGCAACGAACAGTTAAATCAATTTATTGCAGATGCTCTGAATGTAGAGGTTGTAACCGGGTTAACAGAGGCTACAGCAATCGGAAATATTATTCAGCAAGCAGTAACAGATAAAAAAATAAAAAATATAAGGGAGGGACATCAGATTGTAAAAAACAGCTTTAACTTTAAAACCTATTATCCTCAGAATTCGAGAGAGTGGGAGTTGTTTGCTACTAGAATGGAGCATTTGATAACGTAAAAACAACAAATTTAAGACCAATATGAAGACCAAATCAGAAAAGCTTTTATTTATCGGAAAAGATGGACAAAACTATTTGTTCCCTTTTATTCTGATAACCTCTTTGTTCTTTTTGTGGGGATTTGCCCATAGTCTGCTGGATGTGTTAAACAAGCACTTTCAAGACTCGCTACATTTATCAAAGGCGCAATCGGGAGCTGTTCAGGCTTCGGCTTATGGGGCATATTTTCTGATGGCTATTCCTGCGGGATTAATTGCTCGTAAATTTGGTTATAAAAGCGGAGTCGTTGTCGGATTAGCTCTTTTTGCATTGGGGGCTTTCTGGTTTGTTCCTGCCGTAGAGATAAATACTTTTTGGGCTTTTCTTTTAGGACTCTTAATCTTGTTTTGCGGACTTACTTGCCTTGAGACAGTAGCCAATCCGTATACTATTGTTTTAGGTTCGCCCGAAACTTCAGCAAGCCGTATCAATCTCGCTCAAACTTTTAATGCTATCGGTTGGATTTTAGGGCCCCTTGTAGGCTCTGTTCTTATATTTAAAAATGAGTCGGATCGGTCGACAATCGAATTATTTGTTGATGCTATTAAAAAAGTTTTTCTTGGTGCTAATGACGCGGTTGCAAATATTGTAGAAGCGGTTGGAGATCATACGAGCAATTCCGTTTTGATGTTTCCATACGTAGGATTGGGTTGTGTGGTAGTTCTGGTGTTGGTGTTTTTCTTGTTTGCAAAACTACCTGAAATAAAATCGGATAATCATAAAGATACGTCAATCCTAAATAATAATACCGTAACGCGAGATCTGCCATTGATAAAACAAAGACATTTTGTGTTGGCGGTCGTTGCTCAATTTTTGTATGTAGCAGCGCAGACGGGTATTGGTAGCTTTTTTATAAATTACGCAATAGAAGTAAAAGAGTTGCAACTGACCGAAATACAGGCCGGTTTGTTACTTGGCTTAGGCGGAATGTCGTTATTTGCAGTCGGAAGATTTTCGGGAAGTATGATTATGCAGAAGATGAAGCCGGGATCTCTGCTTGGTTTGTGTGCTGCTATAAATACATTACTGATGTTTTTTGTTATCATGAATCATAATCGGTTTGGAATAATCGCTCTGATCAGCTGTTACTTATTTATGTCTATCATGTTCCCATCTATTTTTGCGCTGGGTTTAAGAGATCTGGGTGATAAGACAAAAACAGCATCGTCCATTTTGGTTCTAACAGTTGTGGGGGGAGCCATCGCCCCATCGTTGATGGGGATATTGGGTGCCGAAAGTATGAATGTCGGATTTATTATACCGCTGATCTGTTTCTTATATATATCGTTTTTTGGATATGTAGGTAGCCGGATAAAAGCTTAAATCGAATAAAACACTCTTTTCGTTTTTATATATTACTTTAATTAAATAAGGGACTATCTTCTATGGAGTAGTCCCTTTCTCATTCGTTTAATATGTTTTTTTTGATGATTTAATCAATCTTTTACTTTATTGCTCTATATATTTTTATCCATCATATTATAAAAAGCAAGTTTCAGCCTCACCCTATATTACTGAGCGAATATGTAAAGCAAAAAGAATTATCGGAAAAGAGCACGAAATGATTTAACAATAATAAGAATGCAGGCATATTGTCGGAGCATTTTAATACCTTTGCAGATACTTGTAAAACGAATGGAAACTCAATGGTTGCAGTATTATTATCGGGTGGATTGGGGAATCAGATGTTTCAGTATGCGGCTGCCAAGTCGTTGGCTATTCGTTTAAATACGACTCTGTCTGTTGATCTATATACATTTTCTAAAAAAACGCAAGCTACGGTACGTCCCTACGAACTGGGTATATTTAATATAGAAGATGTAGTAGAAACCTCGTCTCTGAAAGCAAAAGCTGTAACTAAAGCGAGACCCTTTATTCAAAAGCACAGATCTTTTTTTCAGAGATTTGGAGTGTTTACTGATACATATGCAATCTTATACCAACCGGCTTTTGAAGCTTTGACGGGCGACGTGATAATGTCCGGCTATTTTCAGAATGAATCATACTTCAACAATATATCTGAGCTTTTACGGAAGGATTTTTCCTTCAAATATCCATTAACCGGAAAAAATAAAGATATCGCAGGGCAGGTTTCAGAAAATCAGTCTATTGCCGTTCATATACGCAGAGGGGATTATCTGAATAAGAATTCACAATCGAATTTTGCTATCCTTGAAAAAGACTATTACGAGAATGCCATCAACTATATATCTGCGCATGTAAAGAATCCTGAATTTTATGTTTTCTCAGAGGATTTTGATTGGATAAAGGATAATCTTAACTTTAAAGAATTTCCTGTTACTTTTATAGATTGGAATAAAGGAAAAGACAGCTATATAGACATGCAGTTGATGAGCTTGTGCAAACATAATATTATAGCCAATAGTAGCTTTAGTTGGTGGAGTGCGTGGCTTAACAACAATGAAGAGAAAAATATAATTGCTCCCAAACGATGGTTTGTGGATGAGCAAAAAAATGAATTGCTAGATTGTTTTTATCCTCAAGGGTGGATCAAGATCTGATATATATTTTAGTGTCAAGATTATCTTATTATATACGGTTGAGCCTTTCAGGAGGGAAAAAGGTAACAGTATAAAAACATACAATAAAGTGTCACTTTTGTCACCTTTTAACATAGTTGTAAGATTATGCTGTTTAGAATGAGTGTTTTACAAAAAGTGACAGTTTTTATTAAAATAGCCGATTATGCCAAAAGTATCGATATTAATGCCAGTTTATAATGCCGAGCAATATTTGTCTCAGGCATTAGACAGTATTGTATCGCAGAGCTTCGAAGATTGGGAGCTGATACTTATAAATGACGGGTCTACCGATCGCAGCGAGTCTATTATTATGGACTATGATGACGAACGGATTTTTTATATAAAGAATCCTGTCAATCTGAAATTGATAAAAACGCTAAATAAGGGTATTGATTATTGCGGAGGACAATATATAGCTCGCATGGATGCCGATGATATTTGTCACCCCGATAGATTGAAGCGTCAAGTTGAGTTCCTCGATTCGCATCCGCAAGTACTGATGTCTGGCACTGCTGCTGCAGTGATTGATAATAGTGGGAAGAAGACCGGAAATATTCATAATCTGACTAGTGATGATTATCTTCAGATCAATCTGATGTTTTCCCCTTCTTTTATTCATCCGAGTATGATGATTCGTACCGAAGTGCTGAAACAGAATAAGTACGATGAGGCGTATAAGCATGTGGAAGACTATGACTTGTGGTGCAGGATAGCCAAGCTCGGTAAGGTTGCAAATATTGATGATGAACTGCTCCGATACAGATGGCACGACAGCAACGTGTCGGTTTTAAATAGTGAAGTACAGCGTGAACTGAAAGATGAACTTATAAAAAGAGAGTTGAGCCGACTCGACTTAATTCCTACCGAATTGGAGCTATACTGTCATAAAGTAACTTTCCAATTGTATGCTTTGGGGAATAAGTTGGATGTCCCCGTTGACCGATTTGAAGATATAGCCAATTGGTTTACGAAGCTGATTCGACAAAATGAAATAAAGCATATTTATATACAGTCGGCGCTGGTTGCTTTTCTTTGGTCTCGCTGGGCAGTGTTGTGTATTTCGCAAAAGAAGTATGGGAAAGTTTTATTCCCTCCTTTTGCTAAATACAATACCGCTATATTGAGCCGACTAATAAAATTGATCTTTTTCTTAAGAAAAAAATAATGACAGATACAGAAGAACTTAGAGAAATATATAATCCTGATGGTTCTGAATTAAGGACGCTGCAACTGAAGATGTTGGATATATTATCTATTGTAGCTAATATATGTGACAAGCATAATATCCCATATTGGATAAGCGGCGGTACTTTGCTTGGCGCTATCCGGCATGGAGGGTTTATTCCCTGGGATGATGATATTGATATCGAATTGCTTTTTCCCGACTATCAGAAGTTATTGAAAATACTGCCTAATGAGTTGCCGGACAATCTGTATCTGCAAACTCCCAAAGAGAAAAGTTATAGGTTGTTGTTCTCTAAGGTGAGAGACAGACATTCTATTGTTTATTCCGAAGAGGAGGATATGGCAAGCTATAAGGAGAAAGGTATATTTATCGATATCTTTCCTGAGGAAAGAAGCTATCGGTGGATGAAGAATATTGTTGACTTTTTCTATGGAAGAGCTTTTAGGCGTCTAAAGAGAGGGAGGCCATTCTTTTCACTGACATATTTTTATGAATACGCAACATCTTTGTTGTTATACCCTATAGGAGTTTTGTTGAAATATACAGCCAGAGGAATTTGTTCTATTACAAAACCTGATAATATACTACATAGCTATGGAATAGGAAACTCTACGAATCACAATGCAGGGTATATGTTTCCGGTAGGAAAAGTTATATTCGAAGGGAAAGAGTTTTCAGCACCTAAGGAACCTGAAACATATCTGAAAAAGCAATATGGCGATTACATTACCATTCCTCCCAAAGAGAAGCGGGCAACCCACTTTCTTAAAGTTGAATATTTATAGTCCCATCGTCTTGAAGAGCTCTCTCTCTTTCGCTTTTGCCTTGTCTAGGGATGCTTGATCCTGAAGATTTATTCCATACTTTGATGGAGAAGGGATGGTTAGTTTAGTTCCAAGAGGTATACTGTTGATATTCTTTATTTTATCTTTGTTTTCCTCGTAGATATATACACAGAACGATTTGTGTCCATAATACTTTAGTGAAATATTACGTAAGGTATTACCCGGTTCTATCGTTATGATTGCCAGAGGTGTATTTCCTTTTGTGGCTGTTGGTTGCTCGTTTTTTTGAGTCTGAGGCTTTATCGAGTTTTCGCTAGCCAAGGTTTTCTCCGTTACAATGGCAATTGAATCTTGTTCTTTCGCTTTAGCTATAGAGTCGGAGAATACGGCAAGAGTATCTGTTTTTTTGTCGTCAATATTTTGGTTGTCAGTAACTATGGCTGTATTACCGTTTCCTGTGGGACCTTCGGTCAGGAATCTGGCAATTTCTTGGAAATACAATCCCCCGATCAGGAATGCTGCAATAATAAGGAATATGAAGAATCCTAAGGAAACGAATTTCTTTCTTCTCTTAGCCGCCTGTCTTGTCTCTTTCACGAGCCTTTCGTATTCCAGGTCTTTTTCTTTAGCAGCTAATTTAGCCTCTTCAATCCTCTGCTTATACTCTAGTATTCTTTCTTCAGAGACCTCATCAGTTAGTGGTTCAGGTATATTTTCAGTTTCATTTGGAGTTATTGCTTCATTATCAGATTGTCGCGTTTCTTCTTCCCGGTTATTTATTTCCTCTACTTGCTTTTCCTCTGTATGAGGGGCAGTGTTTTCTGTCTCTATTATAGTGGTGTCTTCACTCACTAATTCAGGCGTGAAGTCTTCATTCGTTACTTGGTGTGAATCTGCTGTTGGGGTAGGAGATACCTCATTTGTTTCTTCATCTACAGAAACATCTTCTTCCTCATCAGCCTCTTCTATATTTACTGTTTCGTCTTTTTCTATATTATCAAAAGAAACACCCTCTTCTAAAACGACACTCTCGAAGTGGACGAAAGGACGGTTTATAGCTTCCTTTAGTAACTTGTCAGGAGTGAAGCTTAGTTTGTAATGAGCCGCTATTTCGATAGCTTCGCCGGTATTTACATCTACGCTTTTACGTGCATTTACTTTTACCAGTTTAAAAGTCCCAAAGTCTTTTATCTTTACTGACTCGTTGCTTTCTATCGTTTCTGATATAACAGCTATTAACTCACGCAGAAATACTTCGGCTTCTTTTTTTGTAATCTCCTGTTTCTTAGCCAGAAGATCAATCAAATCCTGTAGACTAAGACGTTCATTCATTTATTTCAAGTTTTTTGAGGTTCTCTTTTATAGTTTGTCCGGGGCGGAAAGATAAAGTGATTTTAGGAGGAACCAGAAAACGCTGTTTCGAAACAGGATTAACAGAAATACGCTCAGCCTTCTTCTTTGTTTCAAACAATCCAAATCCCTGAATATTAACAGAGTTTTTTTCTTCTAGGTTTGAATTGATGATAGAAACTGTGGCTTCCAACACTTCTGATGTCTGACGCTGTGTCCAGCTCAAACGTTTTGCCAGTGCGGCTATTAATTCCTGGTTCGTCATAGATATTCCTATTAAGGTTAAATAACTTCTCCGTACAGATCAAACGATTGGGTGTCAGTTATCTTAACATTATAAAATTCCCCAATATTAAGCATTTTATTTTTCTTTATCAAGACCTCGGGATCAACTTCCGGCGAATCGTACTCGGTACGGCCTACGTAATAGTCGCTCTCCTCTTTATCTACAACCACTTTCAGTGTTTTGCCTATTTTCTCCTCATTCGTCTCGAAAGCTATTTTTTCTTGAGCCGACATCAGCAAGTCCATTCGTTCTTGCTTTGTAGCGTCTGATATGCTGTCCTTGTAATTGTCGTATGCGTATGTGCCATCTTCATGCGAATAAGGGAAAGCTCCCATTCGCTCGAAGCGCATATCATTTACAAACTGCAATAGTTCTTCAAAGTCTTTCTTTGTTTCGCCCGGATGACCTACCATTAATGTTGTACGCAGATGTATACCCGGTACTTCTTCTCGGATACGCTTCATCAGATCGTATGTTGCTTGCTTGGATATATTGCGTCGCATTTTGGTAAGCATATTATCGCTAACATGTTGTAGAGCTATATCCAGATATTTGCACACATTATCGTTTTCTCGCATCACTCTTAGCAGATCGTAAGGAAAGTTTGCCGGATATGCATAGTGGAGGCGTATCCATTCCACCCCTTCTATTTTTGCAATACGTTCGATCAGTTCGGGTAGTTTGGCTTGTTTGTAATTGTCGTATCCATAGAATGACAGATCTTGTGCTATCACCTGGAACTCTTTTACACCCGTAGCTGCCAGATTCCTAACTTCTTCTTCTATTTCTTCTATCGGACGAGATTGATGTTTGCCCGTCATGATAGGAATTGAGCAGTAAGAGCAAGTTCTGTTACATCCTTCCGATATTTTTAAATAAGCATAATGCTTGGGAGTTGTTATGCTACGTTCCAAAGCTATATCTTGTTTGAATGATTTACCCAAATCAGAGATAAGCATTTTCCAGTTAAACTTACCATAGAAATTGTCTACCTCCGGGATTTCGGCTTTCAGTTCATCCATGTACCTTTCGGTGAGGCATCCCATTACAAAAAGTTTACTAAGCTTTCTTGCTTTTTTTGCTTCTGCAAATTCAAGAATCATATTTATGGATTCTTCTTTTGCATCACCTATAAATCCGCAAGTATTGATTACCGCAATCTCTCCTTCCGGTTTGTCAGGGTCGTGCTTTACTGTATATCCATTTGCTAAAAGCTGTTTCATCAACAACTCTGAATCCACCAGGTTTTTAGAACAACCCAGTGTTATAACATCGATTCTGTTTTTTTTCATTCTTTATGCTCCAAAAAGACTGTCGACAAATTCCTTGCGTGTGAAAACTTGCAAGTCGTCGATTCCTTCTCCTAATCCAATATATTTTACCGGAATTTTAAATTGATCGGAAATGCCTATCACAACACCTCCTTTTGCCGTACCATCCAGTTTTGTTATAGCTAAAGCCGTAACATCGGTAGCGGCTGTAAACTGAGTGGCTTGTTCAAATGCATTTTGTCCTGTTGAGCCGTCAAGCACAAGCAGAACTTCATGGGGAGCCTCGGGAACAATCTTTTCCATTACCTTTTTTATTTTGGTAAGTTCGTTCATCAGGCCAACCTTGTTGTGCAAGCGTCCGGCAGTATCTATAATTACAACATCCGCATTGTTTGCTTTAGCAGAGCTCAGCGTGTCGAAAGCAACTGATGCAGGATCGGAGCCCATTGCCTGTTTTATTACAGGTACGCCAACTCTTTCTCCCCAAATAACCAATTGTTCTACAGCAGCAGCACGGAATGTATCCGCAGCTCCTAAATAAACTGATTTGCCCGCTTTCTTAAACTGATTTGCTAATTTCCCGATTGTCGTTGTTTTCCCAACACCATTTACTCCGACAACCATTATCACATAAGGCTTGTAATTTTCGGGTGTAGAGAAACCTTCTGTATCTGTGGTGTTGTTTTCTGTCAGCAGATGAGCAATTTCCTCCCGAAGAATTGAATTTAGTCCATCTGTGTTGATATATTTATCCTTTGCAACTCTTTTCTCTATTCTTTCTATGATTTTTAATGTAGTATTCACTCCTACATCCGAAGTAATGAGTACTTCTTCCAAATCATCTAATACGTCATCGTCTACCTTCGATTTGCCGGCTACAACACGTGACAGTTTAGAAAACATAGATTCTTTGGTTTTCTCTAAACCTTTATCTAGAGTTTCTTTTTTTTGCTTCGAAAAGAAATCGAATAGTCCCATAGTTTACTCTTTATTATCAAGTAATTATCGCATACTTGTTTAATGTTAAAACAGGCTTATTTCCTGCTATACAAAGCTACGAAATGGATAATAAAAAACCTCCCCACATGAAAATGAAGGAGGTTTTTTAGATATTTTTAACAAGATTATTTCGTGAAATAGTCTTTTACTGATTCATTCGGAACCATTTCTTCTTTAAATGTGTAAGCTCCTGTTTTAGGAGATTTTACCATTTTGATTACTTTTGCATAGTTACGACCGTCTTTCGTTGAAGCGTCGCGGTAACCTGCTACTGCTTTCTTTGCCATGGTTTATATTGTTTTTACTTTATTTCTTTATGTACAGTAACTTTCTTAAGAACAGGATTGTATTTCTTCAATTCTAATCTTTCAGTAGTGTTTTTTCTATTCTTTGTAGTGATGTAACGTGATGTGCCTGGCATACCACTTGCTTTGTGCTCTGTGCACTCAAGTATCACTTGGATTCTATTTCCTTTTGCTTTCTTAGCCATTTCTTGATCCTCCTAATTTATGCGTTCAAAAAACCATCTTCAGCCGCTCTTTTAAGCGCAGCATCCAATCCAATTTTATTGATTGTACGAAGACCGGCAGCAGAAACATTCAGGCTGATCCAACAATCTTCTTCTACCCAGTAGAATTTTTTTCTGAAAAGATTGACATTAAATTTTCTCTTAGTCTTTCTGTTTGAGTGAGAAACATTATTGCCAACCATAGCTTTCTTTCCTGTAATTTGACAAATCTTGGACATTGCTATTGTATTTATTATATGTTTATTTTTTAGTTTTATCGTGCAAAATCGGGTTGCAAATTTAGTTATATTTTTCAAACCTACAAATATTTAAAAGGTTAAAGTTACACTAAACGCAATAAATAAATTAATTGATTTTGAAAATGTAAGGAATACGCAGATTGTTGTAAATTTGTTCTCGATATGAGGACCAAACGTATTTTGATTACAGGAGCCAGTGGCTTTATAGGGAGTTTTCTTGTCGAGAAGGCTTTGGAGGAAGGGTATGAAACTTGGGCAGGCGTGCGTAAAAGCAGCAGTCGTGAGTATCTGAAGGATGATCGTATTCAATTTTTAGACCTGAACTTTGGGGATAAAAATAAATTGAAAGAACAGCTATCTCACTTTAAAAAGAAATTTGGCATGTTTGATTATGTCGTACACAATGCCGGAGTCACTAAATGTTTAGATGCCGAAGATTTTGATAAAATAAATTTTCGATATACAGCCAACCTTATCGATGCATTGCGAGAAGTAGAAGCTGTTCCCGATAAATTTGTATTGATGAGTAGTCTTAGTGCTTTTGGTGTAGGAGATGAAGAAAATTATACTCCTATTAAGATAACCGATACGCCGAATCCTAATACGGCATACGGGAAGAGTAAACTGAAAGCAGAATGTTATCTGCGCTCGATGGACGATTTCCCTTATATAATATTACGCCCTACAGGTGTATATGGGCCTCGAGAGAAAGATTACTTTCTGATGCTAAAGACTGTCAAATCCGGACTTGATGTGGGTGCAGGTTTTAAGCCACAACACCTGACTTTTATATATGTGAAAGATTTGGTGGATGCCGTATTTCTTGCGCTGAAGACGGAACTCAAGAATAAAGCTTATTTTGTAGCCGACGGAGATGTATATACAGACAAGGAGTATACGCAGTTGGTAAAGCAAGTTATAGAAAAGAAACGCGTGTTAAGCCTTAAAGTTCCTTTGTGGATATTGAAGGCTGTTTCTATTGTGGCTGAAAGTATTTCTAGGATAACAAAGAAGCCTTCGACCTTGAATAGGGATAAATATATAATAATGAAACAGCGCAATTGGGAGTGTGATATAACCCCTCTTGTAAACGATCTGGGTTTTACTGCTAAATACAACTTGAATGATGGGCTTGAAGAATCTGTGAGTTGGTATAAAGAAAATGGATGGTTGTAGAATTAGCTTTTATAGCTAAAAATGTGTAGCTTTACATAGTGGTTCGTGGTGAAAAAAGATAAGTAGACCTGAAAATATTTTATGCGTAAAGTGGGGTTGCCTACTTTTCATCCGGCACATCTTAGTTATCTATATCTGTAAAATATGTGCTACTAATTTTTTTTGATTCTTCTATCGTCGGTCTTATAACTTCGAAAAAATATCTCAAATTGTTTCTAACAAAAACATCTTAAATAAAGTAAATGCGTATAAATAAATATATCAGCGATAGCGGTTATTGTTCGCGACGAGAGGCTGATAAACTGATAGAACAGGGGAGTGTTACAATTAATGGAAAAAGAGCTTCTATCGGAAGTCAGGTGCTGGCCGGGCAAGAAGTGAAAGTCTATGGAGAGACAGTTACCTGTAATACCGAGCCTGTCTTTATTGCTTACAATAAGCCGATTGGAATTGTAAGTACCACAGATTTGGATGAGCCCAATAATATTATTGATGCCGTGGGACATGACGAACGGATATTTCCGATAGGGAGGCTTGATAAGGATTCGCAAGGTCTTATAATCCTGACTAATGAAGGAGATATGGTGAATAAGATGCTGCGCGTCGACAATAATCATGAAAAGGAATACCATGTAACTGTGGATAAGCTTATAAATGAGGATTTCGTTAAAAAGATGCAAGGCGGAGTGCCAATTCTAGGAGTTGTTACTCGTAAATGTGAAGTGGTTAAAACGGGGACTCATTCGTTTAATATTATATTGCGACAGGGACTGAACCGTCAAATACGGCGCATGTGCGAATATCTTGGATATAATGTAGTGAGGCTCGAGCGCATACGAATAATGCATATAAAGTTGGGTAACATAAAAGTTGGTCAATGGCGTAATATTACAAAAGAAGAATTGGAAATACTGCGTAAGAAAACAGTATCTTCTGTAAAAACTGAGAGTGCGCCGAAAAAGAAAACAAAACCACAAGAAACAAAGACTCCTCAAACTAAAGGCAAGTCTGCTAATTCATCATACAAAGAGAAAAAGATGCAGGCAGGATACAGAGAAGGTGGTAGTGGTATGAGAAATGGAAAATCAAGTGTAAGGAAGAAAACTCGAAAATAAAAAGAGGGTGGCAGAGGGTCTTTTTTTAGTCAAAAGAAATGTGTAAAAAAGATAACTCGACTTTACAAAAAGGCTAAAAAGGTGATTGTCACCACAACAAACAGCTTTATAGCCCTTAAAAATAATAAACAAAATTATTTGATAAGGAAAAAAATATTAACTTTGTACAGCTTTTCAGAAAGCATGTTTTATAACATAATTTCACATCTTCTCAAAAGCTTTTAAGTTGGATATACTCGATTTTTTAACTATAAAAATTAAAACAAAATGATTAAAGTAGGTATTAACGGTTTTGGACGTATTGGACGTCTTGTTTTCCGTGCTGCACAAAAAAGAAATGACATTCAGATTGTAGGTATCAACGACCTTATCGACGTAGAATATATGTCTTATATGTTGCGTTACGATACTATGCACGGTAGATTTGACGGAACAGTTGAAGTTAAAGACGGTAAATTGGTTGTTAACGGAAACGCTATCCGTGTAACTGCTGAAAAGAATCCTGCAGACTTGAAATGGAACGAAGTAGGTGCTGAATATGTTGTTGAATCTACTGGTCTTTTCCTTGAAAAGTCAAAAGCTCAAGGTCACATCGACGCTGGTGCAAAATATGTAGTAATGTCAGCTCCTTCAAAAGACGATACCCCTATGTTCGTTTGTGGAGTTAACACAGATAAATATGTAAAAGGAACTCAATTCGTTTCTAACGCTTCTTGTACTACAAACTGTCTTGCTCCTATCGCTAAAGTATTGCACGACAAGTTTGGTATCGTTGAAGCTTTGATGACTACAGTACACGCTACTACTGCAACTCAAAAAACAGTAGACGGACCTTCAGCTAAAGACTGGAGAGGTGGACGTGCTGCTGCCGGTAACATCATTCCTTCTTCTACCGGTGCTGCTAAAGCTGTAGGTAAAGTTATTCCTGAACTAAACGGAAAACTTACAGGTATGGCATTCCGTGTTCCTACATTGGATGTTTCTGTAGTTGACCTTACTGCTCGTCTTTCTAAAGAAGTATCTTACGATGATATCTGCAAAGCTATGAAAGATGCATCAGAAGGCGAATTGAAAGGTGTTCTTGGATATACAGACGAAGAAGTAGTTTCTTCAGACTTCCTTGGCGATGCTCGTACTTCAATCTTCGATGCAAAAGCTGGTATCCAATTGAGCCCAACTTTCGTTAAAGTAGTTAGCTGGTATGACAATGAGTGGGGATATTCTAACAAATGTCTTGATCTTATCGCAGCTATGGCTAAAGTAAACGGATAATACAAGTTATCTATATATAGTAAAGAGGCTGTCTAATATTTAGACAGCCTCTTTACTATTTAATAGCAAGGATCATATTTTATTTATCCATTACTTTTTTTATATCTTCCATCGTAAAACTACCTACGATACGAATAATAGTACATTCGGTATTTTGACTTATAACCATTACCAAGTCTTTGAATTTGTTGTTACCGTCTTTCTGTGCATAAAAATTGATTATCTGATCGCTCTCTCTTACAGACATCAGAGATTCGAATGCCTTATTCTTCTTCAAAGACTCAGCTTCAAGCATCATCTGTTTGATAGAGTTTTTGTTTTCGCTGGTGTATATTTCGAGTTGTTCCAGCTTATTTGCCAAACCTTTTACATTCATACCTCCGGTATCCATATTAGGAACCATAGACAGAAGAGCTTTAGAAATGTATACAGTTGTAATATCCTTGTTGTTAGAGAATCTTTCAAACATTTTATCTTGTGCCTGAACAGCTATAAGACTGAGCATAAACACAAATGCTGTTAGTAATCCTTTTAATTTCATGATTCTTTATCTTTTTTTCTGTTGAAAGTTTTATTTAATATTTCGTTTGTTTTATCCAGATTTGTTGATACTAAAGCCAGTTGATCCATACCTTTATTGAACTTCGACGATAACAGGACTAGAGCTTCTTGCGCTTCCTTTATCTTTTGTTCGTCTGCCTTGTCGATAGTCTTATCAATGGTCTGAGCTATAGGTGCCGTTGTTTCCTTCTCCTGTTTGTTGAAATATATGCCTGCTGTAATTAATATAGCTATACCCGCGGCGATGCTTCCTGCCCACCTCAGTATATATTTCTTCTTTGATGCAGGTTTTAGTTTTACCTTTACTGTTTCTTTTGCTGCTAGTTCATCTATCAGAGTGCCTAGCTTCGCTTCTAAATGAAGAGGAACGTCAATAGGCTCAGATTTGTATAAGTCGAGAAATAAATCCCTTTCTTTTAGCAATTCTTCCGCAACATCTTCACCCTGAAAATAACTTAGCAATAGCTTTTCTTCTTCTATTGTAGTCTCTCCATTGTAAAAAGCTTCGACTAATTTTTTTATTTCGCTTGTCTTCATCTTTGTTCTATTTTAGAGTATTGCTCTCTTATCGTTTTCCTTGCTCTGGATAGTATAACCCGTATGTTTCCGGGGCTTATTCCGGTAATGTTTTCTATTTCTTCATCAGTATATCCATCCCAGTGCTTCATCATTATCACCTGCCGTTGCTGATCGGGTAGCTTATTTATCAGATCTTTTACATATGCAGCGTCATCCTGTATTTCTAATTGCTTAGACAGAGATGAGCTCTCGGGTATTTCGGTATCATATGATGTATGATAGTCATTCTTTGCTTTTCTCAGATAATCGAGACAAGTGTTGCGAACGATGATAATGGCAAAGCCTTCTGTATTTTCGATCTGCTCCAATTCGTCTTTCTTGTTCCAGAGCTTGATGAACGTTTCTTGCACTATGTCTTCTGCATTGGCTGTATCCTGTACTATTCGGTATGCTATTCGGTATAACTTCTGATGATATGGTAGAAACACTTTTTTAAAAGTTTCTGCATCCATCTCATTTGTTTTTATTTTGTTCTTTAAGTATTTCCGTAAGATCCGATTCGGTAAGGTTGCCGGACATCTTTACAATCACAGCATCTTCATTATCTAATACCAGAATGTATACACCGGTAAATAAGTCACCTTCTTTGTGCGAGATAATTTTCACATTGTCGTCGGCTTCATTCACCGATAGTAGGGTTGCATATCCATTTCCATCTTTGAAACTTTGAATACCTTCCAGAAATTTAGTTTTTACCTCAGGACTATATTTTTCAATAGCAAGAACTTCTATAGAGTCTATCTTTTGCATGAATGCCGGCATTTTGGAAACCATTTGCCCGGTTGAATCAGCAGTCATGGCTGCCTTCATAGACATATCGAGCATAGAGCGATCTACTAATTGTCGTTGTACACCTTCTTGTTTCGAAAACTCAGACATAAAACTATTCAAATCTTGAGCATAAGTGAATTGTACTGCAACGAAGGTCAATACTAAAGAAAAAATATACTTTTTCATAATGTTCTGTTTTTTTATTTATAATTGTGTTTACGTAATTTTAATAGATCCTATTTGTCGTATTTCTGAACTAATTGGGTCAGATCCTCTTCTTTTATTTTACCCGAAAACTTCACTATAGTCGGGTCGTTTGCACTCATACAAAGTATAACCATGTCGCTTATTGTATTGTTTTTCTTTTTCATCATAATGCGTACATTATCATCTTTGTCTTTAGCCATTAGCAGCGTTTCGTAACCGTCCCCATCTTTTAATTTTTCCATTTGGTCGGTTAGATTTTGCTTTACAGCAGAGTTGCAGCTTGATAGGTCATATACTTCCATCGAATGTATTCCTCTGGCAACCGGCATATTACCCACTCCTCCAAATGCTTTTCCTAAAGTCATCATAAAAGGTCCGATTTTAACGGTTTCAATGTTTTCTACTTTAGATAAGTTATCCATCAACTTGTTTAAACTTTGGCCGTATGCTATCTGGCCCAACGCAATAGTTAATACCAGACAAATTAAATACTTTTTCATAAATGTTTTTATATTTGAGTCGTTATAAATTTGTTAGATGTGCGCTTTCATCCACTTTCTATTACTAAGACGAAACAACCCAAAAATTTGTTACAGCGAAAATGCAAAAAAAGTATTGAATTAAAAAAAGAGCTGTATTCTAGTTAAATACAGCTCCATATTATCTTGTTTTTATCGTTATTTATTTATCGCCTGTGTCTTTTGTAAATTCCAGTACAACTTTGCCTTCGCTCAAAAAGGTGAGTTTATCTCCTGTTAAAGCTGCTTGTAGAGGTGTAGACAATTTAGAAAGAAATAGAGATTCACCTTTTAAGCTCGGACATGCCATTTTGGTAGACATGGCAGGACCGAATTTAATCGTATTTTCTTCTAAAGTGAAAGTACTGCGATAGGTATTACATCCTGCATTACCAAAAACTTTACCGTCTGTTGTTATTTCCATCGAGGCTGGTTTGTCGGGGAATAATACTGCCATGTCTTCCCCTTCGATAGAACTCAAAATCCATTTTCCTGATATATTATCAATATTAACAATGTTTGTTACTTCCGAAGTGGCTGTTTTTTGAGACTTTTCGAACTCTAATAATACATTTTTTCCTTCCGAAAATGTGAGTTGCCCTTCTTTTGACAGAGAAACCACAAGATTAGGAGTTGATAAAGCTGCTAAAAACTCAGATTCCTTATTCGCATGCATACATGCCATCATGGTAGATGCTAATTGAGGCGCAGAAAATATATTTTTTTCACTCAATGTAAAACCTCCTGTATAACGATTACAACCTCCACTACCAGATAGCAGGTTTTTCGAAAAATCAAAATTTATATTCGGAAGTTCTCCCGAGAATGCTGTTTGTGCAGGCTCTCCCTTGAGTGTTTTCAAAACCCAAGAACCACCTTCTAGTTGAGCTTTTTCGATAGGTTTTACAGAATTACAACTTTGAATAACGAAAGCTAAAGTAAGAAGTGTAAGAAAAAAGGTTGCTGATTTTAAAAAGTGTTTCATAATGTTTCTCTTTTAATTTTGTCAATATTTATGTAGTTTTTTCTTTATGATTAATATTCTATATTGAATTATCCTCCGGAATTATACATATAAAACAATGTATATACGTATATTCATTTCTATTGTAAATTATATTTTAGACGGAAATAGAGTCGGTTCGTTGCATGCGCACCTGTTTTATAAATCATCAAGACTTTGTTTTTACAATATAAGTTTAAGGTCATGTATATAAATAAACAGATATTTAAGGTGTTATGTTCAAACGTTTATTGGGTCGTGATTTTTGATTATATTTCACTCAAACATAAATTAAAAATGAGATTAAGAAACAAGAACAAACAAAAAACTCTGACTTAAATGTTTAAGTCAGAGTTTTAAAAACAACAAATATTTTTGTTTTATATTCCTTTCTTATATCGAGAAGTGTTCGGGACGACGAGCTACTACATCTTTGTAAAGAGCTTTTATTTTGGCAATATCTCCTTCTACATTACCTGTAGGCATTATTATTTGCTTGAAGTTTGCCTCCTTCTTGCCATAGTCAAGAGCTGCAATTACAATAGGCACATCGGCTTCCATAGCTATAAAATAAAAACCTTTTTTCCATTCAGAGTTGGCTTTTCTAGTGGCTTCAGGTGTTATGGCTAGTTGAAAATTTTCTCTTTTAGAATATATTTCTGCCATCTGCTCTGTTAGTGATGACTTTCTGGAACGGTCGACAGGAATTCCTCCCAACAATTTGAATAATAGATTCATGGGAAAGAAAAACCATTCTTTTTTAATCAGGAAGGATGCTTTTCGTCCCATCGCTTTATAAACAATCAATCCCAATGGTAAATCCCAATTACTGGTATGTGGGGCAACACATATAACACATTTGTCTGGTAAATTATTCAGACCTGTAATCTTCCAACCTATAAGGCGGAGGATAAAATTACATATACTTTTCATTAACCTAAAGATTCTATTTCTTTGGCAATAGAGTTGATCTGCTCTTTGAAATCAGCTTTAACCTTTTTGTAATAAGCTTTTACTCTGCCTTTAACTTCTTTTCCCTCGTTTACATTCACTCTCTTCAGAAATTCTTCCTGAGTTTCTACTATTCGAGTTATTACTTTATCTGCAGCTGCCTGGTCAGCATCTATTACAAATACTTTGTAAAATACACAGTCAGTATATAATAAATCTATTGATTCGTTTATACTTTTTTTAAGCTTTCTTCTACTACTCACAGTCAAAATATATTTATATGTTTATTATCTTTGTTACCTTTGCGGTTTCTAAAAGCGAGGGCAAAGTTACTAAAAAAAGAGAACGATAGCCCTTATTTGCTTTTATTTAATTCTATTTATTCATAAACGTAAGACACGAATTAGCATCATTTATGGCAAAGCGACTCAATAATCCTGATTATATTTTTGAAACAAGCTGGGAGGTATGTAACAAGGTTGGAGGCATTTACACCGTGCTGTCGACCAAAGCAAAAACAATGCAGGAAAAGTATAAAGACAGAACAATCTTCATCGGTCCTGATATTTGGAAAGAGACTACAAGCCCTTGGTTTCAAGAAGACAACAAGTTGTTTGCCGAATGGGTAAAGACAATTTCGATATACGATAGGTTGAAGGTAAGAGTCGGGAGATGGCTCGTTCCGGGTGAACCTATTGTGATACTTGTTGACTTTGAAAGCCTCTTTGCTCATAAAGATGAGATATATAGCTACATGTGGCACAAGTTTGGGGTAGACTCTCTGCATGCGTACGGCGATTACGACGAAGCGTGTATGTTTGCCTATGCTACAGGTGCTATAATCGAAAGTTTCTATAGATATTATAATCTTGACAAAAAGAAAGTCATAGCACACTTCAACGAGTGGATGCTCGGGATAGGTGCACTCTATGTAAAAGATCGTTTGCCAAAAGTGGGTACACTGTTTACTACCCATGCAACATCCATCGGTCGCTCTATAGCAGGGAATGGCAAACCATTATATAACTATTTGTTTGCATACGATAGCGATCAGATGGCTCGTGAATTAAATATGCAAGCAAAGCATTCTGTTGAGAAAACGGCTGCTCAGGAAGTAGATTGTTTTACTACAGTGAGCGATATAACCGCTAAAGAATGTAAGCAATTACTTCACCGTGAACCTTTGGTAACACCAAATGGTTTCGAGAAAGACTTTATACCTGTTGGCGAAGAACACGAAGCCAAGCGTCTTGCAGCAAGAAAAAAACTAATCAATGTTACCGAAAAGTTATTAGGGTATGATATACAAGAAGATGCCCTTCTGGTGGTAACAAGCGGACGTTATGAATACAGAAACAAGGGGCTTGATGTATTTATCGACGCTATGAATAGGTTGGAACACATTAAGCAACTCGAAAAAGATGTGATTGCATTCATTATGGTTCCGGCGTGGATAGATACTCCACGTACAGACCTGCAAGAAAGATTGAGCAAAGAGGAAACCCCTGATACATCATTGACCTTTCCTCATATTACTCACTGGCTGAAAAACATGAATAATGACTCTATCCTGAATCAAATTTCGTATTTGCGACTACAGAACAGAAAGGAAGATAGAGTGAAAATTATCTTTGTTCCTTCATATCTGAATGGGAATGATGGTATTTTTAATATTCCTTACTATGACTTGTTGATAGGAATGGATGTATCTGTTTTCCCTTCATATTATGAGCCGTGGGGATATACGCCACACGAAAGTATCGCTTTTTCAGTTCCTACTATAACTACGTCCTTAGCCGGATTTGGCTTGTGGATGCGTAAAGAAGGGGATGAAAAAGGAATGGATGACGGAGCAGAGGTCGTAACGAGAGACGATTATAATTTTATAGAAGTTTCGGAAGATATTTGTAACAGAGTGTTTGAAATGACGACCAAAAGTGCAGAACAAGAACGTATCCTGCGTAAGGCTGCACTCGATAGAGCTGCATTGGCAGATTGGGCTCATTTTTTCAAATATTATGAAGAAGCCTATGATATAGCATTAGCTAAAGCTTCTGAAAGAAAGTAAATTAAACTTTGCAAACGTTTGCAGCTTTTATAAAAGTTATAATTAGGTAATATAACGATAAAGGTTGCTAAATATGTTATATTTGTACTTTTACAATTATACATAACGACATCAGATAATCACAAGTTTAAATATATAACATCTATGAGAATTAAAGCAAGTTATTCGAATAATCCTACATGGAGAAGTGCGCATACACAAGTGAACTTACCAAAAGAATTATTACCGCTTGAAAAAATTTCACGTAATTTATGGTGGGTATGGAACAATGAAGCTACTGATCTTTTCGCCGAATTTGATCCGGAACTTTGGAAAGATTCAGACAACAATCCGGTTCTATTGCTTCATAAATTATCTAATGAAAGAATAGAAGAGATTCTTAAAGACGCTACCTTAATGAATAAAGTAGATAACGTTATTAAGAAGTTCGATAAATATATGTCTCAAAAATTTGATACATCAAAACCGTCTGTTGCATATTTTAGTATGGAATATGGTTTTACTCATGTATTAAAGATATATTCGGGAGGCTTAGGAGTCTTAGCCGGAGACTATCTGAAAGAAGCAAGTGACAGTCATGTAGATCTTACAGGAGTGGGCTTCCTCTATCGTTACGGATATTTCTCCCAGTCTATTTCTCCTGACGGCCAGCAGGTAGCAAACTATGAGCCTCAAAACTTCGGAGACCTTCCTCTCGAGCCCGTGCTGAATGAGGATGGCAATCAGATGATTTTGGCTGTTCCGTATCCGGATAGAGATATATACGCAAATATATGGAAAGTGAATGTAGGGCGTATAAGCCTATACTTACTCGATACGGATATCGACTTGAATAGCGAATATGACAAACCTATTACTCACCAATTATATGGTGGAGATTGGGAAAATCGTCTGAAACAAGAATATTTACTTGGTATCGGAGGTATCTTGTTGCTTAATAAATTAGGTATCAAAAAAGAAATCTATCATTGCAACGAAGGTCATGCTGCTCTTATTAATGTACAGCGTTTGCTCGATCTTATCGAAGGAGAAGGTCTTACATTTAATCAAGCGTTAGAGGTTGTACGTGCTTCAGGTTTGTATACTGTGCATACTCCTGTTCCTGCAGGACACGACTATTTTGACGAAGGTCTTCTTGGTAAATATTTAGGGAACTATCCTGCACGGTTAGGTATCTCTTGGCAAGACTTTGTAGACATGGGACGTGAGCATCCGGGAAGTGGTGAAAAATTCAGCATGAGTGTATTTGCCCTGAATACTTGCCTTGAGGCTAATGGAGTTAGTTATCTGCATGGTATTGTTTCCCGTCAGATGTTTCAGCCTGTTTGGCCGGCTTATTTCCCTGAAGAGTTGCACGTAGGACATGTAACAAACGGTGTTCATATGCCGACTTGGACAGCAAAAGAAATGAAGTTGTTGTATGAAAAAACATTTGACAAGAGTTTCTATGATGATCAGTCTAATCACGAAATCTGGGATAATATATATAGTGTAAAAGATGAAGAGCTATGGAATGTTCGTTCTATCTTGAAAAAACGTCTTATCAGCTATGTACAGGAACAAATGAAAGAAGGCTGGATAAAGAGTCAAAAGGCTCCTTCAGCTATTTTCAATATTGTAGATAAAATCAACCCCGACGCATTACTCGTTGGATTTGGTCGTCGTTTTGCTACTTACAAGCGTGCCCATTTGCTATTTACAGACCTTGACCGTTTGGCAAAGCTGGTAAATAATGAAAAATATCCAATCCAGTTCTTATACACAGGTAAGGCTCACCCTGCAGATGGAGCAGGGCAAGGCTTGATCAAACAGATTGTAGAAATATCACGCCGTCCTGAATTTCTTGGAAAGATAATCTTCCTTGAAAATTATGATATGCGTTTAGCGAAACGTTTGATTTCAGGAGTAGATATCTGGTTGAATACACCGACTCGTCCACTTGAGGCTTCGGGTACATCAGGCGAAAAGGCCGAAATGAACGGAGTTCTTAATTTCTCTGTACTTGACGGATGGTGGTACGAAGGTTACAAAAAAGAGGCCGGCTGGTGCCTTACTGATAAACGTACTTATTCCAATCAGGCTTATCAGGACGAATTAGATGCAGCTGAGATCTATTCTACTTTCGAGAATGAAATATTACCTCTTTACTATGCACGTAACTCTAAAGGATATTCGCCTGAGTGGATACAGTTTATAAAGAACTCGATCGCTAATATTGCGCCTGAATATACAACTAAGCGAATGATTGATGATTACATCAAGAACTTCTATAAGCCAGAAAGAGAACGCATCAAACTGGTTACAGCGAATAACTATGCTAAGGCGAAAGAATTGGCAGCATGGAAAGAAGATACTGCCACTAATTGGGACAAGCTTGTAGTAGAGAAGATTACTTTCAATGGTCAGAATATAAAAGACGGAACTCCGCTTGCATCAAACAATTTTACTGAAGGTGAAAAGATTAAAGTGGAAGTTGTTATTGACAAGAGAGATATGAAAGGCGATTTGGGCATAGACTGTGTGCTTACCGAATATGATGCGGATAAGAAAACAGACAAGTTTATCTCTTCTCAAGACTTTAAGCTTGTTAAGGCAGAGGGTTCGAAATTATATTTTGAATTGGATTCAATAGCCAAGATTCCGGGACTATGCAACTTTGCTTACCGTGTATATCCGAAGCATGCGGATATGGCACATCGTCAGGATTTTGCTTTTGTTCGTTGGATCTAATATAAATAGGATACTATCAAAAAAGACGCATTTAACAAAATGCGTCTTTTTTATTTATATCAGATAGTTAAATCCTTTTATGGAGATTATTCCATCTCTTTAGCCTGATTCCATAAAGCATCCATTTCGGCTAAGGTCATATCTTTTAAATTCTTATTTTGTTTTTTTGCTTCTTGTTCTATGTAATTGAAACGACGTATAAATTTCTGATTGGTACGTTCCAGAGCATTATCCGGGTTCACTTTATATAGACGTGCTGCATTAATAAGGCTAAAAAACATATCTCCGAATTCAGCTTCTGTTTTATCTTCATCCATTTTTGATATCTCGTTTTTCAACTCTTGAAGCTCCTCAGAAACTTTATCCCAAACGTCTTCTCGGTTCTCCCAATCGAATCCTGCGTTGCGAGCTTTATCTTGTATACGGTGAGCCTTTGCAATAGATGGTAATGATGCCGGAACACCTTCAAGAATGGTTTTGTTTCCTCCCTTTTCTTTTAGTTTTAGTTGTTCCCACGATTTTTCAACCTCTCCGGCTGTTTTCGCAGCATCATCTCCGAATACATGAGGATGACGATATATTAATTTGTCACACAAAGAATGACATACATCCGCTACATCGAATGTTCCTTTCTCTTCGCCGATTTTTGCATAAAATACAACATGTAGCAAAACATCTCCAAGCTCCTTTTTGATAGCCTCATCACTATTCTGAATAATGGCTTCACAAAGTTCATAAACCTCTTCTATCGTATTGGTACGCAAGCTCTCATTTGTCTGTTTTGCATCCCACGGACACTTTACCCGCAACTCATCCATGATGTCGAGCAAACGTCCAAAGGCTTCCATTTTTTGTTTTCTTGTATGCATCATCGTGTATAAATTTAGAGAAAGCAGGCTACTGCCTGCTTTCATTTTATTTTACTTCTTCTTTTTTCTTTTTGAAATTATCCAATCCTTTTTTCAGGAATTCGATGTATTTATTTACATCTTCATCGTATGCGTATGATGGTCCTATTGGTTTTCCGGCATGGTCTAAAAGAACATAATAAGGCTGAGAGTTTGTCGCAAATTTATGTCGTTGCAGATAACTCCACTTGTCTCCTATTGTTCTCAATTTTGTAGTCTTACCATTTTCCTGAACTTCCATCACCTCATTCAATTTTGTTTTGTCGTCTACCATCAAGGTGATAAGTACATACTCTTCGTCAAGCAACTGTTTTACACGAGGATCTGTCCAAACAGAAGCTTCCATCTTGCGACAGTTTACACAACCATAGCCCGAAAAGTCTATAATAACAGGTTTGTTTTTCTCCTGAGCATATTTCATCCCAGCCTCATAGTCTTCAAACTTGGCATGAACAACACCATTGTATAGGCTAAAGTCCTGAGTATATAATGGCGGTGCAAATGCACTGATCGCTTTGAGAGGAGCACCCCACAAGCCGGGAACCATATATACGGCAAAAGCAAATGATACAATAGCCATAAGTAAACGTGGAATAGATACATATTTCAGGTCGCTGTCGTGCGGTAGTTTCAATTTACCTAACAAGTAGACTCCAAGCAGAACGAATATCACAATCCATAATACTAGAAATACTTCACGGTCTAATATACCCCATTTGTATGCAAGGTCGGCTACTGATAAGAATTTCAGGGCAAGCGCGAGTTCTAAGAATCCTAATACGACCTTTACGGAGTTCAACCATCCGCCCGACTTTGGCATACTTTCGAGCCAAGAAGGGAATATTGCAAATAATGAAAATGGAATAGCTAATGCAACAGCAAAACCCAACATCCCGATTGCGGGAGCTATTATGCTACCCGACCCGGCAGCCTGTACCAATAATGTGCCTATTATAGGCCCGGTACAAGAGAATGAAACGAGTGCCAGTGTAAAAGCCATGAAGAAAATACTGATAATACCTGTAGTAGAATCGGCTTTTTGATCCATTTTGTTCGTCCATGAAGATGGTAAAACCATCTCGAATGCACCGAAGAATGATATAGCAAACACAACCAACAATGCAAAGAATATCAGGTTAAATATGGCGCTTGTAGCTAAATCATTCAGAGCGCTGGCTCCAAATATTCCGGTTATTAATAATCCGAGGGTGACATATATAATGATAATTCCCACTCCGTAGGTAATAGCATCTTTTATCGCTTTGCCTTTGTTTTTCTTATTTCGTTTAAGGAAAAAGCTCACAGTCATAGGTAGCATCGGCCATACACAAGGTGTAAGTAGGGCGATAAGTCCACCGCCAAAACCTCCTAGGAAAATCCAAAGAAGTGACATGTCGGAGGTATCTCCCGCAGCACCATAAGCTTTCAGTTCGCTTATTACAGGTGTCCAAAGTTCTTCACTGCTTACACTTGCTGTAGTACTTGATACCGATGAAGATAAGCTGTCAGCCGAAATTTGTTCAGCTGATAATCCTTCAGAGGTACTATCGGATTCGCCTGCTTTAGCAGCAACAACTGTAGCGGGTAAATCTTTTGATTTGAAGTCCAGATCAATTTTTATTGGAATACACTGCCCGTCAATCTCGCTACATACTTGTCCACGAAAATCACCTTCGAGAGCAAAAGCTGCTTTGTCGGTTATTTTAAGTGTTTGAACAAAAGTAGCCTGATTCTCATAGTAGCCATACTCCATCTGAAATATGTCGTCATATTTTTTCTTCAACTTGGAGTTGACTGCTTTCAGATTACCGATTTTAGTTGCACCCTTCAGCTTATCGATTGATATCGTTGTGGGCATCGGTCCATTTTCAGGAATAGTTATGTCAAAAATATGCCATGTAGGATCTATTCGAAAAGTTGTTGTTAATTCAACTTCTCCGTTTCCTTTATCAACAAGCTTGGTTGTCCACGACGCAGGTTGTTGCGCATAAAGCGATACTGACAGAACGATTGACAGGAAAAATAAGAATGATATTTTTTTCATAGAAAGTATCTATACGAATTATTTTAAAATAAGAAGTCCAAAGTTAGTAAAAAGACTCTATATAGATAGATAGCCCAATTGCTTTTATGATTAATTTACTTATTTATATTTATCAATATTTGCTTATCGTAATAGTCTTTATTTTTTATTAATTAATACTTAAACTTGATATATTCGGGTTCTTCTTTTATTTCTGAATATGGAGAATAGCTTTGATCGCTATGGCGCACATAGCGTCCTTCCTCAATAGATTTGTCTACGTACTTCTGTGGTATAATATATCCCATCATCTCAGCCAGTACATATATTGTGCTCGAATTGTTGATCAGCTTGGTTACAGGATCAATGTATTTATCCATTACGAAATTAATCCTACTTTCGTTCTTCTGTATGGTTATAAGTGGGATATCATATTGGGCAATACCATTTTTCCAAGGGCCGTGTCCTTTACCTAGGATCTCTCCATGATCCGAAAAGTGAAAGAAGACAGCCGTGGAGTCTTGTTGCATCACCTTGTATATTTCACGCATTACCCTGTCGGTATGATGTATAGAACGGTCGTAGTCTGTTTGCAGAGCAGAGCCAGAGCTAGGTGTTGCTTCGGCATCTATATTATCATATCTATCCGAATAGTTATTATGGCTTCCTACCAGATGTATAATAAAGAACTGTTTTTTACCGGGTTTATGCTCTTCTTTTAGTATCGGGATAAGATCGAAATCGTCATTAGCCAGATACCCCCCTTTAGTAAATACCGCTTTGTTTGTTCCGGCAGCTAAATAACCTAAATAAGAATCTTGAATCCCCGATGCTCCTTGATTAGACAACCAATAAGTTTCATATCCCGCATCATTGGCTAGGTTTATAAGTGTTTTCTCTTGATAAAACGGGGTCATATCTGTTGGCGATGCAAAAGACAAGGCTATACGTAAAGCATTCCGTGTAAAAGCTGCTGACGCAATACCATCATAGTAATTTATAGGGGAGGGTGTAGTCTGTGCCAAGCTATCCAAAAACGGAGTTGTTTTTATCGGATAACCGTACAGAGAAAGATGTTTGCGATGGGCACTCTCTCCGATAACAAGATATATTTTTTCGGGTTTTTGTACTGTATCGCTGAGTAGTATTCCTTTGGGAAGCTTTTTACTGCTCTGATCAGAGAACTTTCGTAGTTGCGCCATCTCTTCTTGGTAAGCTATAATTGTTGCTATATTGCCATAAAGAATAGGTGCATACATATTTACTTTATCTTGCCCTACCCGAATAGGGAATTCTGTAAACAGGTCTTCTTGATATTCGTAAGCGATGCGTTTATAACAAACAAACGGTAGGAATAAGAAGAGATAAATTAACAATCCGATTAAAGACCATTTTATAGAGAGCCTAGCTTTCTTTAGTTCCTTTTCTGATAAACATAGAAGCAGAGTTGTAGCAGCTAATGCTATCAGAGCACCGATCACCACTCCACCTTTCAGCATACTTGCGGCCTCTGTCGTATGCGTCTCGAATATCGAGGCCATCATATCCAGCGAAATATCGCTACCTAAGACAAATGCGAAATAGGCATTGAACGTAAGTATAAATGCGAGTATAAATGTAATTATAAATGTGTATTTGGTCTTGGCTAAAATATTCAAGATGAATACAAATGAAACAACATGTATGGCCATCGGAATACTTGAAGCTAAATTGATAGGCAAAAAGGCTATCAGACCAATATATATTAGAGCCAGTATAGTAAATTTATATTTGTATATAAGTTTTCCTATCCACTTTGTATATTCTTTAATCTTAGTCATTAACGAGGTAAAAAGTCGTGCGTAAGTTGATGAGCAAAGGTATTATTTTTTGCTATGGAATTTATATTAAAAAATGTTCTTTTTTGTTTAAATTTTTAATACATTCGCTTTTTGTATTAACATCTCACACTATGAAAAACTGAATTTATGAAAAGAAAATTATTTCTGTGCTCTTTTATTTTTTTTGTATTATTCGCATCTCTTAAAGCCCAAAGTAATTATAAAAAAGGCTATGTTATCACCAATGACAACGATACAATATATGGCTTGATCGATTTTAGGACTGATGCCATAAATGCAACACGATGTACATTCAAATCTGAGCAAGCCGAAAAAATATATTATCCCGGTGATATTGCGGGTTATAAGTTCTCAGATGAAGGAAAATACTATGTTACGCGTGAAGTGACAATAGATAGTATTCCCCAGAAATTTTTTCTTGAATATTTGGTTCAAGGTATGATGGATCTCTATTATTTAAGATCAGATGGTAAAGTATATTATTTGTTTGATAAAGATGGGGATTTAATTGAGATTACAAAAAAAGAAGATTTTATAGATGTTAATAGCCTACGTCTTATTAAAGATGTAAAATATAAGAATACACTGAAAAGATACTTTAAAGACTACCCTACAATAACAAGTCGATTAAGTAATATTGATTTTAAACAGAAGTCATTTATAAATATAGCAAAGTTGTATCATGATGAGACTTGTTCTACCGGCGAAGAATGTATAATATTTGAAAATCAACACCCTGATAAGAATCCGAGTGTTCTTCAATTAACTCTTTTTGGAGGATTACAATGGGGCACATATACACTGATTAATGATAAAGATCGAAAATACAAGTTTGGAGGTATGCAACCTACTATAGGGTTAAAAGGCAATGTGTTTAATCCTCGTTGGAGTCAATCTTTTGCAGTTCAATTAGAAGTCTCGTTTTCAAGAATTGATGCTTCTAATGAAGTTGTATTTTCCGGATATAAATTAAATTTTGATATGAATGTAATATATGGAACCGGTAAAGTTGGGTTAGAATATAAATTACCATTGAAAAAGATTCGTCCACTAATAGGTGGAGGGTTAGCATACACACGCATCTTTGCTGATAATGTTAAGTATTCTTATCAGAATTCACCAGAGAAAAAATATTTGTATAGCCTCCGAAATTCTTACTTTGGTTATTTTATAAATGCAGGTGTAAGCTATGCTCTAAATAAGAAACATGATCTTTTACTTCAAGCGTCTATACAACAGAACGGTACTGTGGACACTGCTCAGAAAAATGGATCGGATAAATTCAAATCCTATAACATAGTTTTAGGATATACCTTCTAATGGGATAATACAAAATAAAAAAATCCTCTACTTATAGTCCTATAAGTAGAGGATTTTTTTATTTACTCAACGCTTCTTTTAGAGCTTTTACTGCCTCTTTTATATTAGCACTTTCTTTTAGTAATGTGATAAATTTACTTCCTATAATCGCTCCGCTTGCATTCTCTTGTGCGGCTTCTAATGTTGCTTTGTTGGATATACCGAATCCAATCAAACGGGGATTGCGAAGATTCATTCCATTTATTTTGCGGAAATAAGCTTGCTTTTTATCATCAAAGTTACTCTGTGCGCCAGTAGTAGATGCTGACGAAACCATGTAGATAAAGCCATCGGTATGCTGATCTATCAGGCGTATACGCTCATCTGATGTTTCAGGGGTGATGAGCATGACTATTTTTATATCGTATTTGTCTGCTATTGGTTTATATTGAGATATATAGTCATTGAATGGAAGATCGGGAATGATAGCTCCGTCTATACCTGTTTCTTTGCATTGTTTGCAAAAGTTCTCAAAACCATATTGCATAATCGGATTGAGATAACCCATCAGGATGAGAGGTATAGTCACATCGCTACGGATGTCTTTCAACTGTTCGAACAAGACCTTTAATGTCATGCCATTGCGAAGAGCAATTGTTCCACTTTCCTGAATAGTCGGGCCATCGGCCATCGGGTCTGAAAATGGAATACCTATTTCTATCAGGTCGATACCATTTGCTTCTAATTCGCGAATAACATCACAGGTGTCATTCAATTGCGGAAATCCCGCAGTAAAATAGATGGATAATATATTCTTTTGTTTTTTTTCAAACAGTTGTTTTATTCTATTCATTTCTTAGTTGTTTTATAAATTGATCAAGAAGTTGTATATCTTTTAACCCCGGTTCTATTTCAAATTTGCTATTAAGGTCTACTCCGTATAGCCGAGGGTGCTTTATTGCTTCTATTTGCTCAACATCTTCAGCCGATATTCCTCCACTAAGGAAGAATGGAGTATCTCCATCATAAGCATCTAATATTGCCCAATCGAATTTTTTTCCCGAACCTCCATATTGTGAGGTTTTGGTATCGAATAAGAAATATCCCCGAAGCCCCTCGTATGCTTTGGTCTGTTCAAAGTCAGAAGCTTCAGAAATGCTGAAAGCTTTAATTATAGGGATAAACTTGTTTAACTCGCTACAAAAGTTTGGAGATTCGTTTCCGTGCAATTGGATTAAGTCTAACTTATATTTGTCAATCATTTTAACGATGAAATCTATTGTTGAATTCACAAATACGCCTACTCTTTTGATATTACGAGAGTGTATATCCCCTACGTTTTGCCATAGTTGATAATCAATATAGCGGGGTGATTTCTGATAGAATATCATACCCATATAATCAATAGGTAAATTGTTTAACTCTTGTATATTCTCAGGATATTTCATCCCGCAGACTTTGATCTTCATGCCAATTGGTTTATAAAGTCTTCCAATGCTTTCCCCGGATTATTTGTTTTCATAAAATTTTCTCCCATCAGGAATCCTTTATATCCTGCCTGTTGCAGATCTATGACTGTTTGAGGCTGGGAGATACCGCTTTCGGATATCTTAATAAAGTCGTTCGATATTTTATCTGTCAGATCAAATGAGATTTGTATATCTGTAACAAAGGTTCCCAGATTGCGGTTGTTGACTCCTACAACGTCTACCTTATCATTGATATGATGAAGTTCCTGCTCGTTATGAATTTCTAACAAAACATCAAGGTTTAGTTCCTTTGCTTTTTTTGCCAGTTGTTTTGTCTCATCTATCGTCAGAGCTGAGGCAATCAGCAATATGGCACTGGCTCCGGATATTTTAGCCTGATACAATTGGTATTCATCTACTACGAAATCTTTACGTAATAATGGCGTTTTTGTAAGACTTCCGGCTAATTCCAGATCAGCTAATTCCCCTCCAAAGAAATCCATGTCGGTAAGTACAGATATTGCACTGGCTCCGTTTTGGGAGTATAGAGGAATTACGTCTTCTATTTTTGCATCTTTAAAAATCCAGTCACGAGAAGGTGAGCGACGCTTAAACTCCGCAATAATCCCTGTTCTTGAATTCTTGATAGCTTCTTTAAAAGAAGCAGGAGTAGTGATTGTCGATAATCTTTTTTCTAACTCGTTGATAGAAGTGTCTTTTTTATGTCTTTCTACTTCCAACCGTTTGTTTGCAATTATCTTATCTAAAATATTAATCATATCTTATTTTATTGTTTTTCTTTCTTCAGAACGTTAATAACAGAGGCCAATGCTACAATGCAAATACCGAACATACCTATTAGTGCATAAGAATATCGCAAGTTGGTTGCACTTGCAATATAACCAATTAGAGGAGGTCCCATCAAAAAGCCGAGGAAACTTACACTGGATACTAATGTCAATGCTATGCTGGTTGATATCTTTGTTTTCTGTCCGGTAATACTATACACAGTGGGTACAATACCCGCCGTACCCAATCCGATAATCATAAAGGCTATGATAGTAGTTATGAAATGCGGAAAAACTACAGCAGCGAACAGACCTGTTGCTATAAGGATACCTCCTACTTGAACAACTCGTTGCGAACCCCATTTCTGAGTGGCTTTGTCGATAACAAATCGCCCTGATGCCATCGTTATCATATATGCTGCGAGCCCGATAGGAGCCATATGTACGGGAGTACCTACTACATCTATCAGATAAAGCCCGCTCCAGTCGGTCATAGCACCCTCGGCAGCCATGCCACAAAATGCCACAATACCCAGTAAGAACAGAAACTTCTCCGGCTTATTCTTTTTCCTAGCTGCAACATCTGACGGGTCTTTTTGCTTTTTAAGATCAGCCTGAAGATAGCGCATATTGAGATAGACAGCTATAAGAACAAGTGTTCCGATGATGCAAAAATGATAGATAGGTTTGAACTTTAGCGATGCCATTAACAGCCCTACAGAAGCACCCGCTAGCCCTGCCAGGCTCCACCCTCCATGAAAGGAGGCCATGATCGGTTTATTATAAGTAGCCTCAAGTGTTACAGCCTGAGTGTTGACCGATATATTGCAGAAGTTGCCGCAAAAGCCGAAAAATATAAGACTCATGATCAAGGCATATTCAGAACCAGAAAGCCCTACAAGCAGTAACGCTAAGACGTAGCCTGTAAGAGCTAAGGGTAGAATACGTTTACTTCCCACTCTGGATATGAGTAAGCCTGATATGGTCATTCCGCATATTTGTCCGATAGGGATCATTAACAGGATAGTACCCCATGCTGCATCACCCAGCCCTAACGAATTCTTTATATCGGGAATTCGGCTTGCCCAGCTGGAAAAGCACATACCCGAACAAAAATACAGACAGAAAATAGCTAGTCGTATACGTTCTTTCGATGTTGTATTGGTTGTTATATCCATTATTTGCGAGCTAATAGCTCTATTTTGTTTAACCATTTTTCCCGTTGTTCGGTAGTTGATCCTTTTATTGTTGCCAGATAAGTTGTTCTGATATTTTTAATACCACAAAATGCACCGATATTTTTTCTTATCATTTTTCCTCCAATATCTTTCACTATCCATTTGTAATAAAAAACAGGAGCATCCATTGTACTGATGATTTCAGATGTTTTTCCCATCAATAGCTTTTTTGGAAACGGAGACTTTTCCTGATATTCAAAAGTGAATCCCGGAAGGAATAACCTTTCTATAAATCCTTTCAATAGAGCCGGAGGGGATGCCCACCATGTAGGGTAAATCCAAACAATATGTTCTGCCCATTGCAACATGTCCCAAGCTTGCAACAGATCGGGCTCAAGCTCTGTTCTTTTGCGATAGCCATACATCAATATGGGATTGAAAGTCATTTCAGCGAGGATAATTTCTTTTACTTCATTGCCTTTCGCCAAGCTGCCCTTTTTATATTGCTGATGTAGCCCAAAGCAAAAGCTTTCTTTGTCGGGATGTCCGTTAATTATTAAAACCTTTTTCATATCAGAGTATCGTTGATATATTAAGTGTTTAACTCCAAGAATCTCAAAAATGTATCTTTTAGCCTTCCGCTTTCTATCGTTTCCCGCGCTTGTGCAATACTATCTTCGAAAGACATATTCGGATCAATTGTCTGAATTGCTGTAGCAGCGTTTGCAATCACCGCATTTTTTTGTGCTTTAGTCGCTGTATTACAGATGATATTATCAAAAATCTTAGCGGCATCTTCCGGCGTTGCGCCACCGTCCAGGTCGGCTTCTTTGCAACGTTCAAAACCAATTAGTTCGGGGCTGTATATTTTTTCTTCAAATTTATTGATTATTTTGAAATCTCCCGTTAATGATATTTCATCATATCCGTCTAAACTATGTACAATCGAATAATCCACATCCGTTTGTTGATACATATAGAAATACAGACGTGCCATTTTTAAATTGAAAACACCTAACACCGTGCGCTTTGGTTTTATTGGGTTAACCACTGGTCCCAGCATATTAAAGAAGGTGCGAACACCAAGAGCCTTACGTATGGGTGCAACCACCTTAAGCGCGTTGTTGAACAGAGGGGCATGCAAGTAAGCGATATTGGTTTTGTCCAAAGATGCTTCCAGCTTGCTTACATCGGATGTGAATTTCACTCCGTGCTGTTCCATTACATTGGACGCTCCACTGACTGAGGTTGCCCCGTAATTACCATGTTTGGCAACCTTGTATCCTGATGCGGCAACAACGAAGCAAGACAGCGTTGAAATGTTGAATGTATTCTTATTATCTCCGCCTGTACCGACTATGTCGATAGGGTTGTAAGCCGCCAGCGCATCTACATTGGCTCGCAGATCTAAAAGTGCATCTGCAAATCCGAGAAACTCATCAACACTGATACTGCGCATAAGAAAGACGCTGATGAATGCTGCGATTTGCGAATCATTATAGTCTCCGGCAGCCATCTTTGTCAATATTTCCTTTGCTTCACATCTGTTGAGATATTGATGCTCAAAGAGTCTGTTTAATATTTGTTTCATATCTTTAGCTGTTAACTTATAGCTTTTAGCCGTTATTCTATTTGCTAACGGCTATCAGCTAAGAGTTTATTTTACGGAACCAGATGTTCTAGTGTATTTGTTGTTTTCGCAATCTCTTCGTCGCCTAGCTCATGGTTCGATAATTCTCCATCAAAATAACGATCATAGGCAGCCATATCGATAAGCCCGTGGCCGGATAGATTAAACAAAATAGTTTTTTGCCTTCCTTCCTCTTTTGCTTTCAATGCTTCCTGGATAGCTGTGTGTATAGCGTGTGATGATTCAGGAGCCGGGATTATACCTTCCGCTTTAGCAAACAGTATAGCCGCTTCGAATGTATCGAGTTGCTTTACATCTACAGCTTCTATATATCCGTCTTTTTTCAACTGGCTGACAATAGTTCCTGCACCATGGTACCGAAGGCCACCCGCATGGATATTTGCCGGTGCAAAATTGTGCCCTAGTGTGTACATCGGTAGCAGTGGTGTATATCCGGCTTCGTCACCAAAGTCATATTCGAATTTACCTCGGGTCAGTTTAGGGCATGAAGCCGGCTCTGCCGCAATCAGGCGTACTTCTTTTCCTTCGGTCAATTTGTGACGCAGAAAAGGGAATGTGATACCGGAAAAATTCGATCCGCCGCCAAAACAGCCTGTTACTATATCGGGATATTCTCCGGCTATTTCCATTTGTTTTTCCGCCTCCAACCCAATGATTGTTTGATGCAGAGACACATGATTCAGAACACTGCCTAATGTGTATCTACAATTCGGTGTGTTCAATGCCAGCTCTATCGCCTCCGAGATAGCTGTACCGAGGCTTCCCTGATAAGTCGGGTTTTCTGTAATTATTTTACGTCCGGCTTTCGTGCTCATACTGGGCGAAGCTATAACCTCTGCTCCATATGCTTGCATAATAGATCGGCGGTAAGGTTTCTGGTGGTAACTGATCTTAACCATATACACAGCCAGATTCAGGTCGAAATGGCTTGCTGCATACGATAAGGCGGCACCCCATTGTCCCGCTCCGGTTTCGGTCGTGATATTTGTTATCCCCTGTTCTTTACAGTAGTATGCCTGTGCTATTGCCGAGTTTAATTTGTGCGAACCTACAGGACTGACACTTTCATTTTTGAAATAAATATGAGCCGGTGTGTCCAGCGCTTTTTCTAGACCGTATGCTCGTACCAACGGTGTAGGACGGTAATTTTTATATAGTTCCCGTATCGGTTCGGGGATTTCTATCCAACGGTCGGTATCATTTAGTTCCTGTTTGGCTAGTTCTGTCGCAAATATTGGTTCCAGATCACTTACCTCCAACGGCTTTTTGGTTGCCGGATGAAGCGGCGGGAGAGGTTTGTTTTTCATGTCCGCCACAATGTTATACCAGCATCTAGGAATGTCGTTCTCGCTTAATAAGATTTTCTTTTTCATTATATTAGTATTAATTATTTGTTCAGAAAGTTTTTTACTATTGTTTCTCCGGCAGGAGTTAAAACAGACTCGGGATGGAATTGTACTCCATGCACATCAAACTCCTTATGCTTTAGCGCCATTATCTGCCCGTTATTGTCTGTTGCTGTTATTTCAATACAGTCTGGAAGTCCGTTATTGTCTACTATCCATGAATGATAGCGTCCGACTTCTAATTCGCACCCTAGCGTATCAAATATATAATCCGGTTGTGTGATGTTAATCCGGGTTGCTACTCCATGATATACGTCTTCTAGGTTTTTCAACTGAGCGCCAAAAGCTTCGCCTATTGCCTGATGTCCAAGGCAAACACCTAATATTGGTCTTTTGCCTGCATATTCTTTTATCAGGGGTAATAGTAATCCGGCTTCGGAAGGGATACCGGGACCCGGAGAAAGAATAATTTTATCATATTTAGCAACATCTTCAAGTGCTATTTTGTCATTCCTGAAAACATCCACATCTGTATAGCCTAGCTCCTTTACCAGATGAACAAGATTGTATGTAAATGAATCGTAGTTGTCGAATATCAGAATTTTCATACCTCTGGTTTTAATAAGTTATCGTTCAAATATTGTTCAGTGGTGGTTACCTTTGCGTAAAAATAATTCAGTGCAGACAAGAATGAGTTTTGAACATCTTTAGCATCTGTCTTTTTGCCGAATATCTCCAAGTCTCGTGTAGCACAGGCATCTCCAATAATAGTACAATCATACCCTAAATCTTTTGCAGCCCGTGTTGTTGCATCAATGCACATGTGAGTCATCATACCACAAATAACAAGATCTTTGATGCCTGATTTATTCAAATAGCTATCGAGATCTGTTTCCCTGAAGCTATTGGGAAAATGTTTGACCACAATCTTTTCGGTATTTAATGGCTTTACACTTTCATGTATTTCTGCTCCATATGTATTGGGTAAGAAAAATCCTGATTCGGGTCTGGACGCTATATGTTGAACGATGATTATGGGAAGTTCCTTTTGTCTGAAATCTGTCAAGAGCTTTTTTGCATTCATAGCAGCTTCTTCAGAATTGGATAAGGGCATCATTCCTCTTTCAAAATAATCGTTTTGGATATCTATTATTAATAATGCTTTCATCGATTTAATTTTTTAATTCTTCGGCAAACCGAATAGCTTTGGCTAAAGCCCCCAGTTTGTTTTTTACTTCCATTACCTCTGTCTCGGGATTCGATTTAGATACGATTCCTCCTCCTGCCTGATAGTATAGTGTGTTATTACGACTCAAGAATGTACGTATCGTAATAGCCTGATTAAGGTCTCCGTTAAAACCTATATAGCCAATACAGCCGCCGTATACCCCGCGCATTTGTTTTTCGATATCACGTATCAGTTGCATCGCGCGCACTTTGGGCGCACCCGAGAGTGTTCCGGCCGGAAATGTATCGGCAAAAACAGATATGCTGTTATTGTCTCTATCTACAGTCCCACTTACACGAGAAACGAGGTGGATCACATGCGAATAGAATTGAACATTTTTGTAAAATTCTACTTGCACGTCGTGACAGTTGCGGCTGAGATCATTCCTCGCCAAATCGACAAGCATGACATGCTCTGCATTTTCTTTTTCATCATTCAGTAAGTTCTCTGAAAGGATGCGGTCTTTCTCATCGTCTCCGGTGCGGAAATATGTACCGGCAATGGGGTCTATATAAGCTTTGTCTTTTGTTACCTTGCAATGAGTTTCGGGTGATGAACCGAAGATGCGGTACGAACCAAAGTCGAAATAGAAGAGGTATGGTGAAGGGTTGATAGAGCGTAAAGAACGATATACTTTAAAATCGTCTCCTGCAAATTTTTGGGTGAAGCAGCGAGAAAGGACAATCTGAAATACATCACCACGTTTGCAATGTGCGATTCCTTTCTTTATCATTTCCTGATGCTCTTCATCTGTGATCATCGATTGCTCGTCTCCGATCGCTTCGAAATTATAAGATGGGATATTATTGTTAGTCAAAATAGCTTCAAGTTCAGGTGTCTTTTCCTGAGTGCCTTCCACTATGTTTTCTACGATGGTAAGTTCATTTTTTAGGTGATTAATAACTAATATGAAACGGTACAATATGTAGTAAAATTCAGGGATATCCGCATTTCTTAGTTTTGTATTCACCGGATCAACAGCCTCAAAATAGCGAATGGCATCGTAAGAAGTATATCCAAAGAACCCGTTTATATTTGTCTTGTTTTCTCCTTGTACATCAAACTGCTTGATAAAAGCATTGAATTTATCTGTAAGCTTTTCGTGTCCTAACAAGGTTTCCTGATGTGTTGTATTGTCGGGATAAGTCGTGGTTATTTCATCATTATCTACTCTGAATCTAGCAATAGGACTTATACCTATAAAAGAATAGCTGTTTTCGCCTCCGTGATAATCTGAACTTTCTAGTAAGGCAGACTCCGGATACACATCTCTTACCTTTAGATAAATTCCGACAGGAGTCTGTAAATCTGCCAGAAGGTTTTTGGTCTTTACCTGTATATTGTATTTCATACTATTTAGCTGATATTGTTAATCTATTCTTTGTTTAGCAGTTGCGATAGTTTATATAGGTTTCCATGTCTTTGTCGCCACGCCCGGATAGGCAAAGCACAACTACATCGTCGGCATTGAATTGCTTTTTGTTCAGAGCACCCAAGGCATGAGCCGATTCTATAGCAGGTATTATTCCTTCCAGTTTGGTGAGTTCAAAAGCAGCATCCATGGCTTCATCGTCTGTTACGGCAAGTACTTCAGAGCGACCGATCTGAGCAAGGTGTGCGTGCATTGGTCCAATCCCCGGATAATCCAGTCCGGCTGATATGGAGTAAGGCTCTTCTATCTGCCCGTCTTCCGATTGCATGAGCAGTGTTTTACAGCCATGTATAATACCTAATCTGCCTAAGTGGATTGTTGCAGCCGACTCTCCTGAGTCTATCCCTTTTCCGGCAGCTTCGGCAAGTACGATCTTTGTTTGGGGCTCATCTATAAAGTGATAAATTGTCCCCGCTGCATTGCTTCCTCCCCCTACACAAGCGATCAGATAATCGGGCGTTTCACGACCTTCTTTTTCTAAGAGTTGCTTACGGATCTCTTCGCTTATTACAGATTGCAGACGTGCCACCATATCGGGATAAGGATGAGGCCCTATGGTAGAACCAATCACATAATAAGTATCGGATGGATGACTGCACCAGTCACGGATAGCTTCATTCGTCGCATCTTTCAATGTCATGTTTCCACTGGTTACAGGAACTACCGTTGCACCCAACATTTCCATCTTCTGTACATTGAGCTTTTGACGGGCAACATCTGTTGCTCCCATATATACAATGCACTCCATATTCATCAGAGCACATACTGTAGCAGTGGCTACGCCATGTTGTCCTGCTCCTGTTTCGGCAAGTATGCGTGTCTTACCCATACGGCGGGCTATAAGGATTTGTCCCAAAGCATTGTTTATCTTGTGCGAGCCTGTATGGTTAAGATCTTCACGCTTGAGATATATCTTGCATCCGTATTTTTGGGAAAGCCTATTTGCTAAATAGAGAGGCGATGGGCGTCCTGCATAATCTCTTAGCAGGTCGTTATATTCTTTCTGAAAGCTGGGGTCGTTTATGATATCCAGATATGAGTTCTTTAATGTTTCCACATTGTCATATAAAATCTCAGGAATATATGCTCCCCCAAATTTTCCATAAAAGCCATTTGTATCAACTGCGAATTTTTCCATCTTATATAGTGTTTATTTTATTGTCATAAAAAAAGCCTATCGTGAGTTACGATAGGCTTTGTATTTTAAAAATTTTCTATTTGTAAATACACACCGATTTGGCTCACGACTTTTTGAGTTGAGAGTGCCACCACCAATATGTATTTGTTAATAGAAGATTCATTATACTTTCTTTTTGTTCTTGCAAAGATATAAAAAAAATGAAACGAACAAATGCTTGACATATATTTTTTGATTTGATTAAGAATTGTTTAAATTTTAATCCACCCTTTGCTTATCATTATGAAAGCTTATATCTTTGTTTAGACAGTATCAACCACCAAATTCTATTCGTACATAATAAATATTTAAACATGAAAAATATGCGTAATTTTATTCTCTTCCTCCTTATCCTATTCTCTATCTCAGTGAATGCCCAACACAAGTCTCTAAGCTTTAATAACAATGGTAAATTTAAGATTATCCAGTTTACCGATATCCACTATAAGAAGAATGTTCCCGAATCGGCAGTTGCCTTAAAGCTAATTAGTGAAGTGCTTGATGCCGAAAAACCGGACTTAGTTGTATTCACAGGTGATGTTATTTATGCGAAGCCTGTAAAAGAAGGGCTTGATGATATCTTCAACCTTGTGATAAAAAGGAAGATCCCTTGGGCCTACGTATTCGGAAACCATGATGACGAACACGAAACGTCTCGTCAGGAACTCATGGATTTCGTAACCCTCAAACCATACTGTCTTGCTCAGGCAGGAGACAAGTCTTTGAACGGAGTAGGGAACTATATCCTCGAGGTGAAGGGTGCTTCGGAAGATAAAGTAAAGTCGGTTCTTTACTTTTTCGATTCGGGAGCTTATGCACCTATCAAAGAGGTTGGTACTTATGACTGGCTTGCATTCAATCAGGTAGAGTGGTACAGAGCACAAAGTGCTGCATACACCAAACAAAATGCCGGAGAGCCTTACCCTGCTCTTGCCTTTTTCCATATCCCCTTGGTTGAGTACTCGATGATGAAAGCTGAGAAATACGACCAGCTGATAGGAAGCCGTGATGAGAAAGAATGCCACGGAAAGATGAACACCGGAATGTTTGCAGCTATGCGCGAAGCCGGAGATGTGATGGGTACTTTTGTAGGGCACGACCACGACAACGATTATATAGGAGAATACTATAACATATACCTCGCTTATGGACGTTATTCGGGAGGCAATACCGAGTACAACAACCTAGGTAAGAACGGATGCCGTGTCATAGAACTCGAAGAAGGAAAACGAACTTTCTCCACTTATATCCGACTGTTGGGAGGTGACAAATTATACCCTGTAACTTACCCTGATACATTTGCCAAAAAAGCAGAAGTAAAACAATAGAATAAATGTAGAGAGGCTGTCAAAAAAACAGTCTCTTTACAATTCTACTCCTTCATATTTGGAAATCACTGAACGCCATACGTCGGGTATGCGCATCGATGATTGTGTATCTGCATCATAAGTCACGAAAACGGATTCGCAACGGCATTTTACTTCATCGTTTTTTACACTTCGTATTTGTTGAAGGAATACGCCACTTTTGTCGCCCAGTTTTGTAATCTTGGTATCAACAACAATCTTTTCTTTGTAATAAATCGGGGAAAAGAAATCCACGTCGATATGCGCCAGTACAATCATTCCCTCAATCCAACTGACCGAAGCAGGCTTGATTACTTCAAAATAATTGGTTTTTCCTAAATCAAAAAAACTGAAGTATATATTGTTGTTTATATGTCCTAGTGCGTCTATATCGTTGAACCGGATTTGAACCGGGAGTGTAGCTTTAAATGTTTCTGGTTTTATTTCCATTCGTCTTATCTGAATACTATATCGTTTACAACAGGCATGCCTGCATGTTCATTCAATTTTGTTATTAATTTATCTTTAGCCATCATGAGCTCGGAACGTAATACCGATGAGCTGAGCGAGACATACAATACCCCATTCCGAAGGTAAATGTTTGTTGTATAAGATGAAATCATAGATCCCAGAAGCTTCGACCAGCCTGTAACAGCCCTGCTCTCGGCAAACTTTCTTTTGAAGAATTGATTCTCTTCAAAAAACTGTCTGAGTACTTCACCTATACTTTCTGTATTTCGTTTTCTCATACGGCTTTATTATTCTTTTGTACAACTTCGCCACCGCTTACTTCGTAGAGGTGATAACTGCTGTTTGTATGTGACAGTATTTCGTCGAGATGTTCACGGTTTGTATCGGTAACGAATATTTGCCCAAAGTCTTTATCCAATACAAGCTTCACTATTTGCTCTACACGTGTCGAATCCAACTTGTCGAATATGTCGTCGAGCAACAGCACAGGTGTTGTTTCTGTTGCCTTTCGTAGAAAATCGAATTGGGCAAGCTTCAACGCAACAACGTATGTCTTGTTCTGACCTTGCGACCCTACTCGTTTTATCGAATATCCATCCATCTGCATATCCAAGTCATCTTTGTGCACACCGATACTCGTGTACCCTAATATGCGATCTCGTTCCCGCTTTTGTTTCAGCGAACGTGCAAAGTCTGCATCGTCGAAATGCGATTCGTACCGTAACTCTACCTTCTCATTTGATAAACAGATAAAATCATAGAAACGTTGAAAGATAGGAATGAATTTCTCAATAAAATCTTTTCGTTTGGAATAGATAACCTTTCCCTCTTCTATCAATTGCTCGTCCCAAAGGTCGAACAAAGTTTCGTCGATATACGAATCCGTTTTCAGGAGTGCATTACGCTGTTGCAATGCTTTATTGTAGCGTATGAGAGAATGTAGATATTCCTTGTCGAACTGCGAAAGGAACATATCCATAAATTTTCTTCGCTCGTCACTTCCTCCATTTATCAGTTCGGTGTCGGAAGGAGAAACCATGATAAGAGGCAGAAAGCCGATATGATCGGATAGACGTTCGTATTCTTTTTTGTTCCGCTTGAATTGTTTCTTCTGTTTCCGTCTGAGGCTGCAAAAGAACTCTTCTTGCTTGTCGCCCAAAACATACCATCCTTGTATAACGGCAAAATCGGCATCGTGCCTTATATTTTGGCTGTCGATGGGGTTGTTGTGGCTTTTGCAAAACGAGAGATAATAGATGGCGTCCAACAGGTTTGTTTTACCCATACCGTTACTACCCAAGAAGCAATTGATCTTGGGAGACAGACTGAGTTCTGCCTGCTCTATATTTTTATAGTTGAGTATGGACAACCGCTCTAATATCATGCTCTGTAGAATTAATAGAATACAAAAATACGATTTTTTGTGAGGGTTACTAAAGTTTTTAATCCAATAGTTACATCTAAACATCAACGGTAATAAAACGGTATCAGTGTAACGTGTTTGTTATTATTTGTTTACTGAGAAAAAGGTGACAAAAGTGACACTTTTCAATCCGGTCGTATTATGTCACCTTCTTTCACTTCGCTCCTTTTCACTTTTCGGTACAGATGGGGCGGAGGGAGGCAATAATCCCTGATAAAGACATATTCCGATTCTTCTTTTTCTTGGGATACTGTTTCACCTTTTTCCTCAATGTGCGTATCGGGCAAACTAGCTGAATCGGACATCCGTTCGGTCGGTTCAGAAATAAACTCTTCCTTTTCTATTTTCTTTTCGACAGGTACATTATTATTCATCAGTTTCTCCCGCAGTTCATTCAAACTATCTCTCGTTTTGGGGTCTTGTACGATTATCGTTAAGGGTTGGCTGTGCTCTTTGTTCTCTTCTTCCTTTGTTTCGTTGTGCAACAATACCAGCCTGATAGCGTGTGTATCGGGGGCATATTCTTTTTGTCTGACTACCCGGGTTTTCAGTACTAGTTTGTCGGGATTCTCTTTGTCAGGCACATAGGTCGTTCGTATCTCGGTGAGGGTATAACCTTCCAGCTTTTTCTTTAACGATCGGCGGGCAGTGATTGCCAGCGTCTCATTCCTACTTTCAATTGCCGCTTCTATTGCCTTTCTAAATTCGGGTTTCTTGTCTCTCCATTCATAGAATGATTTGCGGGTTATTTTCAGGTGTTTGCAAATTTCTGTGATAGAGTATGTGTCTTCTTCTATTAGCGAGACAATCTTTTCTGCCAGTTTTTCAGTATACTTTGCCATATCTGTTATAATAATGTTGTTTATAATAGATAATTATTTAGAAAAGTGATAAATATGGATGAAAGAGGTAGGGGCAGAGGCTTGTCCCTGCCTGTTTATTATTCGGGCGACCACAAGGTATCACCCCTAGAGTTGCCAGAACAATTTGTGGATAAAAGAACGGTAAGTGATAAATGAAAAACGGTCAGAAAAAATCCGACCGTTTATGATGATGAACCCGCTTTTTAGAGTTTTGTTTATAACAAGAAGTTATTTTATGTTCGAAACACTTCTTTGAGCTGTAATTGCTGAGCTCTTAGGAGTTGCCTTACGTGTAGTGAAATCAAACTCGGTAGACTTGTTGCCGCTGAATGATTTCCATTTCAATTTTAACTTCACTGTTTTACCTTCCGTATCCGGCAAGTTGTTGATATTAAATGCTACTAGCCCATCAGCTTCACGTCCATAGGTATCTCCACTCGCATTATGTCTGAATTCCAGTTCATAAGGGTTTGAAGGATTTGTGTTTACTAACAGATTTACGTAATGCGTCTTACTTGCATCACCGAACAAAGTTCTGAATCTGAGAGTAAGATAGCCGTCTTCGGCAATGGTTACCCAGTCGTTCACTATTTCGATAGGATCTGTTCCGTATTTTGCATCGTTTTCAGCACCTAGGTTTGGAACGGTTTGCTTTGTAAGGATACTGTCTATCCAGTTTATATGTATAGCCTTCGTGTATCCTTGGCTAGGTTTGTCTACTTCATTGTAGTTGACAAGTGCCCTGACTTCTCTGTTGCCGTAAGGCGAGGTTGTCATATTGGTAGGCAGCAATGTTGTCTTTTCGTCCAGCTGTAAGAAAAAAGAATTTCCGTCAGTCGGCTTCACAGTTACAAGTGCATTTGGATACCTCCAGCTTGTGTTGTCATCATCATCCAAACAAGACTGAAAAACGATAGTCATGCCGATGATCCCAATAGTCATTAAAAAAAGTTTCAACGCTTTCATAGTTCTAACATCATTAATTATTGATTCTATAATATATGATGAGTTAGGTGTCAGAAAAGTTGCAGCATGCTATAATTAAAATATATTAATAAATATCTCATCTATTAACAATACGGGATAATATAGCCTGTAGTCGATTGGTTGACCCTATCTGATAGCTGAGGATATGCTATGAACAGTAGGATACTTTTTTACAGAAGTTTAAACGTGTACCCTTGTTCTTTTAGCCACTCTATACTTTGGGGTAAGGCATATTTCATGTTCTTCTCGGCTTTTAGCGAATCGTGAAAAACGATCACAGAACCATCACGGGTATATCTTTTTACGTTTTCGAATACCTTTTCAGGAGTCATCAGTTTACTGTAATCTCTGGTAACAACATCCCACATCACAATTTTATAATAGCGTCTCAGGGTAAAGAACTGAGGTACGCGCATGTGTCCATGTGGCGGACGGAATAGTTCCGAATCGATATATTCGGAAGCCAGTCGGGTATTTTCAAGGTATCTTTTTGAGAGTTTTCGTATACCTTGCACATGGTTGAAAGTATGATTCCCTACACGATGCCCTCTTTCCAATACCATTTTATAGATATCGGGATGTTTGCGAACATTGTCTCCTACACAGAAAAATGTCGCTTTAATTTCATATTTGTCCAAAAGATCTAATACCCACGGGGTAATATCGGGTATCGGTCCATCATCGAATGTGAGATAGACTGTTTTTTGTCCTTCTACAGGTTTGCGCCACAATGCTCCCGGAAACAGCATCCGGTATATCTTAGGGGGTTGTTCTATTAGCATAATCGATATAATAAACAAACAGATAATCGTAAGTATTCACGATTATCTGTTTGTTTATTTATTCTAGTTAGATCTGTATTTTTGCAAAAGACGAGGATTATATTTCTGCATCAGACCGGCGATGTGTTCGGCCATTGCATGTTCTTCTTTTTCCGCTATAGTATCTTCACCCGACAGGTAGAAGCCTCTCATTGTTACTCGCATAAGAAAATCGAGAGGGTGTCTGCTTTCACTGAAACTTACACCATTGCTAAGGTATAGCTCAGATAGGCTCATCAATTTGTTGAGGAGCACTTTATATTTAGCTCTGTCGTAGCGTTGATAGATATCCAAGATCTGAATTTCGGTATTTATATAATCCCGTATATCAGAACTACATGTGATCATGTCTGTTTGCTTCATGCTGGCATACCATTCCAAAGAGCCGTTTGATCTGTACATGATTTCGTCTATTATTTTTTGAGCCTTGTCAGCATGTCCGAGTTGGTAATATGCTTCAGCAAACATAACAGATTCTCCTCCGCGAGGAACAGTGTTGCCCGGTATTTTTGTTATACATGCATCAAGTGCTTGAAGTGCTTTCTCATTGTCGCCTTTTTCTAACAAGGCAGAGATTAGTTCGCCAAACAATACACGGAACGTGCGGCACATTCTCAGGTTGTTTTCATCCAGATATACTTTCGGATTTTCTATACCACCCCATTTGTACTTGTTGACCATATTGTCGAACATCACATCGGTATTTACTCCTGTACTGTCTGCTACACCCGGAATGATACGGCATATAATACCTTCTTTGATCGATTGTTTCTCAAGTTTCAAAGGTGGTTCGCCGATAGTCATCGCATAATAGATGCCACGTTTCCAGTCGTCATTGTTGATATTGTTCAACATTTCCAATATCATCATTTCCTGTCTGTAGATACCGCCCTTGTTGTCTCCAAGGTTGAATATAAACTGAGATTGAGGGCTTGCACCCATTTTCTTCCAGTCTACTTTCGATTCATTCACAGACATTTTCAATACACTACTTGGTATTACAACGCCCTTGTCGATGCCGAATGGATTACGAGGGGCATAGTTGTCTTTGGTTTTCAGTATATCCAATACCTCGCTTACTTGCATGGTATCTTTATATGCTGATGTATCATAATAGTCGTTGAAGTTGATTCTTCCCAGCCATGCTCCGTCTTGTGAGTTTTTGAGTTCACGGGTAATAATGCTTTCGATATCTTTTCGAGAAAGAACGTAAGCCGATTGTCCTTTAGACCCTTGATAGCGGTCTGATTCCCAATTGATAGGTAGTGGTGACGAATCGTATGCCTGACGGCGCATTTGGTCTACATACCAGTCTGTTTGCAGATAGCTGAGGTTACATACACGCACATCGGTGCGGAAACCTTCTACTTCCTGTGCATACCACAATGGGAATGTATCGTTGTCTCCCATAGAGAATAAGATACTGTTCGGCTCGCATCCTCTAAGGTAGTTCATCCCAAAGTCACGCATTGTATATCTGTCAGAGCGGTCGTGATCGTCCCAGTTTTGCCCTGCCATTTGTATCGGTATAAACAGCGATAGAGCTGTGGAGATTCCGGCTGCTACTGTGCTTGGCACCCATTTGCTTAATGTTTTCCATATAAAGGCAACACCAAACCCGATCCATATACAGAAGGCATAGAACGACCCGGCATAAGCATAGTCGCGCTCACGTGGTTCGAATGGTTGCTGGTTCAGGTATATGATAATAGCGATACCTGTCATAAAGAATAGCATAAATGTTACAAGGAACTGTTGCTCACCTTTACGTCCTTTAGTCAATTGGAAAACAATACCGAGAATACCCAGTATGAGTGGCAACATGTAATATTTATTGTGTCCTTTGTTCTCTGTAATATCCGGAGGAAGATTCCCCTGTGGTCCACGTCCTAGCAATTCGTCAATAAAGCTGATACCTGTAATCCAGTTACCGTTGCTTATATTTCCTACCGACTGAATATCATTCTGACGACCGGAGAAATTCCACATGAAGTAGCGGAAGTACATAAAGTCTAGCTGGTAGCTAAAGAAGAATTTCATGTTCTCAAACATTGTCGGAGGTACAGATGGGTCTTTGATGTTTGCCCAGATCTGATAACCCAGAACATGTCTGTCTTCGGTAGAATACATACGAGGCAACAGCATATTGTTCGTTGTAGAGTATGTAGGGATAGTACCTGTTACTACGTATTCATCTTTTTGGTCAGGTGACTTCTTTACTATCTTATCATATGTTTTCTTTTCGCTTTCAGGTGCTGCCATTCTGCCTGTAGAAGGGTCTTTCTTCTCGGTTGAAGCATATGTCCTGCCATAGAATAGCGGTCTGTCTCCATACTGTTCACGGTTGAGGTAACTTGCCAGCGTAAATACATTTTCGGGCGAGTTCTGATCCATCGGAGTATTCGCTATCGAACGGATAGGTATTAAAGCAAACGATGAATAACCTACCAGTATAACAAGTAAACACAGAACGGTTGTATTCAGAAAACGAGCATTGATTCCTTTATAAAAGAATAAGAAACCAGCGAGTGCAGCAATCAAAACGATCCACAGTACTACACTAGAGCCTATAAATACAACGCCGCTTAGAGCTAAAGCAATAAATGTAGCGATCTTAGCTCTTTTGATGCTTCCCTTCGATGAAAGAGTTTCGTATATTGCCCAAACAATAGAAATTACTGTCAGTAGAATATATGATAACGCACCTGTATTATATGAGAATCCGAGGCTATTGACAAACAGCATTTCGAACCATGCTCCTACTTTTGTAAATCCCGGGATAATACCATACATAAGAATTACAATAAGCAACAGCGAGCCTGCCAACGCCAGCAATATGCCTTTTACATCAGCGTGTTTGGCTTTTTTGAAGTAATATACCAAAACAATGGCAGGGATACACAGCAAGTTAAGCAAGTGGACACCGATAGATAATCCCATTGCATAGGCTATAATCACAAGCCACTTGTCTGCTCCCGGCTGATCGGCACGGTTTTCCCATTTCAGGATTAACCAGAATACAAGGGCTGTAAACATAGACGAGTATGCATACACTTCACCCTCGACAGCCGAAAACCAGAATGTGTCGGTAAATGTATAAGTAAGAGCTCCAACCAATCCGCTTCCGATAATGGCTATAAGTTGCCCCATAGTCATTTCTTTGTCGGTATCGGTATATATGAGCTTTTTAGCAAGATGTGTAATAGTCCAAAACAAAAATAGAATGGTGAGTGCACTTAATAGTGCAGACATACTATTTATCATTGCAGCAACTTGGCTGGGATCGGAAGCAAATAACGAAAAGAACTTCCCTGTGAGCATAAAGAATGGCGCACCGGGTGGGTGTCCAACTTCCAATTTATAGGCTGAAGTAATAAACTCGCCACAATCCCAAAAACTGGCTGTAGGTTCAATTGTCATCAGGTAAACAATAGCGGCTACGGCAAAACTAAACCAACCAAAAATATTGTTTATCAGGTTATATTTCTTCATAATGAACAGTTATTGAATGATATGCTGCTTGATTAAACAGTTGTTTTTTATACATTTGGGTGCAAAGATAGTTAAATCACTGAAAGTATTATTTTTTATTGCTTGGTTTTTAGTTGCTAAATTCAAAAACTTCTTAAAATAGAGGGTTTTCCTTTCTCTTTGAAACAAGCAGTTAGATGATGAGTCACATTTCTTTAAATAATATGCGGGTATGTGTTCTTATTTTTTTCTACATTTGCTAAACAAACTAAGACTCAAAAATGAAACAATAAATAAAACTATGATGAGAAAATATTATTTCCTGTTCTTGGCTTTGGCCGTAAGTTTCTTTATGGTATCGTGCTCAGGTAAATACGATGGAGCCATATCAAGCTATATCGAGTCTACTGAAGGACAAACTTCGAAAATAGAAGTTAAGGTAAATGAAGTAAAGGAGTTAAAGAAAGTAACGGTAGGCGACAGTATCAACTTCCTTAACATGAAGGCTGAAAAGGAATTGAAAGCACGAATCGAACAAGCAGAGAAAGAATTGGCGAGCTATCAGCAAGATCTTGTGAGAATAGGCACATCGTCGAAAGTTGTAACTGATGCATATACTGTGCAATTGACAAAGACTCAGCAAACAATTGACTCACTGAAAGCTGTAAAACCCGAACCTACTCGATTGTACGAAGGTCAAAAGACCGATCAGGTTTTGGCTGTCGTTGTAGAATGTAAGTATACAGTAACCAATGAGGCTAAAGAAAAAACAGACGTTGTGAAAAACTTTGTATTATCTACAGATGGCAAAACTTGCTATGGTGTAACAGATAATCCGGATATGAGTGCAGAAAAATAAATTAAATAATATATACGTTTGTAAAAGCTTCACTCTCTATCTGGTGAGGCTTTTTTGTTAAATAGATAAATAAAAAAGTTTATTTTTATACTCGATGCAACTTTTTGAATTTAACTCGCATCTTATTTAATAGAGAGAAAAACGAATGGACGAACTGCAATTAATCACCGGATGTAAACGTGGTGAGTCATGGGCTCGTAAAGAACTTTATGAGTTACATGCTCCTGCCATGATGTCTGTTTGCATGCGGTATGTTAATGATAGGGAGACAGCCAAAGATTTAATGCAGGATGGGTTTGTAAAGGTATTTACCAAAATACATACCTACTCCGGAACGGGTTCTTTTAATGGTTGGATGCGTCGGGTTTTTGTAACAACTGCTCTTGAGCATTTGCGTCGCAACGATATACTTCGTGTGACTTCAGATATAAATGAGTATGACGAAGCGATGGAAAGCGGTGATGTTTCGGCGTTGGAACAACTCTCTGTGAATGAGATATTGGCTTGTGTGGCTAAACTGCCTAACGGGTATCGCACTGTTTTCAACATGTTTGTGATCGAGGGATATTCGCATAGTGAGATAGCGGATATGCTTGGTATAAACGAAAGTACATCCCGGTCTCAGTTTATAAGGGCCAGGAAAATTTTACAAAAAAATGTGGAATCTTTAATTATGCATGAAAATGCAGCAGAACGAAAAAAAATATAAAGATCAGCTTGACGATTTCAGTAAATTGATAAAGCATCGGCTCGAAGATCACCGTATGCCTGTCGATGAAGATAGCTGGAATGCAATAGAGCAGCGCATCAAACCTGTGAGCAACAGGCGTACGATGTGGTGGACTATTGCAGGGGCTGCTGTTGCCGTCATTTTGCTAGTCTTGTTGATGTTGCCACTCAAAGAGCAAGACTATATTTCTCAAATAGGCACTGGCGCAACGCCTGCTAAAATAACAACATTTGTAGAAAAAGACAATAATGCCGTAAATGGCAAGGATAACGTCGTAAAAGAAGAAAATAAAATAAAAATAACTAAGAAATCTTCAGGAAGCGTCCGGTTGATTTCGCAACAAGTAAGTGAAGCAGTATTGATAGATGACAGTTCGTCCGGCACAACGAAATCTGTTGAAAATTCTCTGTTAATGATAGATACTGTGCAGCTTGCTCAAATTGGCAATTCTCTCGGAGTTGCGGAGCCTGATAGCGAATCTGATTTACCTGAAGTAAAGAAAGATTCTGTTCCTTCTCGTGTTTATAAAGATGTAAAGAAAAGTAATGAACCAACTAGAATCCTTATTGAAAAATCGAAGAGACAAGACAAATGGTTATTAGCCGCTTCTTTCTCTTCGGGAGGAAGCGCTTCATTTGGAGGAGGGGGACCGGATAAGAATGGTTATTATTCTATGATGAATTCCCTTCCTTCGAGTGAGAGCGGTGCACTTTCTGATGGAGGACATAATTCATACGGAAAGGAGTTTTTGGATTACAACGACTTTACAAATGTTAGTCACTCTGTTCCGTTATCATTTGGTGTTACTGTTCGTAAAGATCTGACTGATAGGGTAGGTTTCGAGACCGGGTTGGTATATACTTACTTGTCTTCTAAATTTAGGAGGAGTGGAACATCTTATCACACTGCCAAGCAAGAATTGCATTATTTAGGTATTCCACTCAATGCTGTTGTGTATCTCTGGAATAACCCGAATTGGAATATATACGTATCTGCCGGAGGAATGGTAGAAAAAGGTTTGCGAATGAATTATTCGCAGAGCGTTATACAACGAGAAGAGTCTAATTCTTTAAATTATTCTACCCATCAGAGTATTCGGGGGCTTCAATGGTCTTTAAATGCTTCTGTCGGCGTAACATATAAATTTTATAGCGATTGGGGAATATACTTCGAACCCCGCTATTCTTATTTCTTTGACAATAATCAACCGTTTAGCATACGTTCAGAAAACTCTCATGTCTTTGGACTGAGTGGAGGTTTGAGATATTCGTTTTAGAATTATCGCTATAGAAAAGTAAATCAAATTTTTAATTTTGTTGGAGCATCAGTTTTTTATAGCTGGTGCTTTCTTATGGATAGTTTCCGTGTTGTATATAAGTATGTTACGAAACGATGTTGATAACTTTATAGAAATATAAGCGGTGATATAAGTGTTTAAATATAAAAATGTTAACTTTATAGCCGGAATAAATAGTATGCCCTTAATCTGTTTTTCTATATATTATATAGCCCAAGTATAATAGATAGATGCAATAGATTGTACACTTTGCTTAAATAATATTAATTTAACCTTAAGAAAATGAAGAAAGTATTTATTGCAATTGTTGCTGGTATACTGAGTATAACTGCTACAGCTCAACTTGACCTTGTGAAGTATGTAAATACACTACAAGGAACCAATTCGGAACATGCCCTTACAAGAGGGAATACTTATCCTACTACTGCGTTGCCGTTTGGAATGCATACATGGTCACCCCAAACAGGGGAGAATGGAAGCGGATGGAAGTATCAGTATAAAAAAGATTCCATCAGGGGCTTTCAACAAGCTCACCAATGTAGTTCATGGACACGAGACTATTGCGTGTTTTCATTGATGCCCGTGATTGGACAACTGAAAGTAGATCAATATGACCGCGCCGCAAAATTTAGTCATGACAATGAGATCGGAAAGCCTCATTATTATAGTGTAAAGCTTGATAATGGTATAAAAGTGGAAATGTCTCCTACAGAAAGGGGAGCACATTTACGGTTTAATTATCCCGGAAAACAAAATGCATATTTAGTATTAGACGGATATATAGGTTTATCGAGTGTAAATATCGATCAGAAAAAAGGAAAGATTACAGGATATATAACAAATAGTTCTGGCAGACTATCGCAAGATTTTAAAAACTATTTCGTGATCGTCTTCGATAAGCCAATTATAGCTTATGGGACTTGGGATAACAAATCGAAGGATATAAAAAGTGGCAATAATGGTGATGCAGGAAAGGGAATTGGAGCATATGTTCAGTTTGCATCAGGAACAACAGTACAAGTTAAGGTTGCTTCATCATATATAAGCCCCGAACAGGCAGAGTTGAACCTGAGTAAAGAACTGGGAGGATATAAAAAACTTGAGGATACAAAAAATGCTGCATGGAAAATCTGGAATGATCATTTGAATCGTATATTGGTAGAGGATGATTCTGAAGAAAATAAAGCAACATTTTATTCCTGTTTTTTTCGTGCAAGTCTGTTTTCCCGTAAATTTTATGAAGTAGACGCTTACGGTGATTCATTCTATCGCAGTCCCAATGATATGAAGGTTTATAAAGGTTACTATTATACCGATACAGGATTTTGGGATACTTTTCGAGGACAGTTTCCTCTGACATGTATTCTCCACCCTACTATGCAAGGACGTTATATGCAGGCATTGGTAGATGCTAAAGATCAGTTCGGGTGGTTTCCTTCATGGGCCTTTCCTCACGAACAGGGCGGTATGATAGGAAATCATGGGATATCGGTTCTTGCTGATGCTTGGGCAAAAGGCATACGTACTTTCGATGCAGAGAAGGTGCTAAAAGGATATTATCATGAAATAACAAACGATGGTCCCGGTGCTCCCGCTAATGGCCGTAAAGGGTGGAAAGAGTATTTCACATTAGGTTATATTCCCTATCCTGACGTAAGAGAATCTACAGCTAAAACATTAGAGTATGCATACGATGACTTTTGTGGGTATCAATTGGCTAAAATGACCGGGAATGATTTCTATATGAATGTTTTTGGAAAACAAATGTATAACTATAAGAATGTTTATGATGCAGAATCCGGTTTTATGCGTGGGCGTCAAAAAGATGGAAAATGGGTTCCAAACTTTGATCCTTACGAATGGGGAGGTCCATTCACCGAAGGCTGTGCATGGCATTATCTATGGTCCGTTTTTCATGATCCGCAAGGATTGATAAACCTGATGGGGGGTGAGAAGAACTTTATCACTAAGATGGATTCGGTATTCACTGTAAGCAATAAGTTTAAGGTAGGTACATATGGACGTGTAATTCATGAAATGGCAGAGATGGAAATGGCTAATCTGGGACAATATGCACATGGTAATCAGCCTATACAACATATGATTTATCTCTATAACTATGCCGGTGAACCATGGAAATCTCAATTTTGGGCTCGTGAAGTAATGAAGAAACTTTATAATGCCACAGAGGATGGATATCCCGGTGATGAAGATCAAGGTCAGACATCATCCTGGTATGTACTCAGTGCCCTGGGATTTTATAGTGTATGTCCGGGAACGGATGAATATGTGATTGGAAGTCCTCTCTTCAGAAAGGCAACAATAACGATGGAGGATGGTAAGAAATTTATTATTGAAGCTAATAATAACGATACACAAAATGTTTATATACAATCGGCAACATTAAATGGAAAAAGCTTTGATAAAAACTATGTTCAATATAAGGATATTATAAATGGAGGAACCTTAAAATTTGAAATGGGAAGTCAGCCGAATAAGAATAGAAATACAACAAAAGATGCCGCGCCATTTTCTTTGACAAGATAATATTTTGTTACAAATAGTAGAAAAAGATTAGGAGATATTTTTTAGAATATCTCCTTTCTTTTTGATCAGACTTGTCCTTATTCTTATTCAGTATTGTTGGCCTCAAGTTGTATGTCTCACATATAACTAAAAAAGCATATCTTTGTGTCCAGAAAACTAGAGACATAATGAATTTCCTTGCACATGCTTACCTTTCTTTCGGAGATCCTGAAATATTAGTGGGGAATATGATTGCCGATATGGTAAAAGGTAAACAGATAGAACAATACCCCGAAGGGATACAACGTGGTATACATATACACAGGCAGATAGATACTTTTACCGACAGGCATCCCATACCCTTGGATACGATGACTATATTCAAGAAATCGGCTGGCAGATATGCCGGTCCCTTTTTAGATGTCTCTTACGATCATTTCTTAGCTCTCGACGATAGTAGCGAGCCCGGGGAAGGCTGGGAGGCATTTGCTCAGAAATGTTATGCCCAGATAGAACAAAGTGTGAAGCATCTTCCTTCTAAGTTTTGCTCAATGTATATGTATATGAAGAAAGAAGATTGGCTTTATAATTATCGCCACAGATGGCTGATAGAACGAAGCTTCGAAAGGCTGAAAAATAGAGCAAACTATCTTGATGATGATGCACCTGTATTTGCCGACTTCGAGAAGCATTATAAAGACATACAGGGGAGTTATAAATTGTTTTTCCCTCAATTGAAGGCATACGTAGAGGATATATCGGGTGAAGATATATAATCCCAAGATTATGAATAATTATAGTACGAGGAGAATTCATATTACTGATCAATCTAAATTCTATTATCTTTATACACAAAATACAAACTAAACCAGATTAGGGAGTTAAATTAGATATACACTTAATATTTTGCAAATACTATAATATATGAAGATACTTTTGATAGGAGAATATAGTCGGGTGCATCTTACTCTTGCCGAAGGTCTGAGAAGTATGGGGCACGAAGTTGTAGTTGCGTCAGACGGAGACGGTTTTAAGAACTATCCGAGGGATATTGACTTGTCTCGCAAAAGTTCGGGCATAATAGATACTTTGACGAGTCTGATATCCGTTCTTGGAAAATTTAAAAAGTTTAAGGGTTATGATGTTGTTCAGCTGATAAATCCATGCTTTACTACCCAGAATGTAAAGGTAAATAATTACTTGTATAAGAAGCTGAAAAAGAATAATAAGAAGGTTTTCTTAGGAGCTTTTGGCGACGATTCTTATTGGGTAAAGGCATGTCTTGGCAACGAAATATTTGATTATTCCGAGTTTTTTGTTGACGGCAAACCTATAAATGTAGACTTCAACCAACGGTTTATCGACAAATGGATAGATACTCCTCTCGAAGACTCTAACGTAATGATGGCAAATACATCCGATGGAATAGTTGCTTGCCTATATGAGTATTATGTAGCTTATGAGCCATTTTTTAAAGATAAAGTGAGATATATCCCTCTGCCTTTAAATACCTCAGAAATAGAATTTCAGCCTATAGCAGACGAACCCGAAAAAGTAAATTTCTTTATTGGTATCAACAAGGTACGAGAGAAGTTTAAAGGGACTGATGTTATGGAACGGGCATTGGCTAGAGTGAAAGACAAATATCCGGATAAGGTGATTGTTACCCGTGTAGAATCGGTAAGCTATGATGTATATCAAAAGTTGATGTCGGAGGCACATGTTGTTCTCGATCAGCTCTATTCGCATACTCCTGCCATGAATGCGTTGCTGGCTATGGCGCAAGGTAAAGTGCTGATAGGAGGGGGAGAGCCTTATATTTACGATCTATACGGCGAATACGATAATAGGCCAATAATAAATGTGCATCCTACCGAAGATGATGTCTTCGAGAAGCTGGAGTGGGTAGTATTGAATAAAAAACAAATACCCGAAATATCAAGAAAGAGTCGTGAGTTTGTAGAAAAAAATCATGACTTCCTTACTGTCACTAAGAAATATCTTGATTTTTGGAAATAAAAGTATTTATAGCAGATCTTCCCTTAGGTAAGAGATATTAATAATAAAGCGAGGATAATTCGACTCTGAATTACCCTCGCTCTCTTTATTTACTACTCACTATAAAAACCTATATGCCTAATTTATCTGCTTATCTGCTTCTGGTTGCTCTTTCTCTGTTCGAAGCCAGTCTGTAGTTTCCTCTTTCTTCAGAAGATGAACGTTTTACATTCGACTCTTTCCTGGTCTCTCTGCTGGAAGACGGTCTGCTGCTAATGTTATTATTAGTTCTTTCAGTTTGTCTGTTATCGTATCTTTGTTCTTTATTATTGTTTCTTCCGTTGTTTAAGTTTCTGTCGTTGTTGCGACTTTGTTCACGTCCATTGTAATTATAATCTTTGCGGTTATTGTCTTTTTTGTTATAATTATATCTGTCATTATCTCTTCCGTTGTATTTATATTCGTTACCCCTATAGTTGTTGTGTTTGTTGCCCGAATACCATGCTACTCTGTTGTTACGGCTGTCTCTGTAGCGATTATCGCGGCTATCACGGATGATCACTTGAGAGTGGTGTCCTTTATAACGACCATAGTCTCTACAGTGTATATGGTTGTATCTCCAAGGGTTTGCTACATTTACCAAAACTACTTTGTGCATTCCGTACAAATCGTAATTGCGATAAGCATACGGTAAATAACGAGCCGAGATCCATCTCCCTCTGTCAAAATAGAAAAATAGCCCTGAATTGACATTGAAGTAACAGTTAATATCAGGCATGTAGTAATAGTCTACATAATCATATCCCACAGGTCCCCAAGCAGGTTGACGTCCTATATTGATACTAATATTTATATTTTGAGCTTCTGATGTATTGTAGAATGATGCTACACCGATCAATAAAGCGAATGCTAATAGAAACTTTTTCATGACTATATGTATTAAAAGGTGAATACTTTTTTATCTCTTTGTATCTTTGATTCGATTAATATCAGAAAGATTAATCGGCAGAGACTTGTTTAACGTTAATTAACGAGGGGTTTCTTTTGTTATGCTGTGTAAATGTCTTATTTTTAATTTGTTGTTTGCATTTTGTGGATAAGTGAGCTATCTGCGTTTGTATATTAAAAAACCAAATAAGCAAGATTGGATAACCCTTCATTTTATCATATTTCCGTTATTTGTAGTGCCAATTAATTATTAATAAAACAAGAACTATTATGGACCAGAAATTTTGCCAAAGTTGTGGTATGCCTCTTAATATGAATGAAGATTTCGGAAATAATGCCGACAACAGTAAGAACGAAGATTATTGTCGCTATTGCTTTACTGATGGTAAGTTTACAGAAGACTTTACGATGGACGAAATGATTGTGCATTGTGCTCAGTTTGTAGATGAATTTAATAAAGACTCGGAGCAAAAGATGACAAAGGAACAAGCTATAGAACAAATGAAAATGTATTTTCCAAAGCTGAAGCGTTGGGCGCAGGCATAATTACTATTAATGAAGGAAACTACCCAAAGCGAATACGATAAAGCGGTAAACAATGTAGTTGACTATATCGATCGTCATCTTTTTGAAGTACCTGATATAAAAAGGTTGTCTGAGATAGCTAATATCTCCGAATATCATTTTCATCGTATATTTAAAGCTATAATTGGTGAAAATATAGGTGAGTATATCAATCGCCTTCGCTTAGAATATATTGCAGAACACTTGCAGATGACAAAGCATACGTTGAGCGAAATCGCCGTGAAAACCGGCTATGGAACAAAGTATGCTTTGTCAAAAGCATTCAAGAAGCATTTTGGTATTTCTCCTTCAGCCTTTCGTATGCAGGAAGAAGATGCGTCCAATTTTTTTAGAAAAGCTGAAAGAGTGACCATCTCCCTTGTTCCTGAAATAAGGAAAATCTCCTCCAAACAGGTTGTATATATTCGTATAATAGATAGCTACGGTGCTGCGGAATCATATACAATCGCATGGAAGAAACTGGGACAGTTTGCAAAAGAGAACAATCTGGTGAATGATAAAACTGAGTTTATAGGACTCAGTTTCGATAATCCAACCATAACACATCCTCAAAATTGTAGATTCTATGCTTGTTTTACCGTAGATAGAGAAGTGAGACCTCAGGGAGCTTTCGGTTTACAAAAGATAAGTGGGGGGATGTATGCTATTTTTATACTTAAAGGTTCATATAGCGGATTGTTGGATATGTATTATAATATCTACCTCAGGTGGTTACCGCAAAGTGGCTATAAATTGCGAGGGGGATATGCTTTTGAGAAATATCTGAATAGTCCGAACAATGTTTCGGAGGATGATGTACTGACCGAAATATACATTCCCATTTCTAAGTTGGAAAATTTTGATCAGCCACTATTTTTGTAATTGCTACTTTAGGAGGTATGAACTAACCAAATTAAAATTCAATAACACTCTCCATCCCGAACCTCCCCAAGGGGGAGGTATTTGCTCTCAGAATGATGAGTTTTGATTCACTTTACAATTTATAGTTCTTCTGTAGAAGAATCAACGGTCGATGACCGAAGAAAGTTAAGGAAGGAAGTCGAATAAATAAAAAAACAAGAAAATTTCACTGTTAAAATCCATTGGTAACCGGAAGTCCGCAATAAGCAGGAGTTCCTCTCAGAATGTCGGTACGACTAGTGATTAATAAATCGAATAATCAACATCATTCAGATTACGTTCACCCCAATACCTTTGGATATGTAAAGGTATGGAGAATCGAAAAGTATGCTGTTTCATATTTACAAAAAGTACTGTTTCATATTTACAAATTCGGCTATAATTACCGCCTCTTTTATAGTGCAGATCAAATAATCGACTAGAAAATAAGATTATAGACAGAAGGCTGAATTGCCAACTATTTTTATAATTATTACTTTTACAATAAGGGGAGTTAGAATCGTTATTTTTGAAAAATATGAATATAATCAAGCTTACAGAAGAAAATCTATTAACAGAACATATTTGTTGTGCAATTAGTAGTAAGTCTACAACAAAAGGAGTTGAAGCTAAGAAAGAGTGGTTGAGTAAACGGTTTAAGGACGGTTTGAGATTTATAAAGTTCGATGTAAAAGGGAAGGCTTTTATAGAGTATATCCCTGCAAAGAATGCTTGGGTTCCTATCGATGCGGAGGGCTATGTTTTTATCAATTGTTTTTGGGTATCGGGCTCGTTTAAGGGGAAAGGATACGGAAAACGTTTGTTGGCAGAGTGTGAAAAGGACGCTCGCTCACAGGGTTACAAAGGTGTGGTTTTGATCGTTGGAAATAAGAAGAAACCTTTCTTGTCGGACAAAGCTTTTATGCTTCATAATGGATATGAGGTGTGTGATACTTGTGACCCTTATTTTGAATTGATGGTAAAAAATTTCGATCAAACAACAACAACGCCCTCCTTTAAACAATCAGCAAAGTCCGGGATGGGAGACGGCGTAAGAGGTATCGATATTTTTTATACAGAGCAATGTCCTTTTACTGTTCCTTACACAAAATTGTTAGAGCCTATTATTCAAGCTTCAAGCTATCCTGTAAGGTGTCACCGGATAGAAACAAAGGAAGCTGCTCAGAATCATTTTTCGCCTGTAACAACTTATAGCCTGTTTGTGGATGGCAAATTTTATACAAACGAAATATTGACTGCGGATAAGTTAAATAAGTTGATTGAAGCGGTAAGAGGTTGATTATATACTCGTTGTTTTATGCCTAATTATGATATTTGTCTTACTTCTAATTGTAAAGTTAAGATTATCAGTTCTCAAAGGGGATGTGTTAATGTAAAAGCATGAGGGTGAAAATACATGAGGCTTTCCTCTGTATGAAATATATTTGTTCTATTTTCAAAAAAAGCATTATTTTTGTGTCATCATTAACAGAAATTTTAGAATACACAGTGCCTAAACAAACCAATAAAACTAAAACAACAATTAAATTATGAGAAAATTAGCATTTATTTTATTTACAATAACTACGGTTTTTGCCTTAACCTCTTGTGGAAGTGATGATAAAAAAGAACAAGTATTTTTTAATGGTGATTGTAAACAATCTGTTGTACTGGAATCTGGTCCGGCAAATTCGTCAATAACAACAAGTGAAGTTTCGGCTACCCTTGATGATATGTTAAAGGGTGCAACTGGTTATGGCTCTCCGGTTTCAACCGGCGAATTCCATGTAAATGGAGCTAATACAGTTGTGAAGATAACAGGTCTTCCCGATAATACTGTTCTGAAAAACTTTAGTTTAGAAATCAATGGTCTTAAGAATGACTTTGGTGATATTCCTGTTACTCATACCAATCTTTATACAGGCAACTCCACCTACTTCCAAAAGGTATTTGATAAAATGATTAAAGATAAGAAGCTCTCAACGAAAGCGACATTTACCCCAACCGAGAAAACCTCTTCCGATGTAAAATTAGAAATAGTATTGTCGGGAAGATTTTCATACTGGGCAAAGAAATAAAATACTGATTTAGTGAATTACAAAAGAGGGCTATTCTACAGAATAGCCCTCTTTGTGTATTTTAGTGAATCTTTATTGAGACTTGTATATATTTTCAAAATCCTCGTTAAGCTCGTTCAGAAAATACAATGTGCTTTTACTTGTATTCACTTTCAGCTCTTGGAAGCCATCACTTGCTTTTATTGCATCGTTCGTAATAAAGTCTTCTGCTCTGATTATACGCGTAAGGAGATTGCCTTTTCCTGAATTTTCATACAGATAAGAGATATCTGTAATTTCCAGTACACATTTATCCTGAAATAAGAACCCGTTTACTCGGTAGCGCATAATCATTTTTTCACGCACTCCTTTCGAGTCGGCAGGTAGTAATAACTCTATCCTCGATTTTGCTATAAATTCGTGGTTCTGATAACCATATCGTATACTGGATATAAAAGGGTCTTTCCCGTACTTTGTTCCGGCCCAATCTTTTAGTATCTTATAATTATCTTCTATGGATAAGTTTGGTTTTGCCGGAATTTCCTTTATAAACGTCACTTTCCCTTCAAATACAGGGATAGACGTAAATTTCTGACCTTGCTTTATTACTTGAGCAAAACATGCGGCAGAAATGAGACTACATACGATATAAATCAAAAACTTTTTCATCATTTTATCTTTTTTGATTTATACAAATATATGAATATATTTTTAACTTAAACCCTTGATCGGAATTATCCTGTAATCAAGACTCTATTGTAGTCAGATAGTTCTTCAATGTATTCGAATACATTTCCAGCATTTTATCCCATACAAAGTCGTAGTCGATATAATCGAGGTCTATTTTCTTTATTTGCTTATCCAAATAGTCCTTAAACTCTTCCAATTGCTCTGATGTATATTTGTCCTCAAACCTTGTTTCTTTATAGAAGAGATCATAGGCTATGTAGTTGCACGGAAATATTTCATAATTGCGGTGTATTTCCTTATCTATTATCTGGGCTGCAATTTCGGGTTGCAATCGTTTGTCGGGTTCGGTGATTTTATCCAACTCATCATTGATGCAGTTGCCAAAGCGAAATACGACATTGCCTTTCTTACCTAAAATGCCGATTTCCATGTTTAGAAGGTCGTCACGCTGAGTTTTTTTGAAATCAGGATTGTCTCTCTTCTGTTGAAACTCTTTTGCTTTCAGATAATCGCAAGGGTCGTATTCGTATGATATGGATAGCGGAATAAGATTCAGCTCCTTAAGACTTTCGATAAAAGATTTGTCTTCGGGATATAGAGCTAGCATTTTTAATAAACTGTCTTGGGTGCGGTCGTCCGAGTTTTTAGCTCGTCCTTCACGTTGAGCAATCCATACCGATTCTTTTTTCTCAGAAATGGCATAGTGTATATATTCAGACATATGTTTTGATGCTATCAATCTTTCTTTTATAGATAGTCCACGTCTTACAATAAAGCTCTTGTTGAGGCGCACAAGCTTGTCTATCCAAGGATGGATAAGCAGATTGTCACCTATTGCTATTTCTGTGGTTTCGAAGCCTTTCTCGTGGCGCAGAATATTTAGCAGCCCGGCATCGAGTACAATATCTCTGTGGTTTGATAAGAAAAGATGCTCTACCGAGCGGTCGATACTTTCCCAGTTGTCGAGCTTCATGCTCGATGATACTCTCATACCCAATGCTTTTATCACAGGGTATATCATACGGCTTTGAAATTCTTTTTTTGTTGCGTATTTAGACATTTCAGCAGAAAACTCAGCCCAATCTATTTCGGGCATAATATATTTTACTGCGTGCTGAAAACCGGGGTCAACCAGTATGTCCTGAATGGCTTGCTTCACCTCGTGGTCGTAGAGAGGTGCTATATCGTCAAATTTGCTACTCATGGTATCAATTTACATTAAATTCGTTTTCTATAATCTCTGTTAAGACTTCAGTAATATTTAAGCCCGCAGCAGCTATCTGTTGAGGGATAAAGCTGGTCTGAGTCATGCCCGGAACGGTATTTACTTCTAATAAGTACGGCTTATTATCTGAAATGATAAAATCAACTCTGATAATGCCTTTCGCTCCTACCAAATCATATATTTTACGAGTTAATCGTTGTATCTCTTCTGTTATTTCCTGTGATATCCTTGCCGGAGTTATTTCTTCAACCTGTCCTTCGTATTTAGCATCATAGTCAAAAAAATCATTTGATGTAACTACTTCTGTCAAAGGAAAAACAACCTCTTTATTTTTTGTTTTGTAACAGCCGCATGTAACTTCTGTTCCCTTGATAAAGCTTTCGATAATCACATCCGGTGTTTCGCCGAATGCCACGTCAATTGCTTTTTGTAGTTGATCAACGGACTTTACTTTAGTTGTTGCAAAACTTGAACCACCTGTATTCGGCTTTACAAACATGGGTAAGCCCAATTTTTCGGTGATACTATTTATATCGTACTTAGAATCCTTATTCAAATATAATGAATCGGCAACTCTTATCCCAAAGTTTCGAAGAAAATTGTTGCACACAAACTTATTCATTGTTAGTGACGATGCCATCATGCCGCATGTGGAGTAGGGGATGTCAAGCATATCAAAGTACGCTTGCAAGTGACCGTCTTCTCCGGGCGTTCCGTGTATGATGATAAACGCAAAGTCTATTTTAATCTTTTCTTTTCCCGGTGTATGAAAGGTAAAGTCATTTTTGTCAACAGGAAGTGTTTCTCCATCGATCTCAACAGTCCACCCTTCTTTAACGATCTTTACTTTATACAGATTGTATTTTTCCTTGTCCAAAAAAGAATAAACACCAGCCATGCTTTTTGCTGAGACGATAACTTCGGAGGAATAGCCTCCCCATACAATGGCTATATTACGTTTCATTTTATACGAATGATTATATATTTATTAAATGTCTCTATATGCTATATATCCACGCCATTTTTCTACTAGCTGAGCCATGTCGTCGGGTAGTGGAGCTTCGAACATCAATTCTTGACCTGTTCGCGGATGTACAAATCCTAATGTCTGAGCATGAAGCGCCTGTCTTGGGCAGATATTAAAGCAATTTTGTACAAACTGTTTATATTTAGCAAAATTAGTTCCCTTTAATATTTCATTTCCGCCATACCGTTCGTCGTTAAATAAGGTATACCCGATGTGCTTCATGTGTACGCGTATCTGGTGGGTACGTCCTGTTTCCAGCCTACACTGAATGAGTGTGACGTAGCCCAGTCGTTCCAATACTTTATAGTGCGTAACGGCATGTTTGCCGTAGTCTGCTTCGGGGAATACAGTCATCAGCATACGATTTTTCAGGCTGCGACCAATATTGGCCTCTATGCGTCCTTCGTCGTCACTGATATTACCCCATACTAAAGCTATATATTGTCTTTTTGTTGTCTTATTGAAAAATTGGGCTGATAGATGCGTTTTTGCATAAGCATTTTTAGCCACAAGTATAAGTCCCGATGTGTCTTTGTCGATCCGATGCACAATCCCCAATCGAGGATCTTTCGAATCATATTCCGGCGTATCTTTCAATCGGTATGCGATAGCATTTACCATTGTGCCCTGATAATTGCCAAATCCCGGATGCACGACAAGACCCGGAGGTTTGTTTATCACCATTAGGTCTTCATCTTCATATACTACATCTAATGGGATGTCCTCGGGTATAATTTCCAATTCCCGTGGAGGGCGATTCATAACCACCGATATGACGTCGAGCGGCTTGATTCTGTAGTTGGATTTTACCGGAGTATTATTTACTAATATGCAGTCTGCTTCGGCTGCTTGTTGTATGCGGTTGCGCGAAACACCAACTATATGCATAGCCAGATATTTATCAACGCGTATCATACCCTGACCTTTATCGGCTACAAAGCGATAGTGTTCAAATAACTCGGAATTCTGATCTTCTACAAGTTCGTCTTCCGAAAGGTCATCTATTTCATCAAATGAATCGTCGATCATTATTCAAAAAAAGATTTTTCGATGTCTTGTGAGTCAGATTGTTCAGATATACTGTCTCCCTCACTTATATCACCTCCGGCTCCTACGGTCATTACCAGCGGAGATCCTTTTGGTATTTTCTGATTCGGTGTTAGCTGTTTTCCTCTATACGAAATAGATATTACTAACCCTTTATAAGCGGCAGGTACTTCCTGTATGGTTACTTTGTTAAAGCCTAAAGAAGCTAACTGAGCTTCGGCTTGCCTTCTCGAATAGTCTTTCAGTTCGGGCACAGATACCAGTTGCACACCTTTAGCTTTTATAACTAAAAATACGGTACGTCCTTTTTTAACTTTCGATTGCTCTTTCGGGATCTGTTCGATAATAGATCCGGGAGCACCTTCCGCCTGGAAAATGGAATCACTGATCTCGTATCTCAAATCCGATGACTCCAGTATTCCTGCTGCATCTTGTACTTGCAGTCCTTTTACGGTAGGAACAGTGATGGACTCATTATGCTTGGTATAAAAATTGAGAAGAAACAATACGATTATAACCAGTCCTACAAAGGCCCCGATCATCATCAGTACATTCTTCACATAGATATTTTTTAATAACCTAAATATGATATTCTCTTTCTTCATGTATGGCTATCCTTATCAAACGACGGTACAAAAATATTAAAAAAATACTTCTTTCATTTGTTTTACCTTACTTATTTAAGTTATAATAAGATAAATGAGAAGGATAATTGATTTCGCTTCAATTATCCTTCTCATCTATAATAGTATATAATAAGTTTCGATTATTCGGATTTAGATATCGGAATCTGGCGTTTTACTCCCTGACTCAAAGAAATCATAGTTTCTGTAGCTACAACTCCCGGAATGTCTTGGATTTTGTTGTTCAGCAAGTCCATCAAGTGCTCGTTATCCTTTGCATACAACTTGATCAGAATGGTGTATGGGCCCGTTGTAAAATGAGATTCTACAATTTCAGGAATCTTATCCAATTCAGGAATTACTGTTTTATACATTGAGCCTCTTTCGAGTTTTACTCCTATATATGTACAAGTGTTGTAACCAAGAACTTTAGGATTAACAAAATATCCGGAACCTACGATTACATCCATCTCGATCATGCGTTGTACACGCTGATGGATTGCGGCACGTGAAACACCACATTCAAGAGCTACATCCTTAAATGGAATTCTTGCATTCTGGGATATAATCTCTAGAATCTTTTTATCAAGTTTGTCAATTTTTTGCATAATATGAGCGTTTTATCGTTATTATATCTCAAATATATGATATTTTTTACAATCTGTATGCTTTTTGCTCAATAATTTACTGAACTTGTGCCAAATTATTATTTAAATCCGTTGTTTTAACTTATTTTCTGACAATGTCAGATTATTGTTTCGGATTGATCTCAAGCAATTCAACTTCGAAAATAAGAGTTGAAAAAGGTTTGATTCTGTCTCCGCTACCTTGTGCACCATAAGCAAGATCGTAAGGGATATAAAGAATCCATTTAGATCCTACAGGCATCAACTGTAAAGCTTCAGTCCATCCTTTGATAACGCGGTTAGCGTTGAATGTGATTGGCTCTTTACCTTCGTTGCTGTCAAATACAGTACCGTCCAGAAGTGTACCTTTGTAGTTCACTTTTACCATATCTGCTGCAGCTGGTTTTGCTCCTGTTCCTTCTTTTACAACTTTGTATTGCAATCCGCTAGGTAGAGCAACAACACCTTCTTTTGTTTTGTTTTCAGCAAGGAATTTTTCACCTTCAGCAATTACTCCTGCATTTGCTTTCTTCAATTCTTCTTCTTCTCTTGCTTGAGCTTTAGCCTGAGCTTCCTGCATTTTTGCATTGAATACTGTAGATGGTTCAGCAACTGCAAATTTACCTTGTTTCATAGCTGTAGCCATTGCAGCAAGGAATGCATCGCTGTTTAGTTTTTCTTTCGAATTAGGACCATATATTTGTTGTATGATACCAGGCATCATTTGTTTTGATATCTGACCTCCAACTGATACACCGGCCATATAAGCAGCCTTTGATTCAGGTGCATTTAAAGATTCTTTTAGTCCGTTTAAGAACTCAGAGATGTTTCTTGCGTTTGATTTTACTACAGAATCCATTTTAGCTTTCATCTCTTTTTCTAATGCTGTCTTTTTCTGAGCATCAGTTTCTGCGCTTATTTTGCTAAGATATCCGGCTTTGATGCTTGTAGTATCGCCTATGATACCTAGTTGTTGTAGATGCATAGACAATCCTTGCTCGTAAAGGCTAGCACCAAAAGCGTAAGAAATAGTATCGAGATCGGTCTTTAATGGAACGTTTGTAGAAACATTTCCACCACAAGATGTAAATAATGCTCCGAAAGCTACGATAGCCGAAAGAGCCACAACTTGAATTTTTTTCATTTTTTAAACTGAATTATTATTTGACAATATCTAAAATTTCCACTTCGAAAATTAAAGTTGAATTAGGTTCGATCGATTGTCCTGCTCCTGCTTTGCCATAAGCAAGATCAGAAGGGATAAATAATTTCCATTTCGAACCTACAGGCATTAATTGAAGGGCTTCTACCCATCCCGGTATTACCTGATTAACACCAAATGTGGCAGGCTGTCCGCGTTTTACAGAACTATCGAATACTGAGCCATCGATAAGCGTACCGTGATAATGACACTTAACCTGATCTGTAAGAGCCGGTTTAGGGCCATCGCCTTTTTTAAGTATTTCGTATTGTAGTCCACTCGGAAGAGTTACTACACCTGCTTTGTTTTTGTTGATAGATAGAAATTCTTCACCCGCTTTGAGGTTGATTTCCAATTTCTCGTCTTGTAATTTGGTGAAATAGTCGTTAATCACTTGTTTAGCTTCTTCATAATCCATGTCAGTGTCTCCTCCGTTGATTACATCCTTCATTCCTTTAAGGAAAGAGTCGAAATCAACTTTGTTGATACCTGAGCTAAGGAAGTTATTTCCGATGCTTAAACCTAGAGCGTAACTAATTTTATCCATATTCTTTTCGTTTTATATCAGTCTTGTATGTCAAAGAAGTATTATTTCATGATATGACTGAATGTTTATTTAAATTTGCCAACAAAAGTAATTCTTTTCATGGGACTTTAATAAAATTTACCCCTGAAAAAACTATATTTGTATATGCTACTTACATTTTTTTAATAGTTTATGAGACATATTGTTGTATTAACCGGCGCAGGGATGAGTGCAGAGAGTGGCATTGCCACTTTTAGAGACTCCGGTGGACTGTGGGAGCAATACTCTATCGAAGATGTTGCCACTCCTGAAGGATTCAGCCGAAACCCTCAACTGGTACTTGATTTTTATAATGCCCGACGCAAGGCTGCTTTTGAGGCTAAGCCCAATAAAGGACACGTAGGATTAGTGGAGATGGAAAAAGATTATAAAGTGTCCATTATAACGCAGAATGTGGATGAACTGCATGAGAGAGCAGGCAGCACAAATGTTTTACATCTTCATGGGGAATTGAGTAAAGTACGTTCGACGGTCGATCCTTCGTTGATTTATACCTTAACTCCTGATAATTGCGAGATTCACCTTGGAGACAAGTGTGAAAAAGGCTCACAGCTTCGCCCTCACATTGTTTGGTTTGGAGAGGCTGTGCCCATGATAGAAAAAGCAATGAAAATTGTACAAACGGCCGATATCTTTGTGGTGATAGGTACTTCTATGAACGTATATCCTGCCGCTGGCTTGCTTAATTATGTGCATACGGGTGTACCTGTCTATCTGATCGACCCGAAAGAAGTGAATGTGCATCAGCCCGGAATACACTTTATAAAGAAGGGTGCTTCTGAGGGTGTGGCTGAACTTCGTGATATCCTTAAATTTCAAAATCAGTAAAATGAATTATATAAAATTATTTTGTTCTATTTCTTTTCTTCTTGTTTTTAATTTTTGTTATGCCCAGAATCACTTTAAGGGATATGAAAACCTATTTACTATTCCGGCAAACTACGTAGTACCTTATGCATCCAAAGCACCGACAATTGATGGCGATATTAATGATCAAGTGTGGCTGAATACTCCTTGGTCTGATCGTTTTCAAGATATAGAGGGCGATGCCAAGCCTAAACCATATTACGATACTCGTGTGAAAATGCTTTGGGACAAATCATATCTTTATATAGCGGCTGAGTTAAAAGATCCGCATGTATGGGCTACCTTGGCCAAGCGTGATGAGATTGTGTTTTTTGACAATGATTTTGAAGTGTTTATAGATCCATTAAACACTGCTCACAACTACTTTGAAATAGAGGTCAATGCATATAATAATATTTTCGACCTGTTTATGCATAAACCTTATCGGAGCGGAGGCGCAGCGCTCTTCAGTTGGGATACTCAGGGAATGCAACATGCCGTAAAAGTGCAGGGTACTATCAATAATCCTAATGATACAGATACCGGATGGACGGTCGAGATGGCAATCCCTTTCAGGGCTCTTACCTTGGGGAATGCTGTAAATATTCCTAAAGATAAAGACGTATGGCGCATTAATTTCTCAAGAGTGCAATGGGAAACAGATATTGTAAATGGTAAGTATGTGAAAAGAAAAGATAGTGCAGGGAAGGTATTACCTGAAAATAACTGGGTATGGTCTCCTCAAGGTGTTATCGATATGCATAGACCTGAAAGATGGGGTTATTTATTCTTTTCGAAAAACAAAGCAGGGGAAAAACAACCTCAGTTTGTATTGCCATATACTGAAAAGCAAAAACAATATTTATGGCTTGTGTACTATAAGCAGCAAGACTATAAACGTGCGCATCAGCGTTATGCAACTAACTTTGCAGAGCTGAAAATGGATAAGCCGGAATTCGATATTGATAATAAAAGAAACAAACTCGAACTGTCTTCTACCGGCAGGAGATTCGAAGTCTCTATTAAAGATACTTCGGGTAAGAAGATTTATCTTAATGAAGAAGGATTAATAACTAAATAAAAAATAAAAAACTATGCGAAACCATTTTAAAATTTACTGGTTGACCTTATTCCTATTGCCTTTTTTGTTCTCGAATTGTACAAGCAATATTGGTAATAAGCAGGCCGAAAATACTTACAAACATTGGGTGTGGATTAACCCTCAGGATTCTGATACGGAAGAGGAACTAGCCGTGAGGTATAAAAAATATCATGATGCGGGTATTGCGGGTATTTTCTTCGAAGCCGATAGTGAGAAGCATTATAGGGTGGCAAAAGCTCAGGGATTGGAAGCTCACCGTTGGATGTGGATAATGAATAGGGGAGATGCGTTGAAGGCTCACCCTGGATGGGCTGCTGTAAACAGAAAAGGTGAATCGTGTGCCGATCATCCGCCGTATGTAGATTATTACAGGTGGATGTGTCCTTCTCGTCCCGAGGTTGCGGAGTTTCTGACTAAAGAGGTAGAGAATGCATTGTCTAAAGATTATGTTGATGGCATCCACATGGATTATGTTCGTTTCAGTGATGTGATATTGGCTGTTAATCTGTGGGACGTTTATGGTATTGTTCAAACACAAGAATTGCCCGAATATGACTTTTGCTATTGCGATGTATGTAAGGCTAAGTTTAAAGAAAAATATCATAAAGACATAGACAGTATTCAGTATCCTCAGGAAAACCTCTCGTGGAAATCTTTCAGATACGACGCTGTAACCGCAATTGTGAATAAGATTGGAGATGTGGCAAAAGCCCATCATAAGCCACTTACTGCTGCCGTATTTCCGACTCCGGACGTAGCGAAGCGTTTGGTAAGACAGGATTGGACAAACTGGCCTTTGGATGCTGTTTACCCGATGATCTATCATGGTTTCTATAAAGAGGATATACCATGGATCGGTGATGCCGTTAAACAGGGATTGAGAGGTATAGATGGTCGTTTCCCTCTCTATGCCGGATTGTATATACCCGACTTCAAAAACAATGAAGAAATCGAAGCCGGAATAAAATATGCTTTGGAAAACGGAGCTTCGGGCGTTTCTATTTTCGGAAATGTTTTTGACGAAATATTGGCTATATTGTCTAAGTATAAGCAGAAGCCCGAGAAAAAGTGAAAGGCATCAAATAAGAAAATATAATTTAAAAGCTATAGAGAGTAAGGCGTATTGTCTTGCTCTCTTTTCTTTTATAAATTATCTAAAATAAATTATATTGTATATCTTTACGCATCATTATTATTGTATTTAATAATGATAGATATAAACTTAACAAAACTATTATCGTAATGAAAAAACTACTATTTTTTCTATGCGCAACTATTCTGTTTGCGTCTTGTAGCAATGACTCGGAAGAAGTACCCACAACAAGTAAAACCTATAAGGTTACGTTTGATGTATCTAACTTTAGTGTAGATGTTAAATCATTGAAAGCTGACACCTATAACAATCAACTCTTTTATATCATTTACGAGAAAGAAAGTGGCAAAGGAGTGAAAGGGTGGAAGTTTAAAGAAATGGTTGGGCAGCTAACCGAGGAACTCCCTGAAGGTAACTACTATATTGCTTTTATCTCTTATCCGACCGGAGGTATGAGCTCTCCTCCAACAGAAGGAGCAATTGATGTAAAGGGTAATAATTTCTATACCGACTATTTTGAGAATCCTCCTACATGGATAATGGGGAATATGGGTAGTAGATATATATATTACGAAAAGGTTGACTTCTCGGTAGCTGCGAATAACTCGGATGTGCCAATACAGGTAACTTTACAGCCGATGTGGTCTGAGGTGACCGTTGAAGTGACCGATGCCAATACATGTTCTTTGCCCGAAGGTACAACTACAATTGGCTGTGTGATCACTCCTTTTTATTCCGGAATATCTATAGCAGAAGGTATTCCTACTCGTAGCTCAGAAGCATCTTGGGGATGGGGTGACCTATGTAATACTAATGTTGATAAATTTAGAGAACACAAAATAATTACAGATAGGCATGCAACAGCAGGTAAAGATGTTACTGTGAAGCTGGTATTTGTAAAGCAGATTACTACCGGTGATACTGTTCTAGGCGAAAGGGAGATATACAAAGGGGATATCGAAGGAGGTAAACGTATAACTTTCAGAGGAGCATTAGGCAAGGCTGCAACGTCTACAACATTTAAAGTGTCATTAGCAGACCTGACGGATGGAGGAATAATACCTTTTGATTGATATAGAAACGATAGATTAGAAAAGTAAAACGGCGGGTATTTTTGAATTTCCCGCCGTTTCTTCTTTTATTTTATGTTCTCTAGGGTTTTAACCAGATAATCATAGAATTTGCTTACTGTGTCTATTTCTACAAACTCATCAGGAGAGTGTGCATTTAAAATAGTAGGGCCAAACGATACAATGTCTAATCCCGGTGTACTACCCAAAATGATACCACATTCTAATCCTGCATGCACCACTACTACATGCGCGTCTTCGTTATACATATCTTTGTATAGCTTAGCCATCATATTTAGCGTATCCGATTGAGCATTCGGCTGCCATCCCGGATAACCATTTTCGATAGATACTTTTGCGCCTGCAAGGGCAAATACACTTTCGAGACTTGAGCAAATTTCATCTTTGCGTGTTTCGGAAGAGCTACGAGCAAGCATTTTCGCAGAAATACGACCTGCTTCAGACTTAACAGAGGCTAAGTTTGTAGAAGTTTCTACAATACCTTCAAAGTCAGTTAGCATACTGATTACTCCATTTTGGCAACCAATAACAGCATTGATAACGCTGTCTTGTATTTCCTCTGGGATAAGCGTTTTCGGTAATTCAGTTTTTGCTGCTTTGAATGAAAGGTTTGCTTCTACAGCTTTATATTCTTCTTTAAATATCTTTTCGTACTCTTTTACCAGTTTTAGGAAGTCCTTCTCATCTTCTTCGGGTAGAGTAACGATAGCTACAGCTTCACGAGGGATCGCATTTCTTAGTGAACCGCCATCGATGGCAGACAAACGCACCTCATAATTGCTTACTGCTTCTTTGAGGAAGTAAAACATAAGCTTGTTGGCATTTGCTCTTCCCATGTGTATTTCAGTTCCCGAGTGACCTCCTCTAAGGCCTGTAAGCGATATTTTATAAGCAATATCACCTGCTGGTACTTCTGCATCTTTAAATTCCCAATCGGCATTAACGTCTGCACCTCCGGCGCAACCTACGCATAGCTCGCCGATCTCTTCGGTATCCAGATTCAGCAATACGTTTCCTGAAAGAAATCCTTTCTTCAATCCACTTGCACCAACCATACCTACCTCTTCGTCTACTGTAAATAAGGCTTCTATTTTTCCATGTTTCAGTGTCCTGTCTTCGAGGACAGCCATCATGGCGGCAGCTCCGATTCCGTTGTCTGCTCCCAATGTGGTAGATTTAGCCTTTACTCGACTGCCATCTATTTGAGTTTCTATAGGGTCTTTTGTGAAGTCATGCTTTACATTCGAGTTCTTCTGAGGAACCATGTCCAAGTGCGACTGAAGTATCACTACCGGAGCTTTTTCCATTCCTTTGGTGGCAGGCTTGGTAATAACAATGTTTCCTGTTTTGTCCTGTTTTACTTCTAGTCCCAATGATTTGCCGAAATCAATGACAAATTTTGTCACCTCCTTCATCTGTCCTGTAGGGCGAGGAATCTGGGTCAGGTCGTAGAAGTGTTTCCACAACTGTTGCGGTTTTAGTTTAAGTATTTCTTTAGACATAATATGTTATGTTTTAAAATTACGAATAGTAACAAAGATAAGAATTTTCGATGAAGTCTTTTACATATATAATGAAAAGAGTAGACGGTAAACTCTTTTTTATAACTTTTTGTTATTCTTATTCTTTTCGTGCTTTTTTATTCAAAAGGTGACAAAAGTGACACTTTTTTACATGTGTTTTATTGTAACCTTTTCTTCTTTAATTTACCGGGGATTGCTTCTCTATGGAACGAAAGTACAAAGCTCTCATATTATTAGATAAATCTAAAATATAAAAGTGTAGATGTGGAAATGATGGAAGAATTATTTCTTTTGCTTTTTCAAAGCCAGCATGGCAATGCCGAACAGCCCGCAAATAATCACCCAGATAGATTGCACAGCAAACACGCCTGTAGCAAATGCCGTTGCGTGTAGTTTGTCTACCCCATACAGGCTTAACGATGCTATTACTGCTATTTGCCAAGGACCTAGTCCTCCGTTAGATGGTACTCCCATACTTATACTACTCAAGGCAAAAGCGATGAGTCCGGCGGTGATTCCCAAGTCGGCTGTAAAATCGAAAGCGAAGAATGTAATGTAGAAATAACAAAAATAAGAACCCCAGATGCCTATCGTATATAAGAATACACGCCCTTTGGTATTCATTTTCCAAATTGCTTTCAAGTCACTTGCTATACTTGATAGGAATCCTTTTATCTTACGTACAATAACATTTTCTTTGAAAAACCTAAAGACAATGTATGTGGTTATTATTGCAGCGCCGATAGCTAAATACAATAAAGGGGATTTAAATATACCGGATATAGTATTGAACGTTGTTTGGTTTTGTTCTAGTTGCGTCAAAAAGAATTGCATGTTGAACAAAAAGGCCACCAAAGATATTATAGCAACGGTAATTGTGTCAAATATCCGATCGAGAATCATCGTTCCGAATAATTTGGAGAAAGGGATGTTGTCTTCCTTGGCTATTACACCGCATCTCCATATCTCGCCCGCACGTGGCAAAGCAAAGTTAACGGCATAACCGCCATAGATTGCATAATTGAGGTTCGATATTTTGGGAGAGTAACCCAATGGAGTAATAAAAAGAGCCCAACGGTATCCTCTGATGGTATTTCCTAGAAGTCCGAATAATAGAGAGAATAACAGTATCCCCCAATTGGCATCTTTCAATATTTCCCAAAGTTGACTTGGGTCAATTTTACTGATAAGATAATATATGATCGCAATTCCTAATCCTAGGGGTAATACGACTTTTATAAGATTGTTTAATAAAGAGCTTTTCTTTTGTGTTACAACTTCATCTGTTTCTTCCATTCCCCAAATTTAAATGTAGCGGTTTCAGAATAAAGGTCTTTTAATACGAACGATTTTCAGTAATAAATACTACCTTTGCCGCTGCAAATATAATGATAATTATAAGTATGGGGGCAGTTAAGCCGAAGAAATTCTTAGGACAGCACTTTCTCAAAGATCTGGATATTGCACGTCGGATTGCCGATACATTGGACGATTTTACCGATGTGCCGGTAATTGAGGTTGGTCCGGGAATGGGTGTGCTGACTCAATTTCTTATCGAAAAGGAGAAAGACTTAACCGTTGTTGAGCTCGACCGCGATTCTGTGCCATATCTTAACGAGCATTATCCTGCTTTGCATGGGCGTATAGTAGAAGGCGATTTTCTTACTCTTGATTTGTCGGCTATTTATCCTGACAAATTCTGTGTGATAGGAAATTATCCTTATAATATTTCGTCCCAGATATTTTTTAAAGTTCTTGAGTATAAAGACAAAGTTCCGTGTTGCTCAGGAATGCTCCAGAAAGAAGTTGCCGAACGTATAGCCGCTAAGCCGGGAGGCAAGACATACGGCATATTAAGCGTTCTGCTACAAGCATGGTACGATATAGAATATCTATTTACGGTGAGCGAAAAGGTATTCGACCCTCCGCCGAGGGTAAAATCCGCCGTGGTTAAGCTGGTTCGCAATAAGAGGGAGCATCTGGACTGTGATGAAAGATTGTTTAAAACTGTTGTGAAAACAGGATTTAATCAGCGTCGAAAGACCCTTAGAAACTCTATGAAGCCTCTGTTAGGAAAAGATTGCGAAGCGTATGCCGACCCTATCTTTGACGAACGACCCGAGCGCCTCTCGGTTGCAGATTTCGAAAAGTTGACAAATATAGTCTCAGCTTTTCTGCCCGGGAGAAGTAGTGAGAAGTAAAGGAAGTCCTAACACTTAAAAAAGAATAGCTCATGTCAGAAGTAAAATTATTCTATCACAAAGACAATGTCATACGAATGAGCCGTAGCATTGAATTTTTGAAAGCCACCCCTATTAAGGATTTTCTATGGATCGACCTTAATAATGTAGATGAGGAGATAGAAAGCGAGTTAGAAGATTATCTGAAAATATATATCCAGGAAGAAGAGGAGATGGTAGAGATCGAGATGTCGTCCCGTTATATGGAGACGGCAGACTCATTGGTTGTGAATTCCAACTTCTTACTTGGAACTTTCGAGAGAGAACCGGTTTCTTTTATCATAAAGAACAATATTCTTATCACCGTCCGCAGCGAGGATTTATCGTCTTTCCACGAGACAATAAAGAAAATCTCCGCTAATCCTAAGATGTATCCTACCGGTTATCATGTGTTTGTCGCTATTTTGGAGACACGGGTAGAGCTCGATGCCGACATGATCGAACGCATGACCCAGCAGATTACTTCATTGTCTAATAGCATCAGTATAAAAGAGGCAGACGAAGAGCTTTTGATGGAAATCAAAGACTTGCAGGAAAAGACCATGATGCTCAGGGAGAATATCATCGACAAGCAGCGGGCTGTATCGAGTATGCTCAAAAGTGAACTGATGCCAAGAGAGTTGCATGCCAGAATTACGATTCTGATAAAGGACATAAACTCACTACTCGAACATATCCGCTTTAGCTTCGACAGGCTCGATTACTTACAAGATACATTCCTCGGGTTTGTTAATATCGAGCAAAATAAGATCATCAAAATGTTTACCGTGATCTCCGTTATATTTATGCCGCCTACACTTATTGCAAGTATTTATGGGATGAACTTTGGAGAGATGCCCGAACTGGAATGGAAATATGGCTACGAATTTTCTATCGGACTGATGATAGCTGCTGTTGCTGTTATTCTCTTTTATTTTAGACGACAGAAGTGGTTGTAATTATCTAATTTTAAAATGATTACCGAAATAAAAGCAGCGTTGAGATAATCAGCGCTGCCTTCTTTTTTTATTTTTTCTTGTCTTTCTTTTCCTTCTTTATCTTAGGTTTTTCTTCCTGCGTTTTTGACATGGATTTCTTCGCATTCTCTATCCCTATCTTGGCTTCGTCCGTCAGTTCGGGATAGTGAAGGTCTAGTTCCTCTATTCTGTCACTGATGATTTGACCAATGATATAGCGCATAAACCACTTGTTGTCTGCAGGGATAACGTGCCAAGGAGCTTCGTCGGTCGATGTATGTGTCAGCATATCTGAGTATGCCTCCATATAGTTGTCCCAGTATGCACGCTCTTTGAGGTCTGCTGCCGAAAATTTCCAATTTTTAGACTCATCATTCAGTCTGGCAAGAAAGCGTTTCTCCTGCTCATCGTGCGAAACATTGAGAAAGAACTTCAATACGATTGTTCCATTTTCAGTCAGATGCCTTTCAAAGTCGTTTATCTGCCTGTAACGTTTTTCCCAAAACTTATCATCGATATCTTCCGTCTTTGTGATATTGGGTAATTTTCCGTTTAATACAATCGCCGGATGAACCTTTGCTACGAGTACATCTTCGTAATGCGACCTGTTGAATATACCGATTCTTCCGCGCTCGGGTAAGCATTTGTAGATGCGCCACAGATAGTCGTGGTCGAGTTCCTCTGCCGATGGTTGCTTAAAGGCAAATACCTGACAACCTTGCGGGTTGATACCCGACATCACATGCTTGATTGTGCCATCTTTTCCCGCAGCATCCATTGCCTGAAATATGATCAGGACAGAATAGCGGTCTTGTGCATAAAGCTTATCTTGCAGTTTCGACAGTTTATCTATACTTTCTTCAAGAAGCTTTTCCCCTTTCTGTTTTGATAATCCGGCGGTGTAATCAGTTTTGAAGTTGGATACTTTATGCTTTTCTCCGGGTTTTGCAATTATCCTTTTCAGAATTTCTTTTTTCATAACTATTTAATTTATAGTTCTATTATGCTAGGAAACTTTCAATCAAAATGCAGATGCAGAAAAGCCCGAAGTTGGCGGGTATTACTGTCCATGCGCTTATCTTGTCTTTGATTAGCCTGACTGCAAGTAAAACTCCGATCAGTCCGCAAATTGTGTTCAAGACCAGTATCCATTCCGGTATCTTGTAAAGATAGAGGATATTGCCAAAGTTATAATTATATAGTAATCTGAGTTGGAAATATATCCAGCATATATTTAGTATTATCAATAATATTCCTATGATAACATTAACCAGATTACTATATTTCTTTTCTGTCATTTCCAATAATGTAAAAAGTGACAAAAGTGACAGTTTTTACCCTGTTTCTATTTGTAACCTTATTTCACCGCTTTTTGTTTAGTATCTGTATATAAAAAGATAATTATTCCCACAGAAAATTATTTGATGACTGCAATCAGGTCGCTAAGGTCTTTTCTTACTTTCGGTTGATTCTGTAGCCAGTCGAGGTTTTGATCTTTGTATCCCAGCGGAAGAATAAATGTTGCAGAAAGGTTCTGTGTTGGTAAGTCGAGGATACGGTTCAATGCATCCCTGTTAAAACCCTCGATAGGAAGTGTCTCAATGCGTTCGTTGGCTGCAACTGTACACGCCACTCCCAGTGCGATATAAGTTTGTTGAGAAAGCCAGTTCTTTAGATTACTGCCATTTTTCTCAATAAAGAATTCTATCTTTTTTCTATATTTATCGCACCACTCTTTGCTCGGATTCCGTTTTTTGTTTATCAAATCGAAATAGTCGTCAAGGTACTTTTCTGTAATTTGTGTATATGAAGCAAATACCAATAGGTGCGAACATCCTATAATTGGCTGTTGCTCGCATGCTTCATTGTATATCTTTTCTTTTAGCTCTTTGTTTTCTATAACAAATACCTTGAATGCCTGCATCCCCAGAGAGGTAGGGGTGAGGTTGATTGCTTCAAGTATTCTTTCTACTACATCTTGTGGAACTTTGGCTCCATTCATTCCTTTACATGCATGTCGCCATTTAAGATCTTCTATTAAGCTCATATTATTGTTTTAGTTTAAATAGTCTGGGGGAGGCGTGCTCGTTTTCCTTTTATGATCTTAAAAGTCTAATCTTACCGCACGATTCCTTTTATCTATACTTAGTGAATTTTGTTTGTATTTTATTTTAGGCAGAGGAATTTCATTTTCCGGCTGATTGATTGCTTCATGTAGCGTATCTCTCAGGGTGTGAAATTCCTCTGCCCATATTTAATTATAAGTATTTTCCTTAATCGGTTTTATTCTTCTTTAAACCAGCCCGAGTACATCAGGTAATTTTTCGCTATTTTCTGGTTCATTTCTTTTGCTTGTTCCGAATCTACTTTTTTTACAAACTTGGCAGGTACACCTGCATAGATACTTCCCGGCTCTACCTGTGTGCCGCTCAGTACCACCGATCCTGCTGCAATGATCGCACCTTCGCCTATCACTGCATGATCGAGAACAATAGCTCCCATACCTATCAGTGCACCGTTTTCTATTTTTGCACCATGCACCACCACGTTATGACCAATGGATACATCGTCGCCTATTTCTACTACAGACTTTTGGTACAATGTGTGCAACACACTGCCATCTTGTATGTTTACCCTGTTTCCGATGCGTATAGAGTTTACGTCGCCACGCAATACGGTGTTAAACCAAATGCTACAATCTTTACCTATTACCACATCGCCGATAATTGTAGCGTTTTCGGCCATGTATGTATTTTCTCCAATCTCAGGTGTAAACCCTCTGACTTCTTTTATTAATGCCATTATCTTTTATTTTGTATAATAATCGAAGAACTGTTCCAGTCCTTTAGAATCTATTTTCTTTGCAACTATTTTTTTGTTTTTATCCAACACAAACACCGACGGAATGTATGATGTGTCATAGTTCAACCAGTATTGTGATATATTATTCGGGTCGGCGGCGTTGATCCAGCCGGTCATCTTATTATTCTTTACAAACTTATCCCATTCTTTTTTGTCGCTTCCCTTTATGTCGATGGCTACTACCTGCAATCCTTTGTCTTTGTATTTGGTATATACCTCATTGTATATGCGAGGTGTTTCTTCTATACAGTGATTACAGTCGTGACCATAGAAATACAATATCAGGTATTCGGCTTTTATGTCGTTTGTCTCAATTGTCTTACCGTCTATTGTTGTCAGTTTTATATTGCGGGCTCTCATGCCTATGCGATTGTTTTTGATATGCTCATACATATACTGCAATCCCGACACCTGAGCACTATCTATCCACGCCAGGTTTTTGCCGAAGACGTAATCTTCGCAAAGCTTTGCCCAGATATTCTCATCGCCCATTCTGTCGCTCGAAGTGGTTGTATTTATCAGATAAGACAACATTTCTTTAAAACACACTTCATTCTCTTTTGTTCTGCTCACAAGCTTAGTTGCTGCTATCGCTAAAGAATCGGGCGTAGGATTTACCCACTGAGTCATATATGATTCTATATAGCTGGTCAGATAATTTGTTCGCCACAGACGAGGGTCGGTAAGGTTTATATTATCAAAATAATGTACTTTTCCGTACTTGTTGTTTTCTGCAAACTCTTTATCATTCTTAGGGTCGGTGTAAGGTAACGTGATCGGAGTCATACCCTTTAGGAAAGTTCCAAACCAATTCGTCTTATTTTCTTTGATAAGATTGTTTACATAGGTCTGCGCTATTTGCTCTTCGGTTGCTATTTCCTTTTCTATGCCGGCTCTTTTTTGCGGAGTAAGATCTGATGCCGATAGCTGATCTTCGAGTGTCTCTCTCAAAGCATCATTCTCTGCTACCTTGTTGAGGTAGCTCCACAGTAGGCGCGTGTCATCGTTTCCTGTTACAGTGCTTTTTAAGAAATTATCCTTGTTGATTGTTATCTGCATTTTGCTCTGTTCGCTACCAAAGAGCATGTCTGTTCTGAAGTCAGGTGCTATGTAAAGAAAATATTGTCCTTCGGGATACTTTTCTTTCGCTGTAAATACACCTTTACCTGCCGCAGAAAGTACAACGGAGTCTTTTGCGTATGTCCCGCCCCGCCAATATTGTCCCAGATAAAGTTTCTTTCCACTCTGTCCCGGATAAGTCACTTCTAAGTTGAACTTATTGTCGGGACTTTTAATAGTTTGAGCCTCCATCTCAAACGTGAAAAGGAGGCTCAATAATATAACAGTTATTTTAAATCTCATGAGTTTTTTCTTTTAACCATTGTTTTTCGTCTTCAGTCAATAGTGGAGAAAGACGATCATATACAAATTTGTGATATTCGTTAAGCCAGATGATTTCTTTCTCTGTCAACATTTCTTTTACTATAGGTGTCGTATCTATAGGGCAAAGAGTCAGCGTTTCGAAAGAATAGAAATCTCCGAATTCGGTAGTCATTTCATGCTTCGTACGAATGAGGTTTTCGATACGGATACCATATTGTCCTGCTCTGTACAGTCCCGGTTCATTGGATGTTACCATTCCCGGTTGCAGAGTTGTGGGGTTTTCATTCATTCTGATATTTTGAGGACCTTCGTGTACATTGAGGAAATGTCCGATACCATGCCCTGTTCCGTGCAGGTAGTTTAGTCCTTCATCCCACAACGCCTTACGAGCCAAGATATCTAACTGGCTTCCTCTTGTACCTTGAGGATATATAGCTGTTGCCAGATTGATATGTCCTTTCAGTACCATGGTGTAGTCCTTTTTCATCTGGTCGGTAAGCGGACCTACTGCCAGTGTACGGGTTATATCAGTTGTGCCGTCGAAATACTGAGCACCGGAGTCTACAAGCAGCAAACCTTCGGGTTTAACCGGTAGTGAGCTTTCATTGCTTACATGATAGTGAACGATTGCCCCGTTCGGACCATAGCCCGAGATTGTATCAAAGCTTTCTCCTACAAAGTTTTTCTGTTGACTTCTGTATTCCACCAGTTTTTCGGGTATCATAATTTCCGTCACATTTCCTCCGGGTACTGCTTTTTCGAGCCACATAAAGAAGTGTACCAATGCAACACCATCGCGTTCCATTGCATTGCGGATACCTTGAACCTCTGTATCGTTTTTGATACTCTTCATCAGGTCTGCCGGAGATGGCATATCGATGATGCGGCATCCGTCGGGTATCGTATTATATAGCTTGAAAGTTACTTTGTTCGCATCCAAACAAACAGGTGTCTTTAGTTTCGATACATAATCAAATACTTTATCGTATTCGGCAATTGTAACCCCTTCTGCTTTCAAGTAATCGGAAATTTCCGATGTTAGTTTTTTAGGATTGATAAACAATACTGTTTCTTCTTTCGAAACATAGGCGTAACTAACAGCTACAGGGTTGCACTTTACGTCGTTACCTCTGATATTGAAAATCCAGGCAATTGTATCTAATGATGCCACAAGCAAAGATTCTGCTCCATTTTTCTCTACAGCATCGCAAATACGTGCTATTTTTTTATGTGCCGCTTCGCCCGCATATTTTTCAGGTAGTACGAAGATTGTATTCGTAGGTATTTCGGGTCTGTCGTTCCATATTTTGCTGAACGGATCGTAATCACTGATCAGGTGCAATCCTTTCATGTTTAATTTGTGGGTAAGGTTCATGGCTTCTTTAGCTGCATACACAGTGCCATCTATACCAACGTATTCTCCTTTTCCCAGTTCGGTGGTTAGCCACTCTTCTATACTTGGGGTAGAAGGAAGTCCTTCTTTGAATAATTCGATATCAGCTCCTTCCAGTTCTTTTGCCCCTTGCAGAAAATAGCGGGAGTCTGTCCACAGCCCTGCTTTTTCGCGAGTGACTACAACTGTTCCGGCCGACCCTGTGAATCCACTGATCCATTCGCGCGAAGCCCAGTGCGAAGCCGGGTATTCACTTAGATGGGAGTCGGTGCTGGGGATGATAAAAGCATGTAAGCCTTTTTCTCCCATAAATTCGCGTAGTGCCGCAAGTCTTTTATTTATATTCATAACTATATTGTTTTGGTATTATCTTACTCATCCAAAGATCCAGTTGCGCTATTATTTAACATCGAACAGGTTCCTTCAAAATTGGCTCCGGGCTCTATCTCAATCGTACGTGTTTTAATCTCGCCGGTAAGAAGGGAACTCGCCTTCAGAACAATATTTTCGGAACATATAATGTTTCCTTTTACTTTGCCGAATAAGTCTATATTCGAACAATTTATATTGCCGATAACGCAGCCGCTCTGACCTACGATAATTTTACCACGACACTGAATATTACCTTCTATTGCGCCGTCGATACGGAAATCTTCCTCCGAAGATATATCTCCTTTTAGTTGTGTGCCCGACGCTAAAATGTTGTGTGTGCCGGATGTTGTGTAAGGTGTTGTTTCTCTTGATTTACTCATAATTTTCATTCTCTGTTTTCACAAGGTTTTATATCTTTGTAAACTCAATAACGAACAAATATAGATAAAAAACTTAGCTTTGTGCCGTTTTATTTTGACTCTTTATGAAAAGTTTTATTTTGCTTGAGAATGTTGTTTTTTATGCTTATCACGGCGTACAGCCTCATGAAACCACGGTTGGGAATGAGTTTGTGATCAATCTGAAATTAGAAGTAAACCTAACAGATGCTGCTCAATCCGATTCGTTGGAAGATACGGTCAGCTATGCAGATATATACAATGATGTGAAGGAGCAAATGCAAATTCCGTCCAAGTTATTAGAGCATGTTGCATATCGGATCGTTCGATGCCTGAAGCAGAAGTATAAAAAAATCGAACGTGTGGAAATTAAGCTTTCGAAACGAAATCCACCGATGGGTGCTCAGTTGGATTGTGCCAGTGTTGTTTTAATAGATTAAGCGAATGAGAGTAAAAAAAATAACAGAGTTGAATAGGCTTTCGGTCGAAGAGTTTAAGTCTGAACCTAAAATTCCGCTTATCATTGTATTGGATAATGTAAGAAGTCTTAATAATATCGGATCTGTGTTTCGCACTTCGGATGCATTTCTTGTTGAGGCTGTTTATCTATGCGGAATTACCGCAACTCCACCCAATGTGGAGATTCATAAAACAGCCTTGGGAGCTGAAAATTCGGTTGCATGGGCATATTACTCAGATACAGATCAGGCTGTAGAAGAGCTGAAGAAAAATGGCTACACCCTTTGTGCTGTGGAGCAAGCTCAAAATAGCATAATGCTGGATGAATTGCAACTGGATTCTGCAAAGAAATATGCGGTCGTTTTAGGAAATGAGGTAAAGGGTGTGCAGCAGGATGTTGTGAGCCGTTGCGACTGTTGTGTTGAAATCCCTCAATATGGAACAAAGCATTCCCTTAATGTTTCGGTGGCTGCCGGGATGGTAATATGGGAATTTTCTAAACAATTGAAGTAAGTTACCAATATTTTTCCTAGTTTTGCATATAAGACGTATATAACACACTATGCTATGATAACCGAATCAGATAAAAACCATCTCGCAGAAAAAGGTATTACCGAAGATCAACTGAACAAACAATTGGATAACTTTAAACAAGGATTTCCTTTCTTGGGTATTGCCGCTGCAGCGTCAGTAGAAAAAGGTATTAAGGTGATATCTCCTGAACAGGAAAAAGAATATCTGGCCGACTGGGATGAGTACAAAGCTTCATCGGGAAAACAAATTGTTAAATTTGTTCCTGCCTCGGGAGCAGCAAGTAGGATGTTCAAAGACTTGTTCGAGTTTTTAGATGCGCCTTATTCCGTACCGACTTCAGGCTTTGAAAAGAAATTTTTTGGAGAGATAGAGAAGTTTGCGTTTTATAACGATCTGGATGCCATGTGTCTGAAAAATGAAGGGCAACCGCTTGCAGCTTTGCTTTCGGAAGGAAAATATAAATCGATTGTTGAGAATTTGCTGAAGCCAAAAGGGCTTAACTACGGAAATCTGCCAAAGGGACTTCTTAAGTTTCATAAATATAGTGATACATCCCGTACTCCGGTCGAAGAGCATTTGATGGAGGGGTATCTTTATGCAAAGAATGATAAAGAAGAAGTGAATATTCACTTTACAGTATCCCCTGAGCATAGAATATTGTTTGACGACCTGATAAAGACAAAAAAACAAAAGTTTGAAAACGAACTTCATGTGAAATATGACGTTACGTTTAGCGAACAAAAAACGAGTACAGATACAATTGCGGTGGATGCCGATAATGAGCCGTTTAGGGAAAATGGAAAGTTATTATTTCGTCCGGGAGGACATGGCGCACTGATAGAAAATCTGAACGACTTAAATGCGGATATCGTTTTTATAAAAAATATAGATAATACTGTCCCCGATAAATATAAGCAGACAGAAACCAAATATAAAAAGATACTAGCGGGCGTATTGGTTGATACTCAGAGAAAAATATTTGATTATTTAAAACTTCTCGATAGCGGGAAATATACACATGATCAACTAATAGAAATTCTTTATTTTCTACAAAAAGAATTAAATATAAAAAATCCGGATACAAAATTACTCGAAGATGCAGAGCTTGTGCTTTATCTGAAAAGAAAACTCGATCGCCCTTGTCGTGTCTGTGGTATGGTGAAAAATGTGGGAGAACCGGGAGGTGGCCCTTTTCTAGCCGTAAATTCAGATGGAACGATCTCTCCTCAAATCTTGGAAAGCTCGCAAATTGATATGTCCGATCCTGCGAAACAGGAGATGTTTAAAAAAGGGACTCACTTCAATCCTGTTGATTTAGTTTGTGGGATTAAAGACTACAGAGGTAATCATTTCAATCTGAAAGACTATGTAGACTATAATACCGGATTTATATCAATCAAATCAAAAAGCGGAAAGGAACTTAAAGCTTTAGAACTTCCCGGCTTATGGAATGGTGCGATGTCTGATTGGAACACAATATTTGTTGAAGTTCCGGTCGAAACTTTCAATCCTGTAAAAACCGTAAATGATTTGTTAAGAGATTGCCATTTGTGATTTTTTTTGTCATTTATTCTGTTTTTTCAAATGTAAAAGATTGTGTATGTAATTCTTAAAAAAATATAGCCAAAGTTTTTATTTAAAGAAAAAAGGATTATCTTTGCTCGGGAATAAGAATTTTTACATTATTACAATATAGCTTTTCCTAAAGCTAGGATCGAGTATAACTGCTTGACCATTACAGACTTTTATTAGACTATTACTGACTTTATTAAAACTACAATAATGAAATTTCGATTAGGATTAGTTGTACTACTCTTCTTGCCTTTACTTATAAAAGGGCAATCTACTTCGCCAGATGTCGTGTTTTACTCGAAGGGTAAAATGTACGTTAAGTACGGAAGTGAGACTGATGGAACGCAGTCTAAGTCAACAACTTTGTATGTTAAAGGTTCTGCTGAGTTTGCTGATGGTTCAGGCATAATTCAGAATGGCCGTACAGAGTTGACCGGGGATTTTATTAATGGAAAAGATCCCGGAGTTCAAGGTAATGGTGCTGATGTTGGCGGTGAGTATGCGCATCTGTTTAAAGACCCCAATACGAGCAGCGGTGTGGTAGCTTTTGTTGGTAAGGATAATAAACAAACGATTAAAAGGTCTCCAAGTCTTTTAGCTAACAAAGGTTCTCAAAAAAAATACAATTATATAGCTTTCCCGACGTTGCATGTTGATAAAACAGTAACAGATATTAATGCTGCTGATCCTCGATTGGTAGGGTTTGTGGCTGTTGATACATCTGCTGCCGTTGTCGTGAATAAATTATTATCACCACTCAATGGTTCTAATGTTTTGGGAGGTAATAGATTTGTTGTAGAGGGAGGCTATGATGCTACGATTACGCAAAAAATGAATCTGGGGCAGGCACTTATCGTAAGTGATACCGGTTCAGACCTTCCCGGATATAGTCAGGTAAATTTAACATATTACAAATATAATGGTACCAGTGAGGATGATGGAGCTATAAATTCTTCGACTCATGAGGCTGCTACCGGAGCTAATACACTCCGTAAGACAGTAAACGGGAAAGTATGGAATTACTTGACAGGGTTTACTCCACCATTTGAAGAAATGGGTACAGACTATTTGTTTTATCATGTATTTATGAAACCAAACAAAAATAGTCTGACTTCTAATCAAGGAACTATCCTTGATCCTCTATACAAGATGAAAGCCGGATACGGGTACTTTATGAGTATGGATGTGACGGATTACGGAAGTAAGAATGTTGATGACAGATGGGCTGCTTTGAATGTCAAATCTGCCAATAGAGCAAGAGGAGGTTTTGAATTCAATCGCCGACTGATGAGATATCACTTCACTAAAATAAGTGGTAATACAATTACTGGTGGAGTTCCTAATCCAGAATCTACTGATTATTTAATGGGCTTTGCTCGCTTTTCACCGGATTTGGCAGGTACAAAATCAGGAGGTTGGAAGGGTTTGGGAGATTGGCCTGATTTTGGAAGAGATAGGATCGAATTGCTCGAAACTGAAAAGTTTAAAACGGATGCTGTAACGGTGACTCTAGAGCAAGGACTTAACTTCTTAGGGAACCCCTTCATGGCGCCAATCAGTTTGAATCCGTTATTAGGATATGATATCAAAGGAACTTCACTTGGCACAGATTTAAGTGCCGACGTTTTGGATGTGTCGCAATACTTTGGGCAAGATGTAAATACATCTGTTAAAAATGAAACTACAAAAAATGTGTTGAGGTCTAAATATTGGATTGTAAATAATGGGTTGATCAGATATGACAATAGTGACAAGCTATATCATATGCAGGTTAGCTATGATTATATTAGTACAGATGGAGTTACTGTAACAGGTGGACCGGTAGATCCGGCTGTTACAGGCAGGAATATTGTAGATCCTCTACAATTCTTAATTGCCCCTATGCAAATGTTTATTGTACAGGCTAACAAAAGCTTTGATATTTCTCTAAGCCCTGCTTTAAGAACATTTGGAACAACAAGATATTTGAAAAGTGGTGCTACTTCGAATCTATTATCAGACTTCTTTGTGGTTGAAGTTGCCAGCTCTGCGGATAAGGCGGCAGATAGAACTGCAATCGTACTGCGTGATAACGCAAAAATGACAAGTGATGATAATCTGGATACGCCGAAGAATTTCTCTAAGTCGATTACTGTACCAGATGAAAGTGATAAGATATATCCTGAAGAAGGTTCTACTTTTATCTACACAAAATCGAGTGACGGTGTAAATATGTTAGGGAATGTAGTTCCGCTAAATATTAAAGAGTTAGCATTGTATGTAACTCCTCCGGCTACGCAACAGACAATGTCTTTGAATTTTTATAACTTGGAGAATGTTACATCTGTTCAGGATGTTTGGTTGATAGACCGTTACCAGAATAATAAAACAGTGAAATTGACACCTGGCACATCTTACAATTATTCTTCAGGGCCGTCTGATCTGAAAAGTGTAGATGAAAATCGATTTATATTACGCTTTTTCGAAACTAAAGATATTCTAGAAGACGAAACTACCGAAATAACCTGCTATTACAATGAACCGGTATTGCATATTTCCGGCTTGAATGAGAAAGATGTGAATAGCGATGTGTTGATTTATGATATGCAAGGACGATTGATGGGAAAAACCAGAGTAGGTAAAAATGACTATCCATCAATGGAATATTCTAAAACATTAAACTTAGGAACATACATAGTAAAAATAGCAGGAAACAGAACTTTTACAACAAAAGTTGTGAACTTACACAACTAGCTTTTTAGAACACAGACGTACGAAAAATATAACAAATGAAAACAAAACTAGTGATATTTGTGTTTTTGATAACATGCTTTGGGCTCTCTATACCAACGATTTCAATAAATGCTGCAGAGACGGATGCGATGGATGCGCAAGTAATATCCAGCAAGTCTCCTTCTGCCGTAACCTTATCAAAGATTGAGAATTTATCAATTGCAAGCAGGACAGATAATTCTTCGATGGCTACAACACTAAATAAAGTAGGTGGTACAAGAGCTCTTACAGACTGGGGGACAGATCCGGACTTGCCCGGACAAGGAGGTGAAGTAACAGACCCGGGTCAAGTAGGAGAAGCAGCTCCGATAGGGGATATTACACTTCCTATAATTCTATTTGCGTTAGTTATTTATTTCGCTTATAGAGGAGTTACGACTTCAAAAAGAAGAAACAATCTTTAATGCATACAAGTCTATAAAGATAAAATAGGAGAGTGTTAATCAATATTCTCCTATACTAATAGCATGAAAGTCCCATTTGTCGTAAGATAAATGGGACTTTTGTATGTTTATATCAATAAAAATTACTTTTCTATCCAATTTATGATTTTATCACAAAAAGGATCTTCTCGTGGAGCGACAAAATCTACAAGTTGACCATTCTCATCAATCATAAATTTCTGAAAATTCCATTGTACCTCTGCATCCATTTTCCCGTTCTGTGATTTTTCTGTCAGCCATTTGTAGAGTGGTGCTTTTTTGTCGCCTACTACGTCTATTTTGCTCATCATAGGGAACGATACATTATAATTTAGTGTACAGAATGTTTTTATTTCTTCATTTGTACCGGGCTCTTGACCATTAAAATTATTAGCCGGAAAACCTATTACGACAAAGTTTTTGTCTTTATATTTTTCGTAAAGATCTTGTAACTTGTTATATTGAGGAGTAAGCCCACATTTAGACGCAACATTTACCACCAAAACCTTTTTACCTTTTAGGCTTGAAAGATCAAAATCTTTACCGTCAATATCTTTCACTTTAAAATCATATAAGGATACTTGCGCTATCATAACTGTAGAAATTATACTGAATAGAGTTGTTAAAATTAAATGTTTCATATTGTATTATTATTTAGTGACTGTAATTAAAACAACTAGTATATGCAGAATGTTTTGTTAATAAATATAGAATAGATGTGCTGCATCTTCATTATATTTAATAGTATTTGAAGCTGTGTTTCGTTGTATCTTTTCTAAAAAGATTACCTTTACGGCGTCAAAACAAAATAATATGGATTTTAATTTAGAGATATTTTCCCTGGTTTTATTTATCGGGGCATGTTTTGCCGGATTTATAGGTTCGCTTACAGGTTTAGGAGGAGGTGTGATTGTAATCCCTATCTTAACCCTTGGATTTGGTGTAGATATCAGATATGCAGTAGGAGCTGCATTGGTTACATCTATTGCCACATCTTCAGGAGCGGCAGCGGCATATATAAAAGAAGGGATAACCAACGTGCGCATTGGTATGTTTCTCGAAATAGCAACAACGACGGGAGCTGTTGCAGGTGCAATTGTAGCTATGTATCTTGATAAGATGTATATCGCTATAATTTTGGGGGTTGTTCTTATTTTTTCTGCGATACGTTCTGTGTCAAAGAAAGAAGATGGCATCGATTACTCTGCTCCGGGCGATAAATTGGGAGAGAAGTTGAAACTAAATGGTTCTTACCCAACCAAAGATGGGAAGGTAGAAAAATATAATGTTCATAATGTAATCGGAGGGTATTCATTGATGACGGTTGCGGGTGTTTTATCAGGGCTGCTTGGTATTGGCTCAGGATCACTGAAGGTATTGGCTATGGATACGGCAATGAAAATTCCTTTCAAGGTATCTACAACAACCAGTAATTTCATGGTTGGTGTTACAGCTGCTGCCAGTGCTGTGATCTACTTTCAACGAGGATATATCGATCCGGGATTAGCTATGCCTATTGTTGTGGGTGTCCTTTTGGGTGCATTCTTTGGCTCTAAAATACTACCTAAAGCAAATGTAAGAAATTTAAGACTGCTATTTAGTGTTGTTATTTTCTTCTTGGCTGTTTCTATGATTTATAATGCTTTAACTGGTAAAATGTAATAAGATGAAGAAAGTTTTTTCTAAAGAGTTTTGGGAAGAAAGAGACATGGAGCTTCTTATTGGCAAGTTGCTGCGATATGGAGTTATGTTAGCATGTGGTATTACCGTATTTGGAGGTCTGATCTATTTATTCCAAAATCACGGTTTGTCTATCGAGCATTATAAACCTACACCCGATGATCAGCCCTTTCCGGGAGTCTCTCAATATCTACGTGAGTTGTCAACGATTATTCCTCGAGTATTAGAGTTTGATGGTGCAGCCATCATACAATTAGGTGTTTGTGTGCTCATTGCCACGCCTATTTTGCGTGTAGCATTTTCGGTGATAGGCTTTCTTATTGAGAAAGATTATATGTATGTGGCGATAACCATCGTCGTATTATTAATTATTGTAGCCAATATGGTTTTAGGATTACACTGATATGAAGAAGACAATATTTCCTTTTTTATTATTTATATCTATTTCTTTATTTTCTCAGTCAACGAAAGAGAAAGGTTTTGCAACAATTAATAAAGAAAGCGCAAAAGCATATATTGGCTTTCTGGCAAGCGATGCTGTAGAAGGCAGAGAGGCAGGTAGGCATGGTGGACGTGTTGCCGGAGAATATGTGAAGTCTGTATTGCAAGATATGGGGCTTAAACCTCTGAATGAGGATTCTTATTTCCAGCCTTTTGAAGCATATAGTCCCGAGAGACAAAAAAGAGTGCGTTTTTCTGTTCATCCCGATTCTATTCAGAAGTATAGTCAACTTCCGGCTCATCGTAAGCTAGAGTTAAGGAATGTATTGGGGTATGTTGAAGGTAAAAATAAGAATGAATATGTTTTAATGGGTGCTCATTACGATCATTTGGGTATGGATGAATTCCTTGATGGGGATAAGATATATAATGGAGCCGATGATAATGCTTCGGGAGTTTCTGCTGTATTGCAAATAGCGAAAGCATTTCTTGCGAGTGGAGAAAAGCCCGAGCGTACAATTATTTTTGCACTATGGGATGGTGAAGAGCTGGGACTGTTAGGCTCGGAGTATTTTATGCAGACATGCCCTTTCGCATCAGATATTAAAGGATATGTTAATTTTGATATGATTGGACGAAACAATGACGAGCAGAAACCAAAGTATGTCGTGTATTTCTATACCGAAGCACATCCTCAGTTTGGAGAATGGCTGAAGAGCGATATTAAGACATACGGACTAGGTTTGGAGCCTAATTATCGCCCTTGGGATAAGCCTATTGGCGGTAGTGACAATGCTTCATTCGCAAAAAGAGATGTTCCTGTGATTTGGTATCATACAGACGGACATCCCGATTATCATCAACCGAGCGATCATGCCGATAAAATAAATTGGGATAAACTTGTCGAAATAACGAAAGCTGCTTATCTTAACCTCTGGAATTTAGCAAACTTAAAAACATATTAAATTATGAGGCTGAAACTTATCCTTGTTGCACTCTTTTTTATGCCATTTTCTTTATTTGCACAAACACCTAAAGAAAAAGGTCTGGCAGAAATAACTTTGCAAAAGGCAAAGGAGTATATAGGGGTTTTGGCTAGTGATAGTTTAGAGGGGCGTAAAGCCGGCGAATTGGGTGGTTTGAAGGCCTCAGAATATATACAAAGTACACTTCTGAAAGTCGGCGTTAAGCCTTGGAGAGATACTTATTATCAACCTTTCGAAAGTGATCGCTATCCTTCTCTAAAGATGCGCAACGTATTGGGATATATCCCGGGTAAGTATCAGGATGAGGTTGTGATAGTTGGTGCACATTACGATCATATAGGTGTAAAAGCAAACAAAACGAATGACAGTATATACAACGGAGCCGATGATAATGCTTCGGGTACATCGGCGATTTTGCAGATAGCAAAAGCTTTTGTGGCTTCGGGCGAAAAACCATTGCGCACTGTGATTTTTGCTTTGTGGGATGGGGAGGAATTGGGCTTATTGGGTTCATCTTATTTTGTTGAAGATTACTCCAAGAACATAACTTTTCCTTTACTCACTGCTCCTAAAATAAGAGGCTATATCAATTGCGATATGATTGGTAGAAATAAGACGGAGGCTGATTATAATTATGTAGCATGTTTTTTCTCTCCTGAGAAACCTGTGTTTAAAGAATGGTTGCAGAACGATATTGCCGCATATAATTTGAATCTGGTTCCCGATTTTCGCTCTATGGATGATTCTCCCGGAGGAAGCGATCATATTCCTTTTTCGATGAGGAAGATACCTGTTATATTTTACAATACCGATTTGCATGAAGATTATCATAAGCCGACCGATCATGCTGATAAAATTAATTATGAGAAAGTGGTAGATATTACTAAAGCCACCTATCTTAATTTGTGGAATATGGCTAATCTAAAGGATTTCTAGTTACGATATCGTATATAAGTTTCCCGGGAGTGTTCTTATCATTCCTTTCATCTCCATCTCCAATAATGTAGAAAACAGTGAGTATGCCGGAACACCAAGCTCTCTGGCTAACTGATCGATATGTATAGATTCTTTTTCTGATAATTTATTAACGATGGCTTGTTCATCATCTGTCAATATGGTGAAAAGACTTTGTTGGATAGGTGCTTTCTTCTTTTTGGGCGATTCGTTATCCCAACCCATTTGTTGCAGGAAATATTCTGTTGATCGGAATAGATCGGCTTTGTGTGACGAGATAAGCTTGTTACATCCTTGAGAATATTTATCAGTCATTTTTCCCGGAACGGCAAACACATCTTTACAATATGAATTCGCAATTTCCGCCGTAATCAACGACCCCCCTTTTACGTCAGACTCAACAACAATAACAGCATCGGCAATGCCTGCTACTATCCGGTTTCTTTTTACAAAATTGTATCGGTCGGGTTCTGTATTGCTTGGGAATTCAGAAAGCAGCCCTCCTTTAGCGACCATTTCTCGAGCTATTTGCTTGTGTACGTGCGGGTATATTCTATCTAAGCCATGAGCCAGTATCCCGATTGTCGGCAAATTATGTTTCAGAGCGGCTCTATGTGCATTAATATCTATTCCGTAAGCAAGTCCGCTTACAATTAAGGTGTTAGGTAGCAGGTGCGCAATTTCTTCCAGAAAAGTATCGCAAAAACTGTTGCCATAATTTGTGGAGTTTCTTGTTCCTACTATGCTTATTATCTTCTCTGTGTTGAAATCGATATCTCCCTCAAAATAAAATAAGATAGGAGCGTCTGCGCACTCTTTCAGTCGTTTAGGGTAGTTCGTCTGATTGATGAAGTAAGTTTTGAGCTTGTTCTTCTCTATAAAAGAGAGTTCTTTTTCTGCTTTTATAAGAACTTCAGGATTGAGTATGCCATCAACCAGCTTATGAGAGATTCCTGTTTTTGCGATCAGAGTTTTTCTATTTGTTTTGAATATAGCTTCCTCGTCACCCATAATCTGTAAAAGATTGCGAGCAGTAATATCACCCACTCCCGGAATGAGGGTGAGGGCAATCTGATAAATACGTTTATCAGAGGAAAGGTTCATTTCTTTAAATAGATTCTTTTAAAGGGTCAAAGATCTGACCATCTTTCATATGTACGGTTCTGTCTGTTATAGAAGCCAGATTTTCGTCGTGAGTTACTATAATGAATGTTTGTCCTAATGTATCGCGAAGCTTAAAAAATAATTGATGTAGTTCTTCTTTATTCTCTGTATCGAGGCTACCCGACGGCTCATCAGCCAAGATAATCGCGGGATTATTAATTAAGGCACGTGCTACAGCAACACGTTGCTTTTCGCCTCCCGATAGTTCATTTGGTTTATGTCCAAGTCTATCGGCTAAGCCCAGCATGTCGAGTAATTCTTTTGCTTTTTGCTTTGCCTGAGAATCCTTAACCTTTCCTATCAGTGCAGGTATCATTACATTTTCCAACGCTGTAAATTCGGGTAAAAGCTGATGGAACTGAAATACAAATCCAATGTTTTTGTTTCTGAAATCAGACAGTTGGCTATCTCTTAGTGAGTTCAGTTTTTGTCCATTAATGTATACTGTACCACTGTCAGCCTTATCCAGTGTCCCTATAATTTGCAGAAGGGTCGTCTTTCCGGCTCCACTAGCACCTACAATCGATATTATCTCCCCTTTTTCTACATGAAGATCTATGCCTTTGAGAACTTTAAGCGAGCCAAAACTTTTAGTTATTCCTTCTACAGTAATCATTTGTTTTATTTTATACCAATACCGAAATAGTCAAATCCTATTTCGTTCATCTCTTGTTTGTTGTATATATTTCTTCCATCAAAAACGACAGGTTTCTTCATGGTTTTCTTTATTACTTCCCATGTAGGTAAGCGAAACTCGTTCCATTCGGTAACCATTAATATCGCATCCGCTTCTAATGTAGCATCGTAGATATCTTTTGCGTATGTAATACTGTCGCCTAGAATTCGTTTAGCCTCTTCCATTGCTACAGGGTCATAAGCTTTAACTTTTCCTCCTGCTTCTAAAATCTTATCAATGATAACTAGCGATGGCGCTTCACGCATATCATCCGTTTTGGGTTTAAATGCTAATCCCCATACGGCAATAGTTTTTCCTTTTATATCGTTATCATAGTATTTCATTAGTTTCTCGAAGAGAATTTTCTTCTGGAACTCATTCACTTCTTCAACCGCCTCAAGGATTTTCATTTCATAGCCCAGATTTTGAGCTGTATGTATAAGTGCTTTTACATCTTTTGGAAAGCAGCTTCCACCATATCCGCATCCGGCATATAAAAACTTAGAACCGATGCGCACATCTGCTCCGATTCCTTTTCGTACCATATTGATGTCAGCACCTACAATTTCGCACATATTAGCAATATCGTTCATAAAACTGATTCGGGTAGCCAACATAGCATTCGCTGCATATTTTATCATCTCGGCCGAAGGAATATCGGTATATATAATGCGGTAGTTGTTCAATGTGAAAGGTTTATACAGTCTTTCCATTAATTGCTTGGCTTCGTCAGACTCAACACCAACTACAACACGGTCTGGTTGCATAAAATCTGTAATGGCTGCACCTTCTTTTAAGAATTCAGGATTTGAAGCCACATCGAATTTCAGATCCGTTAAACCTCTTTTGTCTAATTCTTCCTGAATGGTTTTCTTTATCAGCTTGGCTGTGCCTACAGGTACTGTACTTTTGGTTACAATAACCATATATTTGTTTAGTTCTTGTCCAATAGTACGTGCTACATCAAGCACATATTTCAGGTCTGCACTCCCATCTTCATCGGGAGGTGTGCCTACTGCTGAGAATACAATATCAACCTCGTTGAGGATAGAGCTAAGCTCGGTCGTGAAATTTAGGCGTCCCGCTTTATGATTGCGTTCTACCATTTCGTCAAGTCCCGGCTCGAAAATAGGAATGATACCATTCTTTAGTTTATCTATCTTGTTCTGATCGATATCAATACAAAAAACTTCTGTTCCCATTTCAGCAAAGCAGGTTCCCGTGACAAGACCTACATAACCTGTACCAACAATCGCGATTTTCATGCCTGAATTAAATATTATAAATAACTAAATATTTGTAGTGCTTAATTTTGAAATACAAATATAGTATTAATCTTTTATCTTAAATCTATATTTGGCTCTGTCTGTTAAAAGAAATATGTAGCACTCAGCTTTAGGGTTCTGTTGTATAAAGGATATTGGTCATATACAATATTATATAAACCGTGGTGGTAATTGAGAGCAAACTGATAATTGTTGTGTTCTATTCCGAGTAATATCTTTCCCATACCGACTATCAGTTCCTGCTATTAATCTCATAATATCTTACCGACGTATAGATCAAAACCCAAATATCAAGCGATAATCGTCTTTAATAGCCCATTTTTCTCCGAAGTTAAACGTTAAGTTTGCATAGAACCGTCTTCGTTTTAAGGTTCTATCATTAAGCCTTCGCTTTACTGCAAAGGTTTAATATGTATATTATAAAGCTGTAATAAAAGGCGTTTGCTATTTTTCCTTTTTCTTTCTATATATTGTCAGTTTTCATTACCTTTGTATGCCTATTATAAGTCAATCATTAACTTGAAATAAAAATATGGTTTCTTTCTTTCAAACCCCTTCCGGGAACATTATTGCTGTTCAAACAAGCTCCACCCTCAACGATGATTTTATCCAACGCCTGACATGGGCATTCAGTGGTGCAACTATGCTTGATTCTGATGAAGTTTCAGGCTTTTTTGTTGGTCCCCGCCGCGAGATGATAACCCCATGGAGCACAAATGCTGTGGAAATTACCCAGAATATGGGAATAGAGGGAATCGTGCGTATCGAAGAATTTTTTCCTGTCGCAGGTACCGATGCAGAGCATGATTCTATGCTCCAACGTATATATAATGGACTTAATCAGCGTATTTTTACAATAGATAAGACGCCGGAACCTATTATAGAAATAGATGATATCGAAGCATATAACCAGCAGGAAGGTTTAGCCTTAAGCGAAGATGAGGTTGAATATCTGAACAGTGTAAGCCAACGATTGGGGCGCAAGTTGACAGATAGCGAGGTTTTTGGATTCTCTCAGGTGAATTCAGAGCATTGCCGCCACAAAATATTTAATGGAACATTTATCATTGATGGTGAAGAAAAAGAAAGTTCTTTATTTAAACTGATAAAAAAGACATCTCAAACCAATCCGAACAAATTAGTTTCGGCATATAAAGATAATGTAGCCTTCAATATGGGGCCTCAAATAGAACAGTTTGCTCCTACAGAAGGTGACAAGCCAAGTTATTTTGAGGTAACACCGATCAAATCGGTTATCTCACTGAAAGCCGAGACGCATAATTTCCCTACAACCGTAGAGCCGTTCAATGGCGCGGCTACCGGCTCGGGAGGAGAAATACGTGACCGTCTGGGCGGAGGTAAAGCTTCCTTGCCTATTGCAGGAACAGCTGTTTACATGACTTCTTACCCAAGAACCAAAAAAGGAAAAGCATGGGAGGAAGCAATTGAAGAAAGACCTTGGCTATATCAGACTCCCGAGGAGATATTGATAAAAGCATCTAACGGTGCTTCTGACTTCGGTAATAAATTTGGTCAGCCGCTCATTTGTGGGTCATTGCTTACATTCGAGCATGAAGAAAACAGAAAGAAATTTGCTTTCGATAAAGTAATTATGCTAGCCGGAGGGGTAGGATATGCCAACAAGCGCGATGCGCTCAAAGGCGAACCTAAACCTGGAGAAAAGGTAGTAATACTGGGAGGTGATAATTATCGTATCGGTATGGGCGGTGGAGCTGTTTCTTCTGTTGATACAGGTCAGTACTCAAGCGGAATAGAACTGAATGCCGTACAGCGAGCAAATCCCGAAATGCAAAAGCGTGCAGCTAATGTTATTCGTGCTTTAGCAGAATCGAAAGAAAATCCGATCGTGTCTATTCACGATCATGGAGCAGGAGGGCATTTGAATTGCTTATCGGAACTCATAGAAGCTACGGGAGGAAAGATAGATGTATCTAAATTACCTGTGGGAGACCCTACTTTGTCTTCGAAAGAGATTGTAGGAAATGAAAGTCAGGAACGTATGGGCTTGCTTATCCCCGAAGAAGCTGTAGACAAAATAGAACGGATTGCTCAACGTGAGCGTTCACCGATGTACGTAGTAGGTGAAACCACTAACGATATGAAGTTGGTGTTTGAACAAGCTGACGGAAAACGTCCGATAGACTTGAAGTTGGAAGACTTTTTTGGTAAAGCGCCTAAAACAATAATGCGCGACGATACCCTTGAAGAAGAATATACGAATCCGGAATATGATCTCTCAAGGCTTGAAGACTATATAAAAAATGTACTACAACTAGAGGCTGTTGCTTCTAAAGACTGGTTAACAAACAAGGTTGACCGTTCGGTGACAGGTAAAGTTGCACGCCAGCAAACTCAAGGTGAAATTCAGTTGCCATTGAGTGATCTTGGGGCTGTGGCTTTAGATTATAAAGGAAAAGCAGGAATTGCAACATCTATAGGACATGCGCCTCAGGCTGCGATGGTAGACCCGGCAGCAGGTTCGGTGCTTGCTATTGCCGAATCGCTTACAAATATAATATTTGCACCTATCGAAGATGGGTTGAAGGGTGTTTCTTTGAGTGCTAACTGGATGTGGCCTTGCAAAAATCCGGGAGAAGATGCACGCTTATACAAAGCCGTAGAAGCATGCTCTGAGTTTGCTTGCGAACTGGGAGTAAATATTCCTACTGGTAAGGACTCTCTTTCGATGACACAGAAATACGGAGACGAAAAAGTATATTCACCGGGTACTGTGATCATTTCGGCAGCAGGTGAAGTAAAAAATATACGCAAGATTGTTTCTCCTATATTGGCATATATAAAGGGAACATACCTCTATTATATAGATTTCTCTTTCGATACCTTCAAACTTGGAGGTTCTGCTTTTGCTCAGACTATGAATAAGCTGGGAGAGGAAGTGCCAACCGTTCAGGATACTGAATATTTCAAAAATGCATTTAACGCTGTTCAGGAGTTAATAGACAGGGGATTGATACTTGCAGGACATGATATCTCAGCCGGAGGTCTTGTTACCGCAATGCTTGAAATGTGTTTTGCAAATCCTCAGGGAGGTCTTGAATCTCGCTTAGATAAGCTGCATCATGCAGATATAATAAAAGTATTGTTCTCCGAAAATCCGGGTATTCTTATTCAGGTAAAACATCATCATCTGGTAGAAAAAATCCTTGATGATTATGGTATTGGTTTTGCTATTATTGCCAGACCAATAGAGGAGAGAAAACTGGTAATTCAGAAAGATGCGTTTGTTCAAGAATTTGATATAGACGAGCTGCGTGATGTATGGTTCGAATCTTCATACTTGCTCGATAAAAAGCAAAGCGGAGAGAAATTAGCCACAGAGCGTTTCCAAAACTATAAAAATCAGCCATTACAGTTTAACTATAATCCATCTTTTACAGGCAAATTTGCTCAGTTTGGTATCGATCCGGACAGAGTAAAACCTACCGGACTAAAAGCGGCCATTATCAGAGAGAAAGGAACTAATGGAGAACGTGAGATGGCATATTCCTTGTATCTTGCAGGGTTTGATGTGAAGGACGTACATATGACAGACTTAGCTTCTGGTAGAGAAACGCTTGAGGATATCAATCTGATTGTATTCTGCGGAGGATTCTCTAATTCGGATGTACTTGGTTCGGCTAAAGGTTGGGCAGGAAGTTTCATGTACAACGAAAAAGCGAAAGAAACTCTTCGCAAATATTATCAGCGTAAAGATACATTGAGCCTTGGTGTGTGCAACGGTTGTCAGTTGATGATGGAGCTTGGGCTGGTATATCCAGACCATGATGTGAAACCTAAGATGGAACATAATGCTTCTCATAAGTTTGAATCTACTTATGTGAGCGTAGAAGTTCCACAAAACGAATCGGTAATGTTTGGTTCTCTATCGGGCAGTAAGCTTGGTATATGGGTAGCGCATGGTGAAGGACGTTTCTCGATGCCAAAGGCTGAATCGGAATACAATGTTATAGCTAAATATATTTACAGCGAATATCCGGGTAACCCTAATGGTTCCGATTATGATATTGCAGGTGTTGTTTCTAAGGATGGGCGTCACTTGGCTATTATGCCTCACCTTGAACGCTCTTTATTCCCTTGGCAATGTGCATATCTGCCATTCGAACATCGTAGAGATGATTTTACTCCTTGGATAGAAGCATTTGTAAATGCAAGAGAGTGGGTGAAAAACGTAAAGAAGTAAACTTATAAAATAAATTGATAGAGGCTGTTACGGAAGTAGCAGCCTTTGTTTTTTTTGCAATCGTTTGCGAAGATAAAGAATTATTATTTATATCCTCTTGGATATGATGTGTATGTTAAATGACTAGTTTTACTTAAACTAATTCAGTATATGTCATGAAAAACAAATGCCTCTTTCTTTTTGCTCTTGTTCTTTTTTCTTCATTCTTGAAGAGCCAGACCTTATATAATTCAGAATATAATTATATCCAAGAAAAAGGAATGAATCCTTCGCAGTATCTTGTCTCTAAGTTTCAGCGTTATGATCTGGTTTTGCTTGGCGAAGATCATGCTGTCAAAGATCATTTGGACTTTGTGAAAGATTTAATCCCCCGACTGTATGAAAACGGAGTGACGAATCTTTGTATGGAATTTGGAGCTTTTGAGATGCAAAACAAATTAGACTCTTTAATGAATGCAGAGGAGTATAATGAGCAACTTGCCCGGGATATGATGTTTTACTATAATGTAGGGTGGGCATATAAAGAGTATACAGATATATATAGAAAGGTTTGGGAGTTTAATAAGACATTGCCTGCCGACAAGAAGAAGTTCAGGATCGTTAATCTCAGTTATCAGTATGATTGGACTAAATATAGTTTTCCCCGAACTCCTGAAAATATGAGTAAGGTGTTTTATCTGGGAACTCCGGATGATTTCAGAACTAAGATTATAGAAAAAGAAATAATTGCTAAGCAGGAAAAGGCTCTTGTCTATATGGGATCGGTACATGTTTTTACGAAGTATTATTTGCCGATACTAAAAATGAATAATGATAATTTTTGCGATTATGACACCGGTTTTGTCGGAAATAGGCTTTATCGGAAATATCCTCAAAAAATATTTAATATAATGTTGCACTTTCCTTTCCAAGCTAAAGACAAATCAAAAGTTAATTGGGTATCTCCTGCAGATGGTGCGATTGAAGCCATTATGGCTATGAATAATGATAAGCCTGTCGGGTTTGATCTGAAGGATACGCTATTAGGCAAACTATCCGATAATAGTTTTTTCAGTATGTGTTACAATGATTTTCGCATGGAAGATTTCTTTGATGGCTATATATTTATAAGTCCATTCAGAAACTTGCAGGGCTGTACTATAGATTCTTTATACTTTGAGAATAAAGATTGGGCAGAAATCAAAAAGCATATGCCCGATCCCGATTGGCGTACTGCAAAAGATGTAGACGAATATATTAAGCAAATAAGTGAATATGTAGATGTTAAGAAAAGATACTCGGATGTAATAGAGAAATAGCAGTATCGTGATTTTTAATGCCAAGAGAATAATATTAACTTTGTATTGAGAAATATAAGATTAATAATGGCAAATATAAAAGATTCCTTATTCGAACAGGCAATGAAGGTGCGCGACTATGAATGCGATGCACAGGGTATTGTCAATAATGCGAATTACCAACATTACTATGAAGTTGTGCGCCATGAATTTTTGGAAGAGCATAATCTTAATTTTTATGAGCTGCATCAGCAAGGTGTAGATGCAGTAGTAGTGAGTGTATATATACGCTACAAGCACTCTTTGCGTGGTAGCAACGACTTTCTTTGTACCGTTGATTCTATCGAAAGAGAAGGAATTCGATATATTTTCAATCAGAAAATAGTTCGTTTAAGGGATAATAAAGTTTGTTCTACAGCTCGGTTTGAGATTGCCTGTATGATGAATGGTAAAGTAGGAAAGCCTCAAATTTTTGATGAGATTTTGGGTAAATATATTGTACAGTAGATAACGCAATATTAGCTGATACGCTTATGGCACTCACATTTGAAAACAAAATGAAAGTTCGCGACTATGAATGCGATTCGCAAGGTGTGGTTAATAATGCTATTTATTTGCATTATTTTGAGGCTACACGTCACGAGTTGATGGAGAAGTGTGGACTGCGTTTGCGTGATCTTACCGAAGCGAATATACTACCTGTGGTGCGTAATGTAAATATTAGCTACAGGAATTCTTTGCGGGGATCGGAAGAATTTGTGTGTAGTGTTAAGATCATGCGCAAAGGTCTTCGGTATCTTTTTCATCAACAAATTATCCGTGTGGGCGACAACACTTTGTGTGCCGACGCTGTTATAGAGGTAGTTTGTTTGATGAATGGTAAAGTGGCAAAGCCGGATATGTTTGACAAGGCTTTTGCTGATTATATAAATTGGGAATAAGAAAAAATGAATTCGAAAATAACATTATATGTTGCCCGTCACGGCAAAACGTTGATGAATACTCTTGATAGAGTTCAAGGGTGGTGTGATTCTCCTCTTACTGATGAGGGGATTGATGTAGCCCGTTATTTGGGACATGGTCTCAATGATGTGGTATTTAGAACCGCATATTGTAGTGATCTTCGCAGAACAAGACAAACCGTAGAGGTTATCCTGGAAGCCAAAGGGCAAAAAGATATACCTGTATATGAACTGTCCGGACTGCGTGAGGCGTGCTTTGGTGGTTTCGAAGCCGATTTCAATCATACGATGTGGAATAGTGCGGCTCTTTATCTACATTACACATCTGTAGATGTAATGTATAAAGATATATTAGCAAAGAAAATCAATTACAGAGATGTGTTGAATGCCATAAAGAAAATTGATAGGCTGGGCATGGCGGAAAATTTTTCTCAGGTAGAACAACGTACTCAGGCTAGTTTGAAAGAGATTGCCGAAAAGGAGATGCGAAAAGGAGATGGTAATGTCCTTGTTATATCACACGGAATGAGTATATTGTCAATGCTTCTCAGTTTGGGCGGCGACAGATTATTTACCAAGCCATTGGATAATGCAGCGGTATGTAAAGTCACTTATCAGAATGGTGAATTTACAGTAGAGTCGATGGCCGATATGAGTTATGTAGAAAAAGGGAAACTGATGATAGGAGTAGAGGTGTAAAAACTTCTACTCATTCAATAACTTATTAAGGAAGTCGTCGAATTCACGATCAAACTTTTCCATCAGGTCGTTGTCTAACTTGATTGTCGAATCTTCGTTTATCAGCAACAACTCTTCTATTACCTCAAGATTGTCGTCGGCATAATTTACAGAAAAAGGCTTGTATAAATCTAAAGATGAAAACATTTCTTCTTTATCCAAGTCTTCTGTAACTTCTCGTAGAATAGAAATAACCTTATCGTCGCTCAACTCTTCAACTTTATCTACCCAGTCGAATATAACGATTTCAGCGACTTTGTTCTCTTCATCATCATAGAATGCAACTTCACCACTTTCTTTATCTACAGTAATAAATACATCGGTGAGTGAGCTGCCTTGATAATCTTTTGATAGGGTATCTATTGCCTCTACAAAAGTGCTTTTGATCAGTGATGACGGACTTTTATGAACTTCTTCCATTGGCTTTTTTTCAGCTACAAAGTTATTTTATACGAAAGTACGAAAAATATTCTATTATTCTATTTCTTTGGATTTCAAAATGTATTACAATAATTCATTTATCCACTTTCTCATTTTGTTCGGCTCCATCGAGTTACTCTTATGTTTCAGTGCTCCTGATTTATCATAAATGAGATAGGTAGGAACTCCTATTAATTGTAAATCATTTTTGAGATAATCCCATGTTTTTTCGTCCAGATAATAATGTTCACCTCCTATTTGCGAAACTTTTTCTTCCCAAGTCTTCCGTACAGAAGTATGATTTGTTATATATACAAATACAACATCTTTTCCTGTTAGTTCTTTTTTTACAGGCTCTATTTGTTTCATGTTTTTCAAACATGGACCACACCATGTTGCCCAAAAGTCAATGAAAACAACTTTGCCTTCATATTTTTGTAATATTGTGCTTATCAACAGTTCTTTTGAAACTTTGGGTGTTTCATTAATCTTAAAATCTTTCGAAGAGCTATCGGATTGAATGAGTTTTATTACTTTACTGTTCTCCGTAAATAACATCTCAGAGAAAGCTTCTTCTTTGTAATAAGATTTTATATCTTTTTTTTGCGATTCGCTCAGAGGTTTTAACTCATTCAATTGCTTTGTATATGCATTTAAAATTAACATCTTGTCGAAAAAAGAATGATCATCATCAATAATATATTTTACGATCGAGTCTGTTTTATCTTTCCATATCTCAAGAGAGTACATCTCAATAGGAGGTATTCCAATGTTATTGATATTTAGTAAGTTCTGTATTAATATTTGATAAGAAGGCGAATATAGATAATATGGGTTGTTCAACTTTAAGTCTTTCAATATAGAATAATACGAAATATCAGGCTCAGTTGGCGTGTAATTACTCTCGCCTTCATGTAACTTATATTTATTCTTTATTGTTTGAGAGTAGTTTAAAATATAAAAATTAGAAAAAAGAGCTTTTAACTCACAGCCCATAATAAGCTTCAAGTTTTCAGATAAGTCATTTCTTTCTTCCAACTTTTCTAGGATGTTAGATAATGCTTTCTTACTAATTTGTGCATATTCGTTAGGGGTAATATTGTAATCATTTACATCTACACCAAAATCTTTACTCATACATATTTCCAGCAGCTTGCCTCCCATATCCATATAATTAAACGGAGGACTTAGGCTGTTTTCTATACTGACGTGCTTTTCGCCATTATTATCAAAAGAAATATTAAGTTTTGTATTTTCATTTGGTAACAGATATATAAGCCCACTGTAAATAGGAGATTCTATAACGCAGAGGCTAACTGTAAATATAGGTATGTTGAAACTAAATGTACCGTCGTCCTCAATTGGTATTTCAGAGCCAATATTGTCGAAGCCTATTCTATTTATTCGGATATTAAGTGTTTCAGTTTTTTGTTCTTTTGGTATATTTCCGAGTATCTTTCCTGAAAGAGTTCCTACCCCGTATTTAAATTCAGGGATGGGGAGCTGTGCATGAATCATACAAGCGTATAAAACCAAAAAAGCAATTAAAACAATAAGCTTTTTCATTGTATTAATATTGGCTGCTTTGAACTATATATTAAAATCCAGAAAATGTTCACCTGTTTTTAGGGTATTGTGTATCCTGATTTCTGCATTTTGCTGTACTAATGAATATGGTACCACACTCTTTGTCAGCCAAGCATTACCTCCGATGGTAGAGTCGTGTCCTACAACGGTATTACCTCCCAAGATTGTAGCTCCTGCATATATAACCACATTGTTTTCGATGGTCGGATGCCTTTTTTCGTTCGCCAATCCTTTAGTCACAAATAAAGCTCCGAGAGTAACGCCTTGATATATTTTTACATTATCGCCGATGATTGTTGTTTCGCCGATAACGATCCCTGTGCCATGGTCTATATAAAAAGCTTTTCCTATCTCTGCTCCGGGGTTGATGTCTATTCCCACTTTCGAGTGTGCATATTCTGAAAATAAGCGAGGGATAATCGGCGTTTTCATCTTGTAGAACTCATGCGATATACGGTAAACTACCTGCGCAAAAAAACCGGGATAAGTTAATATTACCTCTTCTATCGATTTTGCAGCCGGATCGTTTTTGTAATATACTTCCGCTTCGTCATATAGTTGGTCTTGTAGTTCCGGCAGGTGAGAAATGAATTTTCCGACTGTTTCTTCTGCTTGAGCCCTATCCAGCAAAGCCGAAATATTCTCCACCATAATGGAGTAAAAGTAATACAGTTTTTTCTCTCTTGATTTCTCTTGATCGCAAATTGGGAATAGTATACGGTGTATCAATGTGTTCAAAGCATCTTCCAGTTCTATTCTGTTAATTGGTAAATGTTTTGATTCTGCTCTTAATTTATTCGCTATTTCGTAAATATTAGTCATGATTTTCAGTGTTGTGGAAAACAAAAATAAGAATTAAAACAATATCTCTGGAAATTTGATAATGTTAAATTATTATATGTTATAAATCATGCTATTATAGATGAATTTTTTAAAAATAAATTGATATAAATAGCTTCTTTATTTATATTTTTGTATAGTAAAATAACCGACATAATCCTTTATATTATGAATATTAATGACATTTTATCATCTTTAGAGGCAAGACATCCAGGAGAATCCGAATTCTTGCAAGCAGTAAAAGAGGTGCTTGTATCCATCGAAGATGTTTATAACCAACACCCCGAATTTGAAAAGAACCGGATTATAGAACGTCTGGTAGAGCCAGACCGCATATTCACATTTAAGGTGCCTTGGGTAGACGACCGTGGCGATATTCAGGTGAATATCGGCTATCGGGTACAATTCAATAATGCAATTGGTCCTTATAAAGGAGGTTTAAGATTTCACGCTTCGGTAAACCTTTCTTCACTCAAATTCTTAGGGTTTGAGCAGACGTTTAAGAATGCACTTACTACTTTGCCGATGGGTGGAGGTAAGGGAGGATCAGACTTTAGTCCGAGAGGAAAGTCAAATGCCGAAATTATGCGTTTCTGTCAGGCTTTTATCCTTGAGCTTTGGCGCAATATTGGCCCTGATACAGATGTTCCTGCCGGAGATATAGGTGTGGGTACTCGCGAGATAGGCTATATGTATGGTATGTACAAAAAGCTGGCACGTGAAAATACCGGTACTTTTACCGGAAAAGGATTAGAATACGGAGGTTCATTGGTACGTCCTGAGGCAACAGGATTTGGCGCTCTCTATTTTGTGAATGAGATGCTTAAAGCAAAAAATATAGACATTAAAGGCAAGACTGTCGCTGTTTCGGGTTTTGGAAATGTAGCGTGGGGTGCAACACTCAAAGCTACTGAGCTGGGCGCAAAAGTGGTGACCATCTCCGGGCCTGACGGTTATATATATGATGCAGACGGAGTGAGTGGTGAAAAGATAGAGTATATGCTTGAGTTGCGCGACTCGGGTAATGACATTGTAGCACCTTATGCAGAGAAATTTCCGAATGCAGTATTCCATGCAGGCAAAAAACCTTGGGGTGAAAAAGTGGATATCGCTTTACCTTGCGCTATACAAAATGAGCTGAATCTTCAGGATGCTCAGGCTTTGATAGCTAATGGGGTAACATGTGTAGCCGAAGTGTCTAATATGGGTTGTACGGCAGAAGCTGTAGACTTTTTCATCGAGCAGCATGCACTCTTTGCTCCGGGTAAGGCTGTGAATGCAGGCGGCGTTGCTACATCGGGTTTAGAAATGAGTCAGAATGCAATGCATATACAATGGGGTGCCGAAGAGGTTGACCAACGTTTGCATGGTATTATGAAAAATATACATGGACAATGTCTCAAATTTGGAAAAGACAACGGTGAATATATTAATTATGTGAAAGGAGCCAACGTTGCCGGATTTATGAAAGTAGCCCGGGCAATGATAGCACAAGGAGTTATATAATAACTGATTTTGTAAATCAATCGTTTGAAGAGCCTTTTAAATTCATGTAATTTAAGAGGCTTTTTAATTTGTAGTTGGAAACTGTATTATTCAGAACGCTTTCGATATTATTTGTAACTAAGAGGGCGGGAATTCTTTGTTATACTTCGTATGGTAAGGTAAAATAGCATTAAAAAATATATTCTTAATTACTTCCTCAATTATTGAATTTTTACTTACTTTGCAGTTCAAAGTGAGGCATTTATACTAAATTTCGTATATGGTAAAGAAACTGTTGAAATGGGCTAAAAGAATTGTAATATTTCTTTTTCTGTTCAGTATATTTCAAGTCGTTTTATTCAAATTTGTTCCTGTATACTATACTCCGTTGATGGTATGGAACAATATGGGGCAATTATTCTCAGGAGAAGCTGTCGTTTGCCATCACAAATGGGTTTCGATAGATAAGATTTCAGGTTACCTGCCGCTTGCCGTAGTAGCTTCTGAAGACAACTTATTCCTCGACCATTCAGGATTCGATTTCGATCAGATAGAAAAGGCTCTGAATGAGGCTGAAAAAGGAAAACGACAGAGGGGTGCAAGTACAATCAGCCAGCAAACAGCGAAGAATGTTTTCCTTTGGTCGGGTCATTCATATATTCGCAAAGGACTGGAAGTATATTACACATTCCTTATAGAACATATCTGGGGAAAAGAACGTATTATGGAGGTCTATCTCAATTCTATCGAGATGGGTAAAAATATATATGGTGCTGAGGCTGTCGCTCAGGTGAATTTCAAGAAATCGGCAAAAGCTCTTACAGCAGGAGAATCTGCGCTGATAGCGGCAACGCTTCCTAATCCTATCCGATTTAATTCGGCAAAACCATCTGCTTATATACAAAGGCGTCAGGCAAAAATATTAGATTTGATGTGGAAAGTAAAGCCTGTAGAATTTGACAAAGAGGAAACGAAAGAAGTAAAGAAAAGCGTCAAGAAAAGGAAGAAATAAAGAACCTGCCCTATGAAAGTAAACGAAGCTATACAAATACAAGAGAAGAAATTGATCCTAAAAATTAGAGTATTAGTTCTCTTCTATATATTTGCTTTGTTCTTTTGGGGGATAACAGCATTTCCGATAGAGACGGAACTGAAAATTATATGCGGTCTGCTTGGTATATCTTTGGATGTGTCTCCCGATGTGTATACAGGATTTACAGGATGGATTGCTACAGTAACGAATGGCGTGATTGACACAAATCATAATTACCCATTTCTTTCTTATGGTACAGACTGGCTGGCATTCTCTCACCTTGTTATAGCTGTGGCTTTTGTTGGTCTTTACGTCAAACCTGTACGAAATATTTGGATTGTATATTTTGCAATGATAGCTTGTGCAGGAGTTATTCCCTTAGCTTTAATTTGTGGCACAATACGAGGGCTTCCTCTTTGGTGGAGATTAATCGACTGCTCTTTTTGTGTGTTTGGATTAATACCGCTATATTTCTTGCATGTATATATAAAGAGGCTTGAAAAGCTCATCGACTATACGCCTACAAAATATTGATGAGAAATTAATTGTATATCAACAGTAATGAGCTGATTAATATAAAAAAAGAGAAAGATCAAATCTTTCTCTTTTTTATTCTTTAAGCTCAATCTCTTATTTCTTTACAGAGAATTTATAGATTGTTTCGCTGGTATATTTTTCACCCGGACGTAGAGTTGCCGAAGGCCAGTCTTTTTTATTCGGAGTATCAGGATATTTTTGAGTTTCTAGACAAACGGCAGCACGGTATTGATTCGCTTTGCCTTTTTTCCCTTTGTCTTTACCATCCATAAAGTTGCCCGCATAGAATTGCAGCCCCGGTTCGGTAGTATATGTTTCCAATACTATTCCTGTTTTAGGCGATTCTAGTGTGGCTGCTACTTTATTGATGTCTCCACCTGTATTTAATACCCAGTTGTGGTCATACCCTTTGCCGTTTTTCAACTGTACAAAGTCATAATTGTCTATTCTTGCACCAATAGCAGTCGGTGTGCGGAAATCCATATCTGTTCCCTCTACAGGAAGTATCTCGCCTGTAGTCATAAATGTAGAGTCTACCGGAGTGTATTTGTCAGCATTCAGCATGAGTAACCAATCTGTATTTTTTGAGTCCGGATCTCCATCCATATTGAAGTATGTATGGTTTGTCAGATTTACCACTGTTGGTTTATCTGTTTCAGCTTCGTACTTGATGTCAATAGCGTTGTCATCTTTCAATGTATAAGTGATTTTGGTCTTTAAGTTTCCCGGAAAACCTTCCTCGCCATCTTTCGAAAGATAAGTCAGTTCGATTGTTTTATCATCTATTTGATTTGCATCGAATACTACAGTATGAAAACCTTTGTCGCCGCCGTGTAGCGTGTGACCAAAGTTGTTTTTAGGCAAGTCATATTTTACACCGTCAAGTTCGAAAGTTCCGTTTCCGATTCTGTTTCCGTAGCGACCTATTGCCGCTCCGTAATTATTTCCGGGTACATTAATATAATCTTGTATAGAGTCGAAGCCGATTACGACATCTTTCTTATTGCCATCTTTGTCCGGCACAAGTACAGAAACAATGCGTCCTCCGTAATTGGTGACACATACTTCCATTCCGTTTGTGTTTTTTAAGACAAACAGGCCTACTTTTTTACCATTTACTTCTGTTTCAAAATTCTTTTTGTCGAGTCCCGACTCAGTCAATTTGCTTACGGGAGCTTTTTCTGTACAACTAACAGCCAACAGTAATACTGTTAATACAGCTAAACACGTTTTCTTCATAACTTAGATTTAATTATTATTTAAGAGGATTTGCTTTTACTCCTTCGTTGGTGATAACCACAGGTTTTATATATCCGTTTTCGTCAAACTGCATTTCATCTATACAGGTAACTCTGTGGTTTCCGTCTGTCTCGGTGAGAGGGCGACGATGATATACGATATACCATTTGTCCGATTTCGGTTCATGTATCACAGAGTGGTGTCCTGCTCCTGTAGCCACTTTCGGATCTTGCTGTAGAATTTTGCCTATGCGTTTGAATGGGCCGAACGGACTGTCAGCGATGGCGTAAGCTACGCTATAGTCAGGGCCTGTCCATCCACCTTCCGACCACATAAAGTAATATTTATTGTTATGTATAAACATAAATGGACCTTCAACATAGTTTTCGGGTGTTACTTCTTTATAGATTGTTCCATCTTCGAATGGAACTAAGCCTGTGAAGTCATCATTCAATTTGGCTACATTACAATGTTTCCAGCCACCATAATAGATATAGTAGCTACCGTCCTTATCTTTAAACACAAACTGATCGATAGGCTGTGCTCCATTATAGAATTTGTCGATCAGAGGTTTGCCAAGGTAGTCCTTGAATGGTCCTTCCGGTTTGTCGGCAACGGCTACACCAATACCGCCGTACTCGTTATCACTTTGTATATCATTCCCTCCAAAGAAAAGAAAATACTTGTTGTCTTTTTTGAGAATTGCCGGAGCCCACATGGCTCGTTTAACCCATTTGACAGATGCTGTGTCGATTATCCGTTCGTGTTTAGTCCAGTTTACGAGGTCTGGCGATGAAAAGGCATCCATAAAGACTTGCTCGTCATATGGTGCAGAATAAGTCGGGTATACCCAATATTTGTCATCAAAGATTATGCCTTCAGGGTCGGCATACCATCCTTCGACAATTGGGTTTCCTGCAGTAACTTTTTGTTCAGGGTTGGCTTGCTTGGGCGTACAAGCCTGCATGATAGAGAGACATGCAAAAATAAGTAAATAATTGTTTTTCATTTAATAATACATTTTTTATTACCGAACCATAAAAATAGGACTTTTTTGATTAGATAGATTCAGTTTTTATAATATTTTGATTTTTCTAGCTAAAAAGTTATCTTTGTTGAGATCAAGATAAGCAAAATTTATCGCACGAAAAATCACGGTGTCCAACCTCTAAAATCCAGACGAAATCATGGCTTCTTTATATACTTTTGATGAGATATTGAGTATAGTAAATACAGAGATAAAAAAGATAGAATACAGTTCTGCTCCTAAGTCTCTTTTCGAGCCGATATCTTATATCCTTTCATTAGGAGGAAAGCGTGTTCGTCCGGCATTAGCCCTGATGTCTTACAACCTGTATAAGGAGGATGTGGAACGTGTAATCCCAATTGCTTTGGGTATAGAGATATTTCATAATTTCACATTGCTTCACGATGATTTGATGGATAGAGCCGATATACGTAGGGGAAATCCAACGGTGCACATCAAATGGAATGACAATACTGCTGTATTATCCGGCGATGCTATGTTGATAGAGGCATATAAGGAGATAGCAAAGATAGACTCCCAATATTTAAAGCCTGTTTTAGATTTATTTTCTACTACTGCAACCGAAATATGTTGCGGGCAGCAATATGATATGGAGTTTGAACAACGTATGGATGTAACTATCGCTGAATATTTGGAGATGATACGTTTGAAGACTGCCGTGCTCTTGGCTTGCTCGCTAAAGGAAGGTGCTATCGTTGCCGGAGCCTCGGCTGAGGATGCTGAAAATCTATATAATTATGGTATTCATGTAGGACTCGGTTTTCAGCTTATGGACGACCTGCTTGATGTTTACGGAGATAGTTCCAACTTTGGAAAGAAGATAGGAGGAGATATTCTTTGTAATAAGAAAACCTTCTTGTTTATCAATGCTCTATTGAGCGAAGAAGTGAAAGATGATCTGATTAGCTGGGTTAATAAAGAGAATTATGATGTTGCGGAGAAAATAAAAGCTGTGACAGCCATATATAATAAACTGAATTTGAAACAGAAGTCAGAAGATCTTATAAATGATTACTATAAGCAGGCAGTGACATGTCTGGACAAAGTAAGTATAGATGCCTCACGGAAAAAAGAGCTTTATAAATTAGCCGAAAGTCTCATGACAAGAATTTCATAACACAAAACATTACAACTATGCCTTACAGACGCTTACCCAATACTGATAATGCTCGGATAAGGGCTTTGAAAACGGCAATAGAAAAGAGCAATACATTTTTTAGTCAGAATGTAATTACTCTGGATATTTACAAACTACAACATTTACTACGCAACTTTGAAACAGCTCAGGTGAGATATCGAGATAGCCTCGAAGTACAGGCTACCGCTAATCGTAAATTTCAGCGATTAGTAAAAAACGCAAGATTGTATATATCACATTTTATACAAGTTTTCAACTTCAGTGTTATCCGCAATGAGATAAAAAAAGAAGTGAAACAATTATACGGGATTGATCCGAGCGATTTTACTGTGCCCGATCTTACTAGCAACGATTCGCTACTCTTTTGGGGTGAAAATATAATAAAAGGTGAGCAGACACGTATCTCGCAAGGAGGAACGCCGATCTATAATCCTACAATTGCCCGGGTGAACGTAGCATTTTCGTTATTTAAAGATGCATATTTTGCACAAAAAACATATCAAAATACGACTTCCCGCCAGCTGGAAAGCTTAAGTCAGCAACGCGAGGATATAGACGCTACTTTGACTTTGGTGTGGAATCAGATAGAGAAAGCCTTTGCCGGTTTGCCGCCAAAAGAACGCTTGGAGAGGTGCAAGGAGTACGGAGTTGTATATTATTTGAGAAAAGAAGAAAAAGAAAAATTTGAGAACCAGACAGATCGAAATGAGAATTATTGATACGCACTCACATATTTATTCTGAAGAATTTGACAACGATATAGATGATGTTATTAAACGGGCAAAACAAGCCGGAGTAGAGAAAATATTGCTACCTAACATCGATGCTTCTTCTATAGATCGCTTACACAGTATATCTGATCGATATGCAGGCTACTGTATACCAATGATGGGGTTGCATCCTACCAGTGTAGGTGAAAACTGGAAAGTGGAGTTAGATATTATCCGAAAAGAGCTTCATAAACGCACATATATTGCAATTGGAGAAATCGGGATTGATCTTTATTGGGATAAAACCTTTGAGGAGCAGCAGAGGCTGGTTTTTGAAGAACAACTGCATTGGAGTATCGAATATGATTTGCCAGTAGCGATACATTCAAGGGATGCAATAGCCGAATGTATATCCTGCATTAAGAATGTCGGCGAACAGCACCTAAGAGGAGTATTTCATAGTTTTGGTGGAACGGTAGAAGAGCTTGACGGGATTCTTTCGTTGAGGAATTTTATGTTAGGTATCAACGGTGTTGCCACGTTTAAGAATTCTACATTGCCAACCGTTCTTAAAGAAACGGATTTGTCTTCTATAATCATCGAAACAGATTCACCTTATTTGGCTCCCGTTCCTTACAGAGGAAAAAGGAATGAGTCTTCTTATACATTGAATGTTGTAACCAAGCTAGCCGAAATATATGGCTTGCCAGCCGAAGAGGTTGGACAAATAACAACAGAAAATGCTGAAAAGCTTTTTGCTCTTAAATAATTGCCTCTTGATATAAGTCTACCTTTTGGTGTAAAATAAAACTATTATATAGATATGTTAATCCAAACAATCTTGATATAAGTCTACCTTTTGGTGTAAAATAAAACAGCCCTACCGAGAAATTAATCTTTGTAGGGCTGTAAGTTTAATATCGTTGTTATTACATTTCCAAATCTATATCAAACAATTCGTGCCAAGGCAAACCCTGTTTGTTTAGTTGCTCCATAAACGGATCGGGATTAAATTCTTCAACATTGAATACACCCGGTTTGCGCCACAGGCCTTTCATAAACATAATACCGCCTATGGTAGCCGGAACTCCTGTGGTATAGCTCACGCCCTGTGTGCCTGTTTCCTTGTAAGCATCTTCGTGCGAACAGTTGTTGTACACATAGTAGGTGCGTTCTTTTCCATCTTTGATTCCTTTTATACGGCATCCGATAGAAGTCTGCCCTTTATAGTTTTCTCCAAGTTCGCCCGGATCAGGCAACACGGCTTTCAGGAATTGGATTGGAACAATCTCAACACCATTGTAAATAATAGGGTCGATACGCGACATACCGATATTTTGAATTACACGAAGGTGAGTAAGATACTCTTGTCCGAATGTCATCCAAAAGCGAGCTCTTTTGAGGGTAGGGTAATTCTTTACCAGAGATTCCAGTTCCTCATGATAGATAACATACGATTCTTTTGGCCCAATTTCAGGATAATTCAATGGCTTGTGTATTTCGTGTGGTTCGGTTTCTACCCATTCTCCGTTTTCCCAGTATTTGCCTTTTTGGGTTACTTCGCGAATATTGATTTCCGGGTTGAAGTTTGTCGCAAAAGCTTTTCCATGATCTCCGGCATTACAGTCTACAATGTCAAGATAATGTATTTCATCGAAATGATGTTTAGCTGCATAAGCAGTAAATACACTTGTTACACCGGGATCAAAACCACAACCTAATATTGCTGTAAGTCCGGCTTCTTTAAATTTATCCTGATATGCCCACTGCCATTTATATTCGAATTTAGCTTCCTCTTTCGGCTCGTAATTAGCAGTATCAAGATAGTTTACCCCACACGCCAGACATGCGTCCATAATGGTAAGATCCTGATAAGGTAATGCCACATTGATCACAAGTTCAGGTTTAAAGGAATTGAATAATCTTTTCAGATCTTCCACGTTGTCAGCATCTACCTGTGCTGTTTGTATCTTGTTGCCGCCTATGGCCGCAGCAATAGCATCGCATTTCGATTTTGTACGGCTGGCAAGCATTATTTCGGTAAACACATCCATGTTTTGTGCGACTTTATGTGCAACTACGGTTCCGACTCCTCCGGCTCCGATAATTAATACTTTTCCCATGTCTCTATTTTTATTTATTGATAATTATTTTGTACAACCTGTAATTTGTCTGTTTCAAAGTTCAAAGATATTCTAAAAATAATCATTAGGATATTTCTTTTCTTGAAAACGATCATATTCTTCTTTATAAATGTCAATATTTCGGTTAAGAATATCTATAAACTCTTTCTTTGTTCTAAAACCATACTGGATATCATAGCCTCTTGGCTCTATTGTATCAATGCCCTGTATCTATCGCTGGCATTTGTTCAAGACTTTATTATTTATGGTTAAATTAGGTTAAAAAAAATAAGTTTACTTATAAAATCTGCCAACAAAAATACTATTAAATATTAATATTGCTTATATTTGTCTTCGGCAATTGATAGAGGGGTCTGGTACCATATTGATTTCGCATAGATACCTCAAGCTTTTATTAATTCACACAAAATCCCTGTAGATAAGGAGGTTTTTGAAATATTTATAGGATTATATCATTATAGTTCTTCTTACCTTATTTAGTTAATAAGGCTTTATTTGTTGAAGCAAAAGAAATTAGAAATAAACAATAATAAATACAAAAGCTTATGTCACAATTAGTCGGGCACATATCCCAGGTTATCGGGCCGGTGGTGGATGTATTTTTTGATACAGCCAATCCATCCCTAAACCTGCCGCAGATCAATGATGCCCTTGAAGTTAAAAGACCTGATGGTCGCTCTTTGATTCTCGAAGTAAAGCAACACATAGGCGAAGACACAGTGCGTGCCGTAGCTATGGACAGTACAGACGGATTAAGCCGTGGGCTTGAAGCGATTCCTCTGGGATCGCCCATTCGAATGCCTATCGGTGACCATGTAAAAGGACGTCTGATGAACGTTGTAGGTAACTCTATTGACGGTATGAAGCCTTTGAGCAATCAAGGTGGTGCGCCTATCCATAGAGAACCGCCTAAGTTTGAAGAACTGCAAACAACGCGCGAGGTGTTATTCACCGGAATCAAAGTCGTGGACTTATTAGCTCCATACGCAAAAGGAGGTAAGGTGGGTCTATTTGGCGGAGCCGGTGTGGGTAAGACTGTATTGATTATGGAGCTTATCAACAATATTGCAAAAAAACATAATGGATATTCTGTATTTGCCGGAGTAGGAGAGCGTACCCGTGAAGGAAACGACTTGCTGAGGGAAATGATAGAATCAAACGTTATCCGTTATGGAGAAGAGTTCAAGAAAAGCATGGAAGAAGGTAACTGGGATTTGTCGAAAGTTGACTACGACGAACTTCAGAAATCACAGATCTCGCTTGTTTTCGGTCAGATGAACGAACCGCCGGGAGCCCGTGCCGATGTTGCCCTTTCGGGGTTGACTATAGCCGAGTCTTTCCGTGACTCGAAAGCTGAAGGTCCTAAAGATATCTTATTCTTTATCGATAATATATTCCGTTTCACTCAGGCAGGATCTGAGGTGTCGGCCTTGTTGGGACGTATGCCGTCCGCCGTAGGGTATCAACCTACATTGGCAACAGAGATGGGTGCCATGCAGGAACGTATTACCTCTACACAAAACGGTTCCATCACTTCTGTGCAAGCCGTGTATGTGCCTGCCGATGACTTAACAGACCCGGCTCCGGCAACAACATTCTCTCACTTGGATGCCACAACGGTTCTCGATCGTAAGATTACCGAAATGGGAATTTATCCGGCGGTAGACCCTCTAGGTTCCAGCTCTCGAAGCTTAGACCCTAACGTTGTAGGTCAGGAACATTACGATACAGCTCAACGTGTGAAGCAAATATTGCAGCGCAACAAAGAGCTTCAGGATATTATTGCAATTCTCGGGATGGAAGAGCTTTCGGATACCGACAAGCAGACAGTAAACCGTGCGAGACGTATTCAACGATTTTTGTCTCAACCGTTTAATGTTGCAGAACAATTTACAGGTGTTCCGGGGGTAATTGTTGATATTCAGGATACAATCAAGGGCTTCCAACGGATTCTGGACGGTGAAGTTGATCACCTCCCTGAACAAGCATTCTTGAACGTGGGTACAATAGAAGATGCAATGGCTAAAGGCGAGAAGATTCTTGCGCAAGTTGCAGGATAAAGAATTTACATATGAAAAAATCAGAACTTCAACTAAATATTATTTCACCTGAGGCTAAGCTATTCTCCGGAATGGTTGCTTCGGTTGTAATTCCGGGGATTCAAGGCAGCTTCGGGGTTTATCCCGACCATGCTCCTTTGATCTCGGCCTTGCAAAAGGGGGTTATTACCTATACCGAAAACGGTGTAGAAAAATCTCTCGAAGTAGGCGGTGGCATGGTGGAAGTGAATAATGGGGTTGTGACAATCTGTGTATCTTAAAGGGATGGATGTAAAAGTAAAATTAATTCTTTCTATTACCCTGTTTGGGATTGTCACAGGAGCTCTTATACAGGCTTTGCTCAACTATCAGTTTCCTGAGTTTTATCCCAAATGGTACGAAGGTATTCTGGCTTTCTTTATAATACTGGAATCATTGGTTGTCTTGTATGCAGACTCATCGAGCCGCAAAGCGACACAAAGGCAGATGCTAAATGTATACATGCTGACTAAAGTAGTTAAGGTATTCGCCTCGCTTATTTTCATCGCAACCTATGCCGTGGTAATAAAAGAAAATATTAAAAGCTTCGTCCTTATTTTTATGATTTTCTATCTTCTTTTTCTGGCCTTCGAGGCATATTTGTTTCTAAGGATAGAAAAACGGTTAAAGAAAAAACAACAATAGTATGAAACACTATTTAAAATACATTTTAACTTCAGTTCTTTTACTTACTGTAATAGGCTTTCAACCTCTGGCAGCAGAAAATGCACATGAGGCTCAGTCCGAAAAAGAATTGAATGTTAAAGAACTTATTCTCGATCACCTTGCTGATGCATACGAGTGGCATTTAACTTCGTTTGGCGATACACATATTTCTATACCGTTGCCAATCATCGTGAAAGGAGAGACTTCTGGTTGGCATGTTTTTATGTCATCTGAGTTCCATCATGGGCATGAGGCATACGAAGGTTTTTATATCGCACAAGAAGGTAAATACAGAGGTAAGATTGTAGAAAAAAACGCTTCGGGTGAAGAAATACGTCCTTGGGATATTTCCTTGACGAAGAATGCAACCAGTTTGATAATCAGTTCTACACTTCTTATAATCATAATCCTTAGCGTATCCAAATGGTACAGAAGACAAGCCAAGACGGGAGAGAAGAAAGCTCCGAAAGGCTTTGTCGGATTTATGGAAATGTTTATAATGAGTGTGCAGGACGATATTATTAAGCCGTGTGTAGGAAAAAATTATAGAAAATTTTCTCCCTATCTGCTTACTGTTTTCTTCTTCATCTTGTTCAACAACCTATTGGGATTGATACCTCTCTTTCCGGGAGGTGCAAATGTGACAGGTAATATTGCAGTCACTTTAGTGCTTGCCGTGTTTACATTCTTCACCGTAAACCTTTTCGGATCCAAAGAATACTGGAAAGAAGTCTTTTGGCCTGATGTGCCTACCTGGCTCAAGGTGCCGATACCTATCATGCCAGCGATAGAACTGGTGGGGGTATTTACCAAGCCTTTTGCATTGATGATTCGTCTCTTTGCTAATATCCTTGCAGGGCACTCGATTGTACTCGGTCTTACCTGCTTGATATTCGTTACGGCAAACCTAGGAGCGGTGATCAATAGTTCGATGACTGTTGTATCTGTATTGCTGACTATATTTATCAGTCTGGTAGAAATATTAGTTGCATATATTCAGGCTTATGTATTTACTATGCTGTCGGCCGTATTTATCGGATTGGCACAGATAGAGCCACATCATCATGCAGAGAAACATTAATATTAAAAGTAAATTAACAATTAAATAATTTTAAACTAAAGAATTATGTTACTATCAACTTTATTACAAGCAGCAGAAGCTGCAACAAGCTTAACAGGTTTTGGTGCTGCACTGGGTGCAGGATTAGCTGTAATCGGAGCAGGTATCGGTATTGGTAAAATCGGTAGTTCTGCTATGGAAGGGATAGCCCGTCAGCCGGATGCAGCAGGAGATATTCGTACATCTATGATTATCGCCGCAGCTCTAGTAGAAGGGGTAGCTTTGTTTGCTGTTGTAGTTTGCGGATTTATTCTATAAATTAGTAAATAGATATGAATTTACTATTACCTGAATCCGGCCTTCTTTTTTGGATGCTCCTATCTTTTATAGTAGTTTTCTTCGTTCTGGCCAAATTTGGTTTCCCTGTGATAACCAAAATGGTGGAAGAACGCAAAAACTATATACAAGATTCGTTGGACGCAGCCCAGAAAGCCAATGAGCAATTGGCTTCGATAAAAGAAAAAAGTGATGAGATACTTTCATCAGCTAAGGCAGAACAGGTGAAGATCTTGAAAGAGGCGGCTGATACACGCGATCGTATTATAAACGAAGCACGTGAACAAGCCAAGATAGCCGGGGCAAAGGAAATGGAAGAAATAAGAAAGCAGATCCAAATGGAAAAAGATCAGGCTATACGCGACATTCGTCGTCAGGTAGCTGAACTATCTGTGGATGTTGCCGAAAAAGTTCTTCGAGATACCTTGAAAGACCCTAAAGAACAAATGTCAATGATTGATCGCCTAGTGGATGAAGCTATGGTATCTAAATCTTAATCAACTGTTATGAATGAAGGGATGATTTCTAAGCGATATGCTAAAGCTCTGTTGCTATATGCAGTGGATCAGAAAGCGGAGGATGTATTGTTTGCCGAAATGAAAAAGGTAGCATCGTCATTTGTCCGCGAACCCCGTTTGCGTATGGCAATGGATAATCCTACGTTGAATGCCGAAGATAAGCTTGCGTTGGTAAAGGCTGCTGTGGGCGCAAAACCGAGTAACGAGTATATTCGTTTTGCCGAGCTGGTAGTGAAAAAAAGACGTGAAATGTATCTTCGAAATATTGCGCTCAGTTACATCGATTTGTATTGTGAAGCCAAGCACATCAATACCGGGAAGCTTGTTACTGCTACCCCTGTGGATGATGCTACAAAACAGAAGATGAAAAGCTTACTACAGAAGATTAAACCGGGGACGCTTGATTTTGAAACAAGTGTAGATCCGGATATCGAAGGAGGCTTTATTCTGTATATCGACACATACAGGTTGGATGCGAGCGTAAAAAGTCAGTTGAAGCGTATCAAGCAAAAGTTTGTCGCCGAAAACAGTAAGATTGGATAATAGATACTCTACCTATTTGAAAAGAGCTATCCACGTATAGCTTTATAGTAACTTATAATTTGAATAAAATATGTCTGAAAATATAAAAGCAAGCGAAGTCTCCGATGTGCTGAAAATGCAGCTAGAGAATATCAGTAGCCGCGTACAGTTCGAGGAGGTGGGTACAGTTCTCTATGTAGGAGACGGTGTTGTTCGCATATACGGACTTAAAAATGCAGAGGCAAACGAACTTCTTGAGTTCGACAACGGTATTATGGCTGTTGTGATGAACCTGGAAGAAGACAATGTCGGTGCTGTATTGTTAGGCCCGTCAGACCAGATCAAGGAAGGATTTACCGTAAAACGTACAGGCCGTATTGCATCCATCAACGTGGGTGAAGGCATGTTAGGGCGTGTAATCAATCCTCTGGGCGAGCCTTTGGACGGAAAAGGCCCGATTGCCGGCGAACTGCTGGAAATGCCACTGGAACGTAAAGCTCCGGGGGTAATATACCGTCAGCCTGTAACCCAGCCTCTACAGACCGGATTGAAATCTGTAGATGCTATGATCCCCATCGGACGGGGGCAGCGTGAGCTTATCATCGGTGACCGCCAGACAGGTAAAACTGCAATTGCGATAGACACCATTATCAATCAAAGAAGCAATTATGATGCCGGAGACCCTGTATACTGTATTTATGTAGCTATCGGTCAGAAAGCCTCTACAGTTGCCAATATAGTAGAAACACTAAAAGAAAAAGGTGCACTTGACTATACGGTTGTAGTTTCGGCTACAGCAGCCGAGCCGGCAGCAGTTCAGTACTTTGCTGCGTTTGCAGGTGCAGCTATCGGAGAATATTTCCGCGACACAGGACGTCATGCCCTTGTGGTATATGATGATTTGTCGAAACAGGCGGTTGCATATCGTGAAGTATCCTTGATTCTTCGTCGTCCACCGGGACGTGAAGCCTATCCGGGTGATATCTTCTACTTGCACTCACGTTTGTTGGAGCGTGCGGCTAAAATTATTAACCAGCAGGAAGTTGCCGAACAGATGAACGACCTACCGGCAAGCCTTAAAGGAAAGGTAAAAGCGGGAGGTTCTCTTACTGCCCTTCCTATTATCGAAACTCAGGCAGGTGACGTATCTGCTTATATTCCTACCAACGTTATTTCTATTACCGACGGACAAATATTCCTTGATATAGACCTCTTCAATGCGGGTATGCGTCCTGCCATCGATGTGGGTATATCTGTATCTCGTGTGGGAGGTTCGGCTCAGGTAAAAGCGATGAAAAAAGTTGCCGGAACATTGAAGATTGACCAGGCTCAGTATCGTGAATTGGAAGCATTTACCCAGTTTGGTGGCGATATGGACCCCGTTACGGCAATGACTATCGATAAAGGTAAGAAGAATACAGTATTGCTGGTTCAGCCTCAGTATGCGCCGGTACCTGTTGAAAAACAGATCGCCATACTGTATTGCGGAACAAATGGCTTGCTTCGTCAAGTGCCGGAAGATAAAATACATGAGTTCGAAACCGAATTTCTGAGAACATTGGAAATGCAATATCAAGCTGATGTGCTGGATGTCCTGAAAAAAGGAGTCATCAACGAAGATGTGGAAACTAAAATCAGGAAAGTAGCCGCGGATATTGCTTCTCAGTACAAAAAATAATGAATTATGGCATCTCTTAAGGAAATAAAAAATAGAATTGGCTCTGTAAAAAGTACCAAGAAGATTACTTCTGCAATGAAGATGATAGCTTCATCTAAGTTGCACAAGGCGCAAAATGCAATCAGCAACTTCTTGCCTTATCAGCAGAAGTTGGATGTCATTCTGACTAATCTTCTGTCTTCTGATACAAGCTATGAGTCTCCTTTTATCCAAAAAAGAGAAACAAAGAGAGTCGCTATAGTTGGTTTTGCTTCCAATTCTTCGCTTTGTGGTGCATACAACTCGAATGTAATAAAAGAGTTTAGTACCGTTTACGCTAAAAAGAAAGAAGAGATAGGAGCAGGGAATATCTTGGTATATCCTATCGGTAAAAAATTGGCCGACGCCCTAAAGAAACAAGGAATAGCGGCGCAGGGCGATTACAGGGATATGGCTGATAAGCCTACCTTCTTAGCCGTACAGGATCTTGCCAAAGAACTAATAAAGAAATATATTGATGGAGAAATAGATGAGGTGATCTTAATTTATCATCATTTCATATCTACCGGATCGCAGAAACTAAAGAAGACACAATTCCTTCCTTTCGATTTGGAAAGTGCTAAGCCCGAAGGTCAGCAAGACGAAAATATGTTTGCAGACTATATCTTGGAGCCATCGAAGGAGGAAATTCTCGATTCTTTAATTCCTACCGTGCTTTATTCACGCTTATATGCTGCCTTGCTCGACGCTAATGCTTCGGAACATGCTGCACGTATGATTGCTATGCAAATAGCATCAGACAATGCGGACGAATTGGTACAGGATCTGACTATTCAATACAACAAGTCGCGTCAACAAGCTGTTACAAACGAATTGTTGGATATTATCGGTGGTGCTTCGGCATTGCAGTGATAGGAGAAAATTCTTTATAAAATATAGCCCCGGACTTTTATAGTTTGGGGTTTATTTTTTTCGTTTTTTTGATTCGTAAAAAATTGTATCTCAAAAAAAGTGACTACCTTTGTTGTAATATATAGAGAATTATGATGGAAAAAATAGCTTATATGCAACAGTATTATTTTCACGACAGTGGTTCCTGTATTTCCAATGAATTATTATTGATATAGATAGTATCCTCGAAGAAGTATTCTTTTTCGGGGATTTTTTTTGAAATAAATTGTCTTATATAGAGATCTTTGCGGTAGTTGACTGATAATAGAAAAGTAACAATAAAAAGCAGCTGTAAAACTGTCACTTTTGTCACCTCTTGGTATATATGGTGTTGTTTATGAGTTGTTTGTGCTTTAGTGGAATGTGTCACTTTTTTCTGTTATCTTTTTGTTGAATATGAATTTTACTCTTACAAAATATAAATAGTTATGTGCAATAAAAGCTTGGTTTCAATTACAGATTATTCGAAGGAAGATATTCTGAGAATACTTAATCTGACTAAAAAATTTGACGAGCAACCTAATCGTAGGTTATTGGAAGGCAAAGTGTGTGCTACACTTTTTTTTGAGCCGTCAACACGGACACGCCTTAGTTTTGAGACTGCAGTAAACCGCTTGGGCGGGCGCATCATAGGCTTTTCTGATGCGGCTACTACCAGCTCATCGAAAGGAGAGACGCTGAAAGATACCATACTGATGGTAAACAACTATGCGGATATTATAATCATGCGACACCATTTGGAAGGGGCTGCACGTTATGCTTCGGAGATTTCTTCTATACCTATCATTAATGCCGGAGACGGAGCCAATCAGCACCCTACGCAGACAATGCTTGATATCTATTCTATATTTAAGACACAAGGTACTCTCGAGAATCTGACAATAACGATTGTTGGTGACCTGAAATATGGTCGTACTGTGCACTCCCTGATCATTGGAATGTCACACTTTAATCCAACCTTTATATTCGTTGCACCCGAAGAACTGCACCTTCCCGATCCGTATAAAGCCTTCTGTGATGAACATGGAATAAAGTATTCGGAACACACAGATTTTGATTCAGAGGTGATAGACAAAGCGGATATCCTGTATATGACACGTGTACAGAGAGAACGTTTTACCGACCTGATGGAATATGAAAAGGTAAAGAATGTGTACATTCTCAAAAATGATATGTTGGCAGGAGCAAAAGATAATCTGAAAATATTGCATCCCCTACCTCGTGTAAACGAGATACAGCAGGATGTGGATGATAGCCCTAAGGCTTATTACTTCGAACAGGCTAAGAACGGGATGTTTACCCGTGAGGCTGTGATATGTGATGCGTTGGGAATAGAAGTTGAATAAATAAAATATCAAGATATGAATGAACGTAGAAAAGCAATGCAGGTAGCAGCATTATGCAACGGAACAGCCATAGATCATATTCCTCCCAGTGTAGTGTTTAAAGTAGTATCATTGTTGGAGCTCGAAAAGCTGGATAATCCTATTACAATCGGAAATAATCTGGAAAGTAAGAAGATGGCTTCGAAGGGAATTATCAAGATCACAGGTAAATATTTTGAAGAAAGTGTGATCAATAAGATTGCGATCATAGCACCGAATGTAGTCCTCAATATCATAAAGGATTACGAGGTTGTAGAAAAGAAGAGGGTGGTTTTACCTAAAGTAATCAATGGAATTGTAAAGTGTAACAACCCGAAGTGTATTACAAACAATGAGCCTATGACTACACGTTTTGAAGTCATTGACTGTAATAACACAGAGCTGCGCTGTCACTATTGTAACATTAAAATTCAGAAAGACGAGATTATCCTGAAATGAAGCAAGATTGGAAGCCGGGAACATTGATATATCCTTTGCCTGCCGCCATGATAAGTTGTGGCAGCACTCCTGAAGAATATAATATTATAACTCTGAGTTGGCTCGGTACTATCTGTACCAATCCCCCGATGTGCTATATTTCGGTAAGACCCGAAAGGCATTCGTATGAGATTATAAAGCGGGATATGGAGTTTGTAATAAATATAACAACAGAAGATTTGGCTTTTGCAACCGACTGGTGTGGAGTGAGATCGGGTAAGGATTTCAGTAAATTTGACGAAATGAAACTTACTCCGGGGAAGGCATCAATTGTTCAGGTTCCCATCATCGAAGAATCTCCGTTAAACATCGAGTGTAGAGTGCGGGAGATACTCAGTTTAGGTTCGCATGATATGTTTATCGCCGATGTGGTAAATGTAAAAGCTGATGAAAAGTATATTGATCCGGAAACCGGAAAATTTAGTCTCGAAAGCGCAAAACCGATTGCATATTCTCATGGTCAGTACTATGGCTTAGGAGAAAAGATAGGAGGCTTCGGCTGGACTGTCAGAAAAAAGAAAGAGGAACTGTAAACTCAGTTCCTCGCTTCTCTATCTGACTTTTCGGATCTTTGCTTTTTTCTATATTCATAGGGAGGTGTTGGGTTTTTCAAACTCCAGATATTCAACTTCTGTTGTCGGGCAGTCTTCTCCAATTCTTCGAGTACCGGGTCTTCAACATAATGATTGTAGTACCATGCTAAACCTTCTTTGACCATCTCCTGATTTAAATTCAACTCGTCGAGATAAACGATACCTAAAAATCTATCATATTGATCGATACCTTTTTTATCGACTTTTACGGTTTTCCCGTAGCATAGGTCATTTAAGTAGGTTCTGGCTTTGCTGCTGAAGTCTTGTCCTTTTTCGGGAGCATCAATACCATAGAGTCGCACTTTTATTCGTTCCTTGCTATCTGTCAGAATTGTCATTGTATCTCCATCTGCAACACTGACTACCTTTCCTTTTATTGTTTCGGCGGGTTCAGTGGAAGGCGGGTTACAGGAGATAAAGAGTAATAGTATGAATATAAATTTTCTCATTCGTTATAAAAGTTCATTTTTATCTTTAAATAGGATTAGCATATTATAAACTAGAGATCTAAATTAACTAAAAAGAGACAGAAAGAAATAGGGATTTCTAATATATTGTCTTTATTGCTTTTATCGATAAGCGAGTAGATAGATAAATAATTCAATGACTAAGCCTTATAAAATAAGTTCTCAGAGTTGTTAAAATATATAGGCAGAAATAAACGAAAAATAAAAATGATTTCATAGATTTGTCTAAATCTATCAATATAAAATTACATATTATGAAAAAATTAGTTGTATTCGCATCTGTTGTCTTTTTGTTTTCGTCTTGTGCTACAATATTTACTCCATCTAAGCAAAGCATAACGTTTTCGGGGATTGAAGGTACAAAAATTTATGATGCAAGTAATAATGTGAAATTAGCAGAAATAGGAAGTGACAAAACTGCGACTATCTCCGTTAAAAAGAAAATGAGCGACAAGCAACTTTTGGCTAAAAAAGAAGGATATAAGACATTGCCTTTTATTTTAGAGTCTACTTTCAATACGACCTCTCTATGGAATATCCTATTCTGGCCTGGTTTTATTGTAGATTTAGGAACAGGACAAATGAACAAATGGGATAATACAACAGTTAATCTTGAGCTTGAAAAAGATGATTCAGCATCCAAGTAAATAGGAATCTATAAAAATAGAAAAAGGACTGAATTTTATTTTAGTCCTTTTTTATTCTTGATAATCATTGTTTTAAGCGGAGAGGAAGAGATTCGAACTCTCGATACCCTTTAGGGGTATACACGCTTTCCAGGCGTGCCTCTTCAACCACTCGAGCACCTCTCCTTCTTATTTTAATTGGTTGTGGGTGCAAAGGTAAGAGATTTTTTCGTACTGACAAATCAATGGAAAAATAAGCTATTGTTTCAACTTATTTAGACACTTTCAAGCAAGCTATGTGTACAAAAGTGTGCACATAAAATGAAAACAATTATTGCTCTAACTTGCGATGCAAGAAGACCTTTAGCAAATGGAACAGTCCCTCTAGTTGTAAAATTAACGAAGAATAATAAAAGGAAATATCTTCGAACAGGAATTACACTAAAACCTCAGCATTGGGACTTTATTAAAAACAAGCCTAAAACTAATTGCCCTAACAGAGAATATATAGAAGCGATTATAACAGAAAAGTTAAAAGAGTATCAACAACAGATTTTAGAGTTTAAGACAATAGCGAAAGATTATTCTTTAACAACATTAGTCGAAAAAGTTGAAAAGCCAACGAAAAAAATAACTGTAGAAGAGTATTTAAAAACAATAATATCAAATCTAACAAATGAAAGTAAGATAGGAAATGCTGAACATTACAAAGCACTACACAATTCATTAAAGCAGTTTTCATGTGTAAATATATTATTCTCTGATATTGATATTTCCTATTTGAATAAGTATGAAGCATATTTAAGGAGCAAAGGCAATAGAGGAAATACTATAAGTATTAGGATGCGTACCTTGCGAGCCACGTATAACAAAGCTATCAAAGAAAATATCGTTAAAGCAGATTATTACCCCTTCAACAATTATAGTATCTCACGGCTAAAGGAAGAAACCGTAAAGAGGGCTATTTCTAAGACTGATATACAAAGAATAATAGATTTTGATATTACGACAATACCAAAACATCAACATTCATTATTACAGTTGGGCAAAGATTTATTTTTGTTCAGTTACTATGGCTGTGGCATCAATATGATTGACATTGCATTTTTAAAGAAAAAGAATATAACTAATGGTCGAGTAATCTATAAACGATATAAGACCCAGAAACATATAAGTTTCACACTCCAACCTCACACAATGGAGATTATAGATAAGTATATGCAAAAAGATATAGACTATATATTTCCAATATTGGATAATAGAATACATCTTACTTTGCAGCAAAAATATAGGAGGGTAAAGAAAGTAACTTATGTAGTGAACAAGTCATTGAAGAAGATAGGCAATGCGTTAAATCTGTCAATACCTATCACATCGTATGTGGCAAGACATTCATTTGCCAGTGTATTGAAAAAATCTGGCGTGAATATAGCCTTGATAAGTGAAACATTAGGTCATTCAGACTTAAAGACTACTCAAATCTACCTCGATAGTTTCGATAATGAACAGATAGACGAGGCAATGAAGAATCTCCTTTAAAAAGATATTAGTAATGTGGGGAGTAATATTTGTTATAGATAAAAATATTCACTTCTCATATTTTATTACTTTTGTTAAAACGTCAAATCGTTTTTACCAGCATAATGGATAAGATTCGTTGGATTAAGAATTTATTAGGTTTAGGTAAGAATAGTTATAATGAGATTCCTCTAAAGGGTTTAAAGACAAGCAAGATAGTTGTTACTCTTGCCACATCAGGACACTATGCCATGTTAGCAGGTAATTTTGACCTTGAAGCACATTTACAGCAGTACCCACCATTAGAATATGGCTTTAATGAAACAAAATATAATTTACGTTTTGATCCTGATAAAATCGTTTACATTTTAGGTTTATTAAGCTCTATTCCCGCCAGAAATAAAGATTTGATAAGAGAGGATGGATTTGTGCCCATCAATACAATTATGCTCAATCAAAAAGTGACAGATTATAGATTTTATCTTGACTATTTAGTACTTACGGGTGTTATAGAATGTGACCCTTATTACTTACCAAAAGTTCATTCAAGGGGCTATAAATGGGCTGAAAAATATAACAACTCAAAACCAAGAATACATTATTACAGAAAAGCATTTGATAAAAAAGGCAACCTAAAAACGGTTAACCCAATATATGTAAAGAAAGATAAAACAGGAAATGACGAAAATACTATACAAAACTATCCCTACTTGACATATTGGTACGAGCAAAAGAAAATAAATATTGACTATGCTAAAGCAGAACTGTATGCAGACTTACTTTTGAACAAGAAAATTGAGTTAGGCAAAGATAGTTGGGATTTAAATAAAGATACAGGTAAAAAGAAAGACCCTAAAGATCAATATAAGGCTATGTTATATAACCTTGAAGCCATCAAAATCCATGATTTTAAAGCCCAAATTGACAATAATGTGCATCGCTTACATTCTGTGTTAACCAATATGCAAAAAGACTATAGAAGCTTCCTAACATACGATAAACAACAAATAATAGCCATTGATATTAACAATAGCCAGCCATATCTTGCTTGCTTATTATTCAATCCAGAATTTTGGAGCGAAAATTCAACCCTACCAATAAATATCCATACTCTACCTAATAATATAAAACAACCTTTTCTATATATTGATTCAACTGGAAAGTCCCTCTCCATTATGGTGGGAAATTTACTTCAAGGGTTACAGGTTAATACTTTTGATGAATATAAAGATATTGTTGCATCAGGGCAAATGTATGAAACGATAGTAAAATGGGTTAAAGATGAAAAAAATATTGAAATTAATAGAGGTGTAGCCAAAGTCGCAATGTTCCAAATTTTATTTTCAAGCAACTGGAATAATCCCAAAGATGAAAATTACTGGCTAACTAAATATTATAAAGAGAAATTTCCATCAGTAATGAACGTATTCAAAATAATAAAAAGGACTATTCCAGAACTAAACGAAGAAAAGCCATATGCGCGCTTGGCATGCCTATTACAGGCAATTGAGAGTAAGGTTATACTCCATAGATGCTGCAAAAGAATATGGGCTGAAACAGACCGACAAGTGCCTGTTTTTACAATACATGATTCAATTGCAACTACCGTAGGCAATGAAGGATATATATTTAATATTATGATGGGCGAATTGGCTAAGTGTATTGGTATAGAGCCAAAACTAAAACCTGAATGCTGGAACTATCAAAGTAAAGATTTAGACCAAGAAATCATAAAAAAAATTACTCCAAACCTCAACTAATCGTACAAAAATCGTAATACTATCCAATAGATTAAATTATATGTTCTATTGGATTTTTTTTTGTATTTGAATACAAGATTATTAATATCCCCTTCTTTTTTAGGTAATAAGTGTATACCATCATACACGTATGAACCTATATATTTAACAAAATATACTGTGTGCTTGTGAGCCATGTAGACATAAACTCACCCCCGCCATGTTATGATAAGAGGGGTTAGCCCCCATGATGTATAATTAATGCTGTGTAATTATGACAAATAACGCATTAAATGGCTTAATTTGGTTGCTAATTGGTATCGTAGTGATCCTTATAAAGTTTCTTTTGGCTTATATCAAGTCTAGGAATCGAAGGTCATAACTGAATTGAAAGAATTTTCTCTTTCATTATGATAGGAAAAAAATAGTCCACGCCAGATGTTAAGATTTTTATTATTCATTAAATGATTTGATAGTCATCAAGAATTTATATTTTTGTATAAACTATAATCGTTGCCTATGGATAAATAGAAAATTCGAAACATATTATATAGTGCATTTGCATTATTATTTGTTGGTTCAAGAAATCACCACTTTTTAGACAAGCCACAACAATAATAAGTAAATGTTCATGCTATTGGCGTGGACTTCTTGTTATGGCTTGGGTGTTGTGGTGATACCTTTGAACTTAGTAAGGTAGTACCACGCCTCTTTTTGTGGTGCAGAGGGTTGCTGAAAACTCTTAGAGTAAGCCAAACATAATTCAATTATTTTATGAATATTTATTTCAGATATTATTGGTCGTTAGCTGTCATTATCTTATTTACTCAATGTAACAACTCTCCAAACTCTTCAAGAGAGAATTTTAAGCCCAAATTTCCACAGCAAGATTTTATTGCTGATACATCATCTGAACCTGTCTACGATGAAAATGCCATAGTAGATGAGAGTGATTACAATATTTTTTCTAAAACAGGCTTTGGGGCTTTTTCAATTGCATACCCTAAAAATTGGACTTTGGTAGAAAATCCTAATAAATATATCTGTGCTACATTTACTGAAATAAATTCAGAATATGAGTTTAAAAATAATATCAATATTATTGTTTCTAATAATGCAAAAAGTGTAGACGCTCTTTTTACGCAAAAATCAGAGAAACAAATGAGAGAAGTATTTTCAGATTATAAAATCAAATCAAAAACGAGAGTAGAGTTCAAGAATAGAGAATGTCTAATAATCTTATCTGAATTTACTTCAAACGAGACACCTGTAATTCAACAACAATTTTTCTTTAAAAGTAATGATAGCACAGCCTATATAGTAACTTTTACGTATAGATCTATCTCATACGCAGAAGAAAAAGAAGCAATCAACCAGATTATTAATTCATTTAAATTCAGATAATAATGGAATTACTACATGTATTATTATCAAGTTCAGGAGAAGGTATTGCTGTAGGTCTTATGAATGGAGCTATAATAGCAATCGTATTAGGTGTTATTTATTATTTGAAGGATAAAAGAGAAAAAAAAAGAGACCTTGAGTTTAAAAATACAATGATCAAAAATATGTATACATCTATTGAGGCAGAGTTTGATAAGTCAATAATAGGATTTGTCAAAAGTGACAAATATAATGAGAGTCAATCTAAAGAAAAAGAAATAGAACAAATAATCGCTAATACATCAGATGCGTTAAAAGAAAATTTTACAACCCCATCTCGATTAATCAGCTATTATGAAATATATTGTATCATTGATGAAATAGCTTTAAAAATAAAGCGCAGATATATTGAATAGCAGTATGGATGATAATGCAAAGAAAGAAGATGGTGTAGGGTGTTTAACCGTTGCAACAATAGGACTCGTTATTATAATTGTTATCGCAGCACTTAGTGACTTTGTAGAAAAGAATACAGGAGCATTGATTGTCTTATCTGTTTTAGTAATCATTTGGATGATAAAGAAATCAGGCTCATAACACACACAATGGCAGACTGTATAATTATAAATGAAGTAAAAGTCCAATTACAAGGAGAACCCTTTGACCAATACATAGAGACTGAAAAATCAGTTATAAAATTGAGCAAACCTTATTTGGCAGGTTGGAAGCTAATTAACAATACATTATATCTAATCGAGTTATTTGGCTGGGTTGAAGGAAAGACAAAAGCTTATTTATCTACTTATTTCGACAATGAAGCAGAAGTTAAGGCATATTGGTTTACTGGAGAATTAATGATACAGCTAAGACCATACCATCTTAAGCATAAACCTTTTGGAATTGACAAAGATGAAACTAAGTATAAGAAAGAGGTATATATACAATTTACAAATGGAAATTTATCTCAGATTAGATTAAAAGAATATGAGATTGACAAAGAAACTTTTAATAGAAGCTTCTTGTGCGAATGTGAAATATCTTTTGACGAATTAGAACATGAGGTTATATGTCATTGTACAGTGGAAGAACAAAATTTATCACCAATTATTCATCATTTTTGTATAGAAGAAGATGAATTACTATTTTAAAGAGAAATAATTAACAAAAAACGTGCATCTGACCTTTATTATACATAGAGGTTGGATGTATAAAATAAATCAAATTAGTATTAATCAACGCATAGCGTGCACAAAAGTGTGTACAATATTACGATTGAAACAAATTTAAGTAAAAATATTGCTGGTAAGTTATTGATCTAATATTATTTACGAAGTAGTATTTTTATATAGAAGCTTACTTTCCAGGCGTGCCTCTTCAACCACTCGAGCACCTCTCCTTTGTCCTCCGGTTGTAGCGTGTGCAAAGATAAAGGATATTTTTGAATTGACAAGAAGAGAGAAATTATTAGTCGTTTAGGGGGAGATGATTTTAGAGGACTTTGAAGTGTTTAAAGTAGTATACCTTTTATTTACAATACGTGAAATTGTAATAGCTTTGGCTTGATATGTTGTATATCCTAAAAAAGAGTTATCTTTGTATCGGATATTGTTTAGACAAATGTTTCGCATTATTTGTTACTCGATATCTAAAGTTTGATATTAAAGCGTTATATATCAAGCGAAAATAAACCAACGGGGCTGACTGGCTTTGACAGCGAGATGAAGTGGTTTGTAAGCATGCAGTGCGTAGTCGGCTGGCACTATAATCTCAGACGTCACAAATTTAACTGGCAATAACAATTACGCTCTTGCTGCTTAATCGAAGTATAGTAGATTCTAGCTTAATCCTTGCACAGGTGTAAGGACAAGACATCACTCGGAAGCTGTGGCTTCGAAGCGTGCCGATCAGGTGGTGCAGACAAATCGGAGATAGGATAGGAGAGGCTTTGGCTCTTATCTGAAATAAAAAAGCTAAGGTTTGAGTTGGTGGCTTCGGTCTTGCTCATTCACGAAAACTTAAGCGAAGATAAGCATGTAGAAAGCAAATTAGTTCCTTGTTTGGACGAGGGTTCAAGTCCCTCCAGCTCCACTTTTAAGATTTTAGAAAATCTAATTAAAACCTAAAAGACTTATAAATCAATGAAGTATTTGATTTGTAGGTCTTTTTTAGTTTGCTACATATTGTTTGATATTCTGAAATATGTTACATATATTTGAAATTATGTAGCACGAGAAAAATAAAAAGTAGCAAACATGGAAATAATGTAAATAATACTTGAAAAGTATACCACCAGAATAATTCAAAAGTATACCACCTATGGGAGTAAAATAGGATGATTTAACATTCATTTGGTTGTTAAGATTCTTTATTTTATTAACAAATACTAACA